>JAHEYK010000023.1 GCA_023251625.1 Bacteroidota bacterium
CCACTCTATCGGGATTAAAGTCAACGTATGATTTTCCTTTTTCGTAAGGTTGTGACGGAAGTGCGTCCGCAAGGTGAGCGTAAAGAATTTTTTCAGTAAGTGTAAGGGGGCGGCCGACCAATTTTCTGGCTGCTGCAATTTTATTGGGAAGATCTGCATACAGCTTTTGGATCATGTTTAAATCAAATGCCATAATTATATTGGGTGTTAAATGTGTGACATAACTAAGTGATGTTTCGGAGCGAATTTACGAAAATAAAAAACCCCAACCGTTATAGCCAGGGTTTTTCTTGAGATATATTTTAAGATCATCTTAGGACGGTTAGCTTTTTTGTAATAACAGCTTGCCCTGACTTTAGCTGGTAGAAATAGGTTCCGGTACTGAGCTTTGAAACATCTAAAGGGAAAATATTTTTACCGGCAGGAATATTGTCAAATGTCATTGCTATTTCGCCCAATGAGTTCATGATGCGAAGAGACGCATTGTGGCCGCCAATAATATTATAATTAATATTTACAAGGCCGGAAGCAGGATTGGGTGCGCTGTACATCCACAAGTTGTCATTTTCGATATCGTTCACACCAACATCCGTGCAACCGTTATCGTATTTGGCTTGTGCGGCACAGGCACTTGCTTTAATGTCGAGCATATCGTTTCCTCCGATGAGTGCAAAAGCCACTTCAACACTATCACCTGTAGCGATCGTAAACGGCCCGCTGCTTAAACAATCCATCACATCCCCACCGCCTGCATTGTACGCATCGCTGTTCCGGGTGGTAGATAATGCTTTGTATTTATCAGCAGTAGTAAAAGTGGTGTACGCATCAATGCCCCCATTTCCGCCAGATACAAGATCAATTATATAATTATTAGGCGGAGCAGTGGTGCTCAATAATTTCATAGCAGCATAAAGCTGAACCCCCACCTGCCAAGCGTATCCCATTCTATTCAATGTATCGTACGATGCTTTGTTTTGTCCGGAGTACGCGTTGGGAACATCCCAGTCGGCCATGATACCTGCGTAAAGATTATTGAGTGGTGTTGCGCCTGTATTTTTGATCACGTATTTTAGGATCACAAATTTTCGGTAAGGGGCTGTGGTCCATGCGTAGGCACTGTGCCGCACTTCAACAGGAAGTGGCCCGGAGGTTGTTGCAGAGGAGTCGTTGAATTTTCCGGCTACGTCAAAATCTGAAACTACATTTGGGCTTACTTTATAAACGCGGTTCACAGATTTAAAATCCGTATTGCCTACACCTCCATCGCTGAACATATCGGAAACATTGGTAGAAGAATTTCCGATCATCAGGCTCATTTCATAGAGCAGATCCTGTGAGTTGGGGATGAGATATTGAAAACCAAGCCCCTGTAGTTGATTATCCAGGTTATAGCCAATTCTTCCTTTGCTGGTAATGGTTGTGAGTACATCATTAATAGCTATGTCAATACAGTCGGAATTTACAGTTACATCAAAATATTGGGAGCCGGAAAACGCCCCATCGGTAATAGTCAGCTTGAATTTCACAGCATGATTCAAAGGGGCATTGGCCGCTATGGCCACCGTGAAAGGGCTTGCATTGTTGTTTGTTGTGTCAAGAGTATTTAATGCGCCTATGGTGAAATTACCATTCAGGATGGTCACATACGTTCCTCCGGACACGATGGAAAGCGTAGCCGAAGCAGAACTGCTTGAAGTGTCGAGGTAGTTGGTAAATCTTCCACTAACACTGAGTGTTTCTGCGGGCATAAAAATATTGTCGTTGCTGTCAGTAATAGTGATCGGATTAGCCGTGAGGGATTTTGCTGCCTGCGTAAGAGCATTGTAAACATTGATCCTTCCTTTTCCGAGCATGCCTGCTGTATAATGAGCTTGCGTATTATTTACGCTGCCTGTCAATGGATCACAGGTTTGTTTCAGTTTTTCGCCGATCTGGAAGGCATTGGTATAATTGAATTGAGATTGCACAAGGCCGGCAGCACCGGCAGATACGGGACATGACATCGAAGTTCCGTTTTGGGATGAATAACTTCCGCCAGGGGAGGTAGAATAGATAGCATGCCCCGGTGCGCACCAGTCCACATCCAAGCCATACGTTGAAAAATCTGCCATGGCATCGGTTTCTTCAGAACCTGCAACACGATACACATTATTATAAGAACCGGGATAGAGGTATTGCTCTTTGTTATACCCGTTGCCGGCGGATGCGAGTACCAGGCAGTTTTTGTTGATGGCTGCATAGTTAACAATATCTTGTCCGTAAGCACCGCCACTCGCTGAACCCCAGGAAAGGCTAATGATCTTTGCCCCGTGATCTGCAGCATACGTAATACCGGGATATGCCGCAACCAACTGACCTGCTGCATCAGCCACCTTGGTCATAAAAAATTTGCAGTTGAATCCGGGACTTGCCACTCCAACATTATTATTTGTCACAGCCGCAGCATCGCCTGAGGTCAAAACACCGTGTGCGCTCCCTTGCCATAGCACATCATTGTCTCCTTTAGAATTGACGCTGATATCTCCAAGATCCCAGCCATTATAGTTGTCAATGTATCCGTCACCTTCGTCATCAATGCCGTTGTTCGGAATTTCACCCGGTTGATGGTATAAATTTGCGGTCAGATCAGGGTGATTAGTTTCTGTTCCGGTATCCACAATTCCAATTACAACCGTTGCATTTCCGGTGGTGACGTCCCAGGCCTGTACTGTATTTATGCTTCCGGTAACAGCACCCTGCAAATGATATTGCAGCACACCGGTCCACGAAGGGTCATTGGGTATAAAATCGGTTTTCGGAATATACCAGGGTTCTACATATTCAAAATAACCCAGCGAAAGCATGCCGTTGATTATTTTTTCCAGTGGAACGGCAGCAGTATATTTGAAGGAATATAGGGTAGAAAGATCCACTAATTTTTGCCCGAGCGCATTTCTTTCTATTTCCGGAACTGTTTGATGCGGGTATATTTTATTCAGGTTCTTTGCGCCATAGTTCTCTAAAAAATCCTGTAGTGGAAGCAGGTTATCAACCGAATTGGGTTTGCAGTTCTGACGATACTGGGGTTTTACTTTGAAGATGATGGTGTTCGGAATATAATCTCCTTCTCTCAAACCCGATGACATGGTGAAAGCACGAGATGTATGATTGCCGGGAATGATCACTTCCACTTTATTCCCTGCAAAAGCAGATATGCTGCATAATAAGAGCAGGGTTAAAGATAAAAGGGACAGTGGTTGTTTCATCATTGTACGATCGCCTGTAAAGGTAAGAATAGCGTTTCTAAAATCAATTTTTTCAACATATTTTTTTCTCTGATCACCTTCTAAAAATCGGGAAAATCCCTCAGGAAATCATATTTTTTCGTTTCATAATTCATTTCACAGCAATAGTGCGTAAGCCCGTTCGTTACAGCAAGAAATTTTGTAGTCGTCTTGCCCGACTTATTGTACGTTGCCACCTGATCAAATGTTTCCTGGGAGATCTTGACTTCCGGAGCCTTACATTCTATGATCATCCACACATTTCCCTTTTTGTCATACACAGTGATATCGCTGCGCTTTTTGAGACGGTTATATTTTAACCCGGTTTCGACCGCAATAAGAGAGTAGGGGTATTTTTTTTCTTCGACCAGGTACCGGATAAAATTCTGTCGTACCCATTCTTCGGGAGTAAGAGCCACCAGTTTTTTGCGAATGGAGTCGAAAATCTGAATGCCTTTTTCAGTTTTCTGAATTCGGAAGTTATACTCAGGAAGGTTAAGGCGGGTCATCTATACTACGAATTACGAATTATATCGAATTACGAATGTATATAATTTGTTAAGTTCGTAGCAGTAAATTAAACTTGGCTGTCTATTCGTAATTCGCGGTATTTGTAATTCGTAGTAATGATGGATTTTGAAAAGATCATATCTGACCTTAAGAACAAGGTGTACCACCCGGTTTATTTTTTAATGGGTGAGGAACCTTTTTTTATTGATACTGTTTCTAATTACATAGAAAAGAATGTACTAGATGAATCCGAAAAAGCCTTTAACCAGACAGTTTTGTATGGAGCAGAAACGAATATCCTACAGGTGATCAGCGAGGCCAAGAGCTACCCGATGATGAGCAACTACCGGGTGGTTATCGTGAAAGAGGCACAGAATATGAAAGGCTTGACACCTTCGGGATCCTCAAAAGGGGGAGAGAAGGAAGATGCGAGCGAAGAAAAAAAGAGCCCACTTGAATTTTATCTAAACAATCCACAAAAAAGTACCATCCTTGTTTTCTGCCACAAATACAAAACGGTGGATATGCGCACGGCATTTGCAAAAACCTTGAACAAGAAAGCAGTGGTCATGAAGTCCGATACCATCTATGACAATAAAGTACCCAAATGGATAGAAGAGTTCCTGGCGCAGAAAAAATATTCCATCGACCCTCAGGCAAGTGCTTTGCTTACGGAGTTTTTGGGAAATGACCTCAGCAAAGTTGCGAATGAGCTGGAAAAGCTTTTTCTTAATATTCCTGAAAGGTCAAAAATAACTACAGAGCATATTTACAAATACATTGGCATCAGCAAGGAGTATAACAATTTTGAACTACAGGCAGCCATTGGCAGGCGCGATGTGCTCAAGGCAAACCGCATCATCAATTATTTTGCTTCCAATCCCAAAGACAATCCTTTGGTGATGACGGTGGCACTGCTTGGCGGGTATTTTACCAAAGTGCTTACGTATCATTACCTGCCCGATAAATCTCAGAACAACGTGGCTTCAGTCCTTAAGGTGAATCCTTTTTTTGTGAAGGATTATACGCTTGCCGCAAGCAATTATTCGGCGAGAAAGGCGATGGATGTTATTTCTCTTCTGCGCCAGTACGACCTGCGTTCAAAAGGGTATGATGGCAACAGCGCCGATGAAGGAGAGCTGATGAAAGAGCTGGTGTTCAGGATAATTCACTAAGTAAGAGTCGGATTTTTGCAAACAAAAAATCCCGTCAAAGATTTCTCTCTGACGGGATCAGTTTGTTTGATTATCTAATTACTGAACCTTCACGATCTTAAGATTTCTAACCATCTCTCCTGAACGAACTTCGATGAAGTAAATTCCGGGAGCTATATTTGCGATATTCACTTTCTCAGAGAAAGCACCGTTTGCAAATACAGATCTGCCGATCATTTTTTGTCCGTAGAGATTGATCACGCTCACTTGCATATTTGCAGAACCGGAAAGTGTTCCTTCCAGGAACACATAATCGTTCGCTGGGTTTGGGTATACTTTAAGAGTTCCATTGTCAGTTAAAACAGTAGCAACTCCGATTGGTGCAGAAATTGTAACAGTATTACATGTTACGCATCCTCCTGCATCAGTTACACATACTGTGTAAGTGCCTGTGCAAAGGCCGGTAATGCTTTGTGTTACTGCACCTGTTGGATTCCATGCATAGTTGTAAGGGCCTGTTCCACCACTTGGAGTAGCTGTTGCACTACCATCGCAGCATGACCCGCATGTTGCATTGGTAGGTGTTGTGCTGACAGTCAATACCGCAGAACTAACCGTTATTACCAAGGTGCTAGCCAGGCTGTTTCCGCATCCGTTGCCTGCTGTTACAGATACTGTTCCAGAAGTAGCCCCAAAAGTTACCATGATATTTGTTGTGCCCTGTCCGGAAGTGACAGATGCTCCTGCAGGAACGGTCCATGCATACGATAATGCATTAGGAACCGGTGCAATAGAGTATGACACTCCTGACTGCGAAGTGCAGACAGTTGTAGGTCCTGTGATTCCTAAAGGAATAGCAGGAGCATTTGGAGAAATGCTTACGGCAATACATTGGTTCGAAGGAGCTGAACCGCATGAGTTGCTTGCATCCACACAAATGTTTCCGGAAACGTTGCCAAAGGTTACTGTAATGGTTGTTGTTCCTTGTCCGCCGGTAATATTTGCCGAAGCAGGAACTGTCCAATTATAGTTGGTAGCATTCGCAACCGGAGCTATATAGTAGGTAACATTCGTTTGATTTGCACAAGCTGCTGTTGGGCCTGTAATAGTGCCAATAGTACCTACAGCAGGAGTTGGGTCTACTGTAACAAGAAGGCTGCTTGCCAAACTTGTACCGCAGGCATTTCCTGCTGTTACCGCTACGGTTCCTGAGTTAGGTCCAAAATTAACTGTGACTGTATTGGCCCCTTGTCCCGAAGCTACAGTTGCACCTGAAGGAACTGTCCAGGTATATACAGTAGCATTAGGCACATTGCCCACCGAGTAAACTACACCCAACGTGCCATTACATACAGTCGTTGGCCCTGTTATTCCTCCAGGAATTGCAGGAGCACTTGGAGCGACTGTTATTGTAATGCAGTTTGCTGAGGTTGAGCTGCAATTGTTGCTTGCAGTTACGCAAATGTTTCCTCCGCCACCGGCAAAAGATACAGTAATGGTGTTTGTTCCCTGACCAGCTGTAACTGTTGCAGTGCCTGGAACTGTCCAGCTATAGGTTGATGCACCTGTAACAGCGCCAACCGTATAAGTTACATTCGATTGATTTTGACATACGGCAGTTGGGCCGGTGATCGTGCCTAATGTGCCTACAGTTGGATTAGGGTCTACTGTTACATTCAGGTTGCTCGCTAAGCTTGTACCGCAGGCATTTCCTGCTGTTACGCTAACTGTTCCTGATGTTGCCCCAAAAGTCACTGTAATTGTTTTTGTTCCTTGTCCGCCAGTGATACTCGCACCGGAAGGGACCGTCCATGTGTATACTGATGTATTAGGAACGGTAGCCACGAAGTAATCAACTCCCGCTGATCCGTTGCAGACTGTTGTAGGCCCGTTTATTGCGCCCGGAATAGCAGGAGCACTTGGAGATACACTTACAAACTGACAACTTTGAGCACTTGCACTGCAATTGTTACTTGCAGTTACGCAAATTGTACCAGCTCCACCTCCAAAAGATACGGTAATTGTATTTGTACCTTGGCCTGCTGTAACAGTTGCAGTACCGGGAACGGTCCAGCTATAGGTTGTTGCACCTGTAACTGCGCCCACAGAATAAGTAACACCTGATTGATTTGCACATACTGCTGTAGGCCCTGTGATGGTTCCAACGGTACCAACAGCAACTGCGGGATCAACAGTTACGTTCAGTGTGCTTGCTAAACTGGTACCGCAGGCATTTCCTGCTGTTACCGCCACAGTTCCGGAGGTAGCACCGAATGTCACGGTTGCGAATCTTGTACCCTGTCCTGCTGTTACACTTGCCCCTGTAGGAACAGTCCATGTGTAAACGGTTGCATTAGGAACGCTGGCAACCGAGTAAAGTACGCCTGCAGATCCATTACAAACAGTTGTTGGCCCGGTTATTGCGCCCGGAATTCCAGGTGCGCTGGGAGATACAGTTATTGACTGACAAACCTGAGAACCTGTATAGCATCCATTGTTTGCTGTTACGCAAATGTTTCCTCCACCGCCACCAAAATCAACAGTGATCGTATTTGTTCCTGCACCGGCTGTAACGGTAGCAGTGCCGGGAACAGTCCAGTTGTAGTTAGTAGCATTTGGAGCTGCACCCACTGTATAAGTTACATTTGATTGATTTGCGCAAACCGCTGTGGGGCCGCTTATTGTTCCGATAGCTCCCAATGCAGGAGATGGATCAACAGTTACGTTCAGTGTGCTTGCTAAACTGGTACCGCAGGCATTTCCTGCTGTTACGCTGACTGTTCCTGATGTTGCACCAAAAGTTATTGTTACTGTTCTTGTTCCTTGTCCTGTCACTATGCTTGAACCTGCAGGAGCTGCCCACGTATATGTTTGTGCGTTCGCAACGGTTCCTACCGTGTAAACTACATTTGCTTGTCCGTTACAAACTGTTGTCGGTCCTGTTATAGCTCCCGGAATTGCAGGAGTGCTGGGTGAAGCAGTTATTCCTATACAAACCTGGTTACTTGTATTGCAGCTATTGCTTGCAGTTACGCACAGGTTGCAATTATTAACCGAAAAATCGACCGTAATAGTATTCGTTCCTTGTCCGGCAGTGATCGTAGCATTGCTACCCCCGTTAACTGTCCAGTTATATGAAGCCGCATTTGCTACAGGAGCAATTGAAAAAGTTATGCCTGATTGATTTGCACATACTGCTTTTGGCCCTGTGATAGTGCCCACGGTTCCAACTGCAGGAGTTGGATTTACTGTGATAGCTTGGCAGCTTGGAGAACTTGATCCGCAGGCATTACTTGCTGTACAGCAAACGTTGCCGGAAGTACCGCCAAAAGTTACGGTGACAGATCGTGTTCCTTGTCCGGCAGTAATGACTGCACCGGAAGGAACTGTCCAGGTTCTATAAGGAGCAGGCGGAGTAACACCCGCAACGCTATAGGTAACGCCTGATTGACCCGCACAAACTGTGGTGGGCCCGGTTATTCCGCCCGGATTTGCAGGAGCTGAATTATTTACAGAAACTGTAACAAATGCCTGGCTCGTACAACCGTTTGCATTTGCTCCTGTAACAGTGTAATTGGTAGTATTGCCCGGACTTGCAATTACCGTTGCTCCCGAAGTAGTATTTAGTCCTGTGGAAGGTGACCATACATAACTATTTCCTCCACTCGCTGTGAGGGTGGTTGACCCTACCGAACAAATATATCCTGTAGACGGAGAAACCGTTATTGTTGGAGAAGCCAATACTGTAATATAGTTTGTCTTTAACATCGTGTCAATGCCATTTCCATTATCCACTATCAGCATAACATTATAGGTGCCGGGAGTATTATAAGTTCTAGGCCCGGGAAATGGGTTTGTGGATGTTGGGTTTGTTGAACCGGTAAATGTCCAGTTAAAAGTTGATCCTCCGCCTGCACCGGTAGTAAGATTGGTCCAACTAACTTGCTTGCCTGCGCATAGCGTGGTAGGGGATCCCGAAAAATCAGCAACAGGAAGTTGTGCGAATGCACTGGTAACAAAACCTGCGCAAACAAATAAAGAGAGTAGGATTTTTTTCATGATGTTTTTGTTATATACGTTTTTGATAATGTTTCTTGTTTTTACCCTTCATTTTAAGGAGCACAAATATAAAAATATATTAAGCAGACAGGAATAATATGACATATTATGCTCGTGTAAATTATTAACCATTGTTGATGGCCCATTTTTGCCAAAACAAACATAAGACGCGGTCGGATGAATTATGTTACAATATGAGTGAGAAATGTTATAAAATTTTATCAATGATATTATTAAAGGGCTAAAAACACAAAAAAACACCATTTGACTGTCATTTGTATATTCGTGATCTCAATCATAGCCCCATTATGAATTACTTTTTAGTTAAATCAGAACCGGAAACATACTCGTGGACACAATTTGCAAAAGACGGCAAAACCATGTGGGAAGGCGTGCGTAACTACGCAGCGCGAAAGAACCTGCGGGCTATGCAGGAAGGCGATCTTGTTTTATTCTATCACAGCGGAGAGGATAAAGCAGTGGTCGGTATTGCTAAAGTTGCCAAAGCAGCGTATCAGGATCCCACCATACAGGAAGATTGGTCTGTGGTTGATCTCTCCATTCATCAGCCCCTGCAAAAACCGGTGACACTTGCTCAGATAAAAGTTGAAAAAAAATTACAAAACATTTATCTCATCCGGCAAGGAAGGCTTTCTGTGATGCCGCTTGAAAAAGCAGAATTTGAGTTGATAGTTAAAATGGGAAGCTGAATTACCGATCCAACGTAACGGGTCATTTAACAGCTAAACATCATCTAAAACGGAATCTTCTAACTTTGCCCGGATGAAGGTCCTCGAAAACTTTTCCCTCAAAAAATTTAATACGTTTGGTATTGATGTTTCGGCAAAATATTTTCTGGAAGCCGGTTCTGTTTCCGATATCCAAAGCTATTTGGATGACAAAAGGGTAGGTGAGCTGCCAAGATTAATCCTTGGAGGCGGCAGCAACATCCTGTTCACCAAAAATTTCGATGGTGTTGTTTTGAAGAACAATATCAGAGGCATAGAATTGCTCGCGCAGGATCAGGAGCATTATTATTTAAAAGTGGGGGCTGGGGAAGTATGGCATCAGTTCGTGATGCATTGCATTCAAAAAAATTATGCGGGAGTGGAAAATCTTTCCCTCATTCCGGGCTCTGTGGGTGCTGCTCCTATTCAGAATATTGGAGCGTACGGAGTGGAGCAAAAAGAAGTTTTTCACGAACTGGAAGCGATCGATCTAAAAGAAAATAAACTTGTCGTATTCAGTAAATCCGATTGCCAGCTCGGTTACCGCGACAGTATTTTTAAGAGAGAAGCCAAAGGCAAATTCATTATTACTTCCGTTACTTTTAAACTTTTTAAAACACCAAAGCTTAACACCAGTTATGGGGCCATAGGGCAGGAGCTGGAAAAAATGGAGGCAAAAGAAGTTTCCATTGCAGCCATTTCTCAGGCGGTGTGCAATATCCGCAGGAGTAAACTTCCTGATCCGGAAAAAATAGGAAATGCCGGTAGTTTTTTCAAGAATCCGGTTGTGAGCAATGAAAAATACGAATCGCTCAAAAAAGATTTCCACGGCATCTCTGCCTATAAAGATAATGCCGGCATGAAATTAGCGGCCGGCTGGCTTATTGAACAATGCGGATGGAAAGGCAAACAGGTGGGCAATACAGGCGTACACAAGGATCAGGCGCTCGTGCTTGTAAATTATGGCAACGCGAATGGGGCTGAGGTTTTTGATCTGTCCGGAAAAATTCTGCAGTCTGTCAAAGAAAAGTTTGGGGTGGAACTGGAAAGAGAAGTTGTGATCGTATAAAATATGAAATCAAAACTCCTCCGAATTTCAGCTGTGTCCTATATAAACGCAAAACCTTTTGTATATGGTATTGAGCATTCCGGTTTTCTGAAAGAATATTCTCTCTCGCTCGATATCCCTTCGGTGTGTGCAGCTAAACTTAAAAGCAGGGAAGTGGATATAGGGCTTGCCCCCGTGGCTGTCATCCCGGAGTTAAAGGAACATTTTATTATCCCTGATTTCTGTATTGGTTCGAACGGCCCTGTACTTACTGTTATGCTGTATAGTGATGTGCCTTTGAAGGAGATTAAAACTGTTTATCTCGACTATCAATCCAAAACCTCCTCGATGTTGGTTCGTGTCCTCGCAAAAAAATTCTGGAAGATATCCCCGGCTTTTGTGCAGGCGGAAAAAGGATATGAAAAACAAATATCGGGGGCAACAGCCGGGTTGATCATCGGTGACCGGAATTTTTCTTTGCCGGAAAAATTCAACTATTCATACGATCTTTCTGCAGAGTGGCAGCTCTTTACAGGCCTTCCGTTTGTTTTCGCATGTTGGATTTCAAACATACGGATGGAAAAAAGTATTTCCATCGCTTTTCATGAAGCACTCAAATACGGTGTCGAAAATAAAGAAGCGGTTGTAGCAGCGTTACAAGGCCCATACGATGAAAAAATCGTCCGTAATTACCTGAATAACTCCATCAGTTACAGTTTTGATAAGCAAAAGCAAACTGCCATGGAACTGTTTTTAGACCTTGGCAAAGAAATTGTTTAAGGTATTGCCGGCTGGTTATTTAAGGACTGAAAAATTATCATTTTGGGTTATGGAGAGGATTCTTTATGTTTGCAGCGAATTTAACAACCAGTAGCCTGAATAAAAAACTTCTGATTATGAAAAAAATAGTTTCAACTCTTTCTGTCGCAGCACTTCTCTTTTCTTCAGCCATCGTATCTTTTGCTCAGAACAAAGGCAATGTTCTTGAAAAAGGTACCGATGAATACAAAATTTTCATGGCCAAACAGGATTTTTTTGGAGGAGACTATCACTCTGCTTTGAATAAATTCAAAGAAATTCTGAAGAACCGTCCCAGCGATGCTTCTGTGAATTTCTATATCGGAGACTGTTATTTTATGATGCATGAATATAAAGATGCTCTCGAATTTTTAGAAACCGCGAAAAATCTGAACATCAATGCCAACGATGATCTGTGTTTGATATTAGGCAGAACCTATCACCAGCGTGGAATGATAGACAAGGCATTGGTTGAGTTAAATGCCTACAGGAAATTGGTAGGTGATAGCCCTAAAAAACTTCAGGAATCCGAAGTGGATGTATTTATTTCTCAGTGTAATGTTGCGAAGCAGTTAATGGCAAAACCTGTGAATGTTAACCTTGTTCAGGTTCTTGATATCAATTCCCAATATGATGATAAAGGCCCCGTGCTGACCAATGGAGATAAAACACTGGTGTTCACTTCCCGCAGGCCCGCAGGAGATAAATCAAAGACGGATAAAGAAGGTGACTTTGGCTATTTTGACGATGTATACGAAAGTTACTGGAGCGATGAAAAGAAAACATGGCTTGCTGCCGATATGATCCGCGGACCGATCAACACTCCCGGATATGATGCATGTACCAGTATTTCTGCTGATGGCACCATGATGTTCGTCTACCGCAACGATCCTTCTGAAGCAAGAGGAGGAGAAATTTTTATGGCAAAAAAAGGAACTTCCGGAAAATGGAAAACACCCGAAATACTTTTGAAGCCGGTGAACACAAGTTATTACGAAGACGGAGCCTGCATTTCTCCGGATGGAAACCTGCTTTATTTTATAAGCGAACGCCCCGGAGGATTAGGACATGGAGATATTTGGGTGTCCAGAAAAATACCTGCCGGATGGAGTGAACCTGTTAATATCGGTGCACCGGTAAATACTCCCTATGATGAGAACGGATTATATCTTGCTCCTGACGGAAAAACATTATTCTTCTGCTCGAACGGGCCTACTTCTATGGGCTCTTATGATATTTTCAGAACAGCATTGGGTGCAGATGGAAAATGGACAACTCCTGTCAATATTGGGTATCCCATTAACAGTGTGTCTATCGAGTCCAAGTTTGTGATGACTGCTGATAAAAAGGCGGCATACATCGCATCTGTACGTGATAGCGGAATTGGCGAGCGTGATATAATAATGGTCGATATCTCTAACTACAACGTGATGACGGGAGAAAGTGCTGTTTCTGCACCCAAGCCTGCCGTTGTTATGGGTAAGGTATCTAATCCAGAAGGTTCCCCTATGGCTGTAGAGATCAGGATACTGGATAAAGCAACCGGCGCGCAGGTGGCTGTCACAAAATCGGGTGAAGATGGCTCTTATTTCATTGAATTTTCGGGAGATAAGCCCTGTGTAATTGAGGCATCAGCTGAGGGATTTCAAAAGGTTTCGACCGATATATCGGTTCCTGCAGGTAAAACCGAGTCAAAAAACATCACTTTGACCAAAAATAATTAGATAAAATCAGGTCCTATAGTTCGGATATTTTTACGATATTCGCGACCCTTAAAAACTATTTAACAAATGCCAGCAATTATCAGATTATCACGTCACGGAAAAAAAGGACAAGCGTTTTACCACATTGTGGTAGCCGATAGCCGTTATGCAAGAGATGCACGTTTTATTGAAAAGATCGGAACTTACAATCCGCGTACAAATCCGGTAACTGTAAATATCAAATTTGATCGTGCTGTTGATTGGGTTCAAAGAGGTGCAAAACCATCTGATACTACCCGTACTATCCTTTCTGCACAGGGCGTAATGTTCAGGGCGCATCTTCAAAAAGGGGTAACCAAAGGAGTTCTTACTCAAGATCAAGCAGATGCTAAGTTCAATAAGTGGGTTGCTGAGAAAGAAACTCAGTTGACTAGTAAAAAGTCATCCAATGAAGCTTCCAAGAAGGATGCGTATAAAAAGCGGATGGCTGTTGAATCGGCTTCAAGAGAGACACGTTCTGCTAAACGCCAGGCGAAGGCCGCGGAGGCTGTTAAAGCCGCTGAAGCAGCCACACCTGAAGCTCCTGCCGCAGAAGCTTCTTCGGAAGAACCCAAAGCGTAAAATCTCCCCGTTTTGGTGTTATTATTAGGCTTGCAGATTTTGCTGTAACCATTTTGTTTCTATTTTCGTTTAACTTTTAAAGCGTGTATTTAACGGTTTATTATTACCTCATGAAAATGTATTTATGCGGAGTTCTACATTTGCCTTTAAAGAGTTCACAGTAAATCAGGATAAGTGTTCCATGAAATTGGGCACCGATTCAGTTCTGATCGGTGCATGGGTAAATAAAGAAAGATCAAAAAAAATTCTTGACATTGGTGCAGGCACAGGTGTAATCGCCTTGATGTTGGCTCAAAAGACAAAGGCAGATATAGATGCCATTGATGTTGAATACGCTGCTCACGTTCAGGCCAAAGAAAATTTTGACGTTTCCAAATGGAGCAATCGTTTAACATCCTACCACTGTGCACTCCAGGAATTTTCACCCGGTAATAAATACGACCTTATTGTAAGCAACCCTCCTTATTTTTCATTGCCGAAATCACACAAAGAGAAAGCAGGGGTTCAGGCCAGGTTCACGCATTTGTTGTCGTTCAGCGACCTGGCAGAACATGTGATAAGGCTGCTTACTTCCAACGGAAGTTTTTTTGTTATTCTGCCCGTTCACGAAGGAGCCATGTTTACAAATGAAGCCGAAAAAAGAAATTTATTTCTTGTTAATTATGCCTGGGTGAAAACCACCAACCGAAAAAAATTTCCTAAAAGAATTCTCATGGAATTCGGTTTTGATAAAAAAGAAAACATCAACGATACGATGCTCGTCATTCAAAGCGAGAACAAGTATACCGATGAATACAAGAACCTAATGAAAGACTACTTCCTGCAATTTTAGTTTTCCACCCCTCGGTTAATTTTTTACCCGCCTCGCCAGAAAGCCATCTTGCCAAAGGCGAATGGATGAATGGCGACTGACGGGTCTCGCTTCCTGCTTTTGGCAAAGGAAGCGGGCTTTCTAGCTATGGCGAGGTGTGCGTACTTTTAATAATAGGAAGCCACCACCTTAGTTGGTGGAACTTCACTTGTTGCGATTTACATTCCTTTTCTTAGTTTTGTGCTATACTCCGAAGGAGTCCCTTCGGGTCTAAAATTATTTATGATCAAGATCATTACTCCCATTCTCTTTTTTGTATTCATTGCCCATTTTTCTTTTGCACAGCGCGACTCATTGCTCGAAAGTGCCCGGGTAAAGCAAAAGGCAGGCAAACACGAACCGGCTATCGCTGATTTTTCAGGATCCATCCAAAAGCACGAAAAAGAAGTTCAGGCGTATATCAGCAAATGGAATGAAGGCGAGAAGCTCAGTGATTTTGAAAGGGCAGAAAAAGGGCTGGAATTACCTCCCATAGATCGTTCAATTGCACGTCTTTATTATTTCCGTGGCATTTCGTATGCCGCTTTGAATAAGAATGAAGATGCTTTAAACGATTTGAATATCTCCATCAAGATAAATTCTAAATCTGGTGATGTTTATATGGAACGTGGTGTTGTGCAACATGCTCTGGGAAAGAAGTACGAAGGCTGTACGGACCTTGTAATGGCTCGTGAGCTGAAAGATTCTTTGGCTAAAGAAATGTTTGATGAAAAATTTTGCTGGAATGTTGCAGATCAGATCTACAAAGAGGCAATTACTAAACTAAGACTTAATCAATATCAGGAGTCATTTGATCTTATTCAGAGATCTCTGAAACTGTGTCCTGACAGCAGCCGCTACATAACTGTGCGGGGCAGTTGCTATGCTGGATTGGGTAAGTTAGATCTTGCGCTGAACGATTTTGATAGGTCCATTACCTTGTCTCCGGGTGTAGATGCCTATTTTGGAAGAGGAAAGGCCTATGCAGTAAAAGGGAAACACCAGGAGTCATTTAATGATTTCAGCAAAGTGATTGACATAAGCCCGGCTCTTACCGATGCGTACATGTACAGAGCAGCATCCTGCGAGGGAATGAATAAAATTGAATCAGCTTTGTTTGATTATCAGCAGGTGCAGCGCATGAATCCTAAAGATGCCGTTGCATTTTTTAAAAGCGCTATGCTTCGAAATACGATGAATGATAAGGTAGGAGCTTGCAGGGATTTTGCCAAGGCGGCATCCTTAGGCCATACTGAAGCTGCTGATTATGTAAAGAGTAGTTGTAAATAATGAGTGCATGAGAAAAAGATCCTTACTACTTGCCTTCTTTTTTCTTTGTGCGGTCTATTTTATTGCCTGCCGCAAGCAAATGAATCCATCTTGGGATGTGGATGTACTTACTCCTTTGGTGAAATCCACACTTAATATTAATAACATCATTCCTGATTCTATCCTACAGCATAATCCGAATAATTCGTTGGATATTGTTTACAGATCATCGTTGACCTCTTTTTCTTCGAACACACTTTTTGCAATACCGGATACCACTTTAGATACATCCTATGTTTCTTTTTTTAATGTGCAGATTCTGCCCGGACAGCCTATTTTTTCTAAAGCCAACACGGTTAAATATTCGCTTGGAGGTGCACAGTTAACCAATGTGACACTCAGGCAAGGGAAAATTGTACTTACGATAAAAAGCGGGTTAAAGGGTTTGGTTGATTTTAATTATAAGATTCCCAGTATGAAGAATCCAGCAGGTTATGTGTTTGATACAACATTTACAATTCCTGCAGCTACGACTGGTTTTCCGGGAATTGCCTCTCTTTCAATTGACCTTACTGGTTATCAGGTTGATCTGACCGGCCCTAACAAGACAAGTGCAAACACCCTGACCACAGGATATAGCGCGATCGCTACACCACTGCCACTCGGCGATACGTTGGATATTTCATTCGGTGATGTAGTAGAAATAAAAAATGAATTTATTGGTATTGTGCCTGAATATGCAAAAGGATATTTCGGACATACATTCAAGACGGTTGGTCCGGACAGCACTCCTTTCTCCTTATTTAACCATATTGCCAGTGGTAGTTTGAGTCTGGAAGATATTGATATCGGTCTGAGCATCCAAAACAGCATTGGTGCCGATGCGCGTGTTACGATCAATAATTTGTCTTCTATCAACACCAAAACAAACAGCACAGTACCGCTTTCTGCAAATTCGGTAGTTGGTACGCCTATTAACATCACAAGAGCAGTTGATAATTTCGGGTCTGTTACTCCTACCACCTACAGCTTTTCACTCACTCCGTCCAATTCAAATATTAAAGCCTTCTTTGAAAATATGCCGGATATTTTGAGCTATAAATTGGGTATCGAAGTGAACCCGCTTGGAAATGTTTCTGGTAATAATGACTTTTTATACTATGACAAATTGATGAAAACGGAAATGAATATGACCATTCCGCTTTCCATTATCGCCAATGACCTCACGCTGGGTGATACAGTTGATTTCAAGATGGGTAAAAACAGCGATAACGTTAATTCAGGCACACTTTATCTGTACATAGACAATGGTTTTCCATTTACGGCAGAAGCGCAGTTGTATCTGATGGATGAAAATTTTTCTATTATTGATTCGCTTATTGATGCTCCCAATATTATTCTTGCTCCTGACCTGGATGTAAACAATGTTTGTATTGGAAAAAGATTGAGTGTTCTTTCCGTGCCGATGAACACAGATAAAATGCATCAATTGCGTTCTGCCCAAAAAATGTATATCACTTTGAAATTCAATACGGCCGGCAAGCCGAACTATGTGAAACTGTACAGCACGTATGAGATGAACGTGAAAGTGGTGGGAGAGTTTAATTATACCGTAGGAAAATAAAACATGCTTAAAAATATTTTCACACTCGTTGTTGTTGCGCTTCTGTTTTCCAATGCCCCTGCACAGGATTCATTGTTTAAGACTCCCAAAGCAGAACAAAGTATTGATTTTGGTGCCCTGGGATATCTGAATTCGAATTGTATCAATAACGATTTTGTGTCCGCTTTTTATTACGGCAATTTTTTAAACAGAGAGCTGAGAGATGGTGTATCAAAAAAATTAGAAGAAGGCAATCTCTTCGGTGGGATGTCAAGGGTTGGATTCACCTATACCTACCATTCCCTGGAAGGAGACAACAAACCGGTATTCTCTTTTTCCATTTTTGACCGGAGCCATTTGGATATGTTCTTTACTCGAAAAATGTTCAACACTTATTTTTATGGAAATCAGATGTATGCCGGAGAACGCGCGCCGCTTGGGAATTTCTCCCTCGACTTTATTCGTTACCAGCAGTTCCGCTTTGGATGGAGCTGGAAGGGCGATGATACGCACGGAGCCTATGGGTTTGCGGTTTCCTTGCTAAGCGGTGAAAGCGATCTCTCATTCAGAATGCCCACAGCCGATCTGTACACGGCAGATAACGGTACGTACCTTGATTTCAAAGTAGCTGCTCAGGTTGACAAAACAGATCCGCGCAACAACAAATTTTTTGCCCAGAATGGAATGGGCGCATCGGCCGATTTTTTTTACGAACTTCCATACGTATTCTGGAATAAACCCGGAAAGATCCGTATCGATGTAAAGGATCTTGGTTTTATCCGCTGGAATAGCAAGTCCATGCACTATGCCGTGGATTCATCGTATCATTATGATGGAGTAACTATACCTGATATTTTCAATCCTCCAACCTTGGCTTCTGGCTTGCGCCCAGACAGTACATTGGGCATTCTTAAAGATGGTAAAATGCGGCAATACACCACCGCACTTCCGGGCCTGATGGATATTCATACCAAATCGTATTATGGAAAGTCCATTGCATTTGAAAAAGGTTTGACCTGGCGTTTTAATACCAATGCCAAGCTATATTATTATGCCAAGATCCACTTTTTGCTGGGAAGAGCAAGAACCACCGACATCGGATATGTGATAGGTTATGGTGGGTACGGACGGTTTAACTCAGGCCTCGACTTTACTGTTGATCTTGGCAAGCATTATTCTTTTTCTTTCATGGATTACTACCTTTTTTCAGATGTGACCGCACAGTCTACTACCGGACTGGGTATGTTTGTTAAGCTTGTTGCTAAGTTTTAATCCTTCCTCTATCCTGGCAGGGCTGAGGTTTACTGAATCATCATCAAATAAGCCACCACAAAAGGCGCAGAGACTAATACTCCGTCAAAGCGGTCGAGAATGCCTCCGTGACCCGGTAAAATGCTTCCTGAATCCTTTACACCCAGGCTTCGCTTGAACATAGATTCAACCAGGTCGCCCATGGTGCCGAATACAGAAACAATCAGCCCCATAACGTGCCAGTGAATGGGAGCAAGTTCTATGTAATATATGGAGAGGATATAGGCCATTACCTGGGTGAATAATACACCGCCTAGGGTGCCTTCCCAGGTCTTTTTGGGAGACACGCGTTCAAATAACTTGTGTTTTCCAAAAGACCGGCCTACGAGGTATGCCAGGGTATCGTTTGTCCAGATCAGGAAAAAGAAACCAAGAATGATCCTCGCATTATTTTCAGTATCTGTATACTTCATGGTGGAATAAGAAAGGATCAAATAACAGAAAGGGAGCACGCAGAATAATATCCCGAAGAGGGTAGGGGAGAAAATTTTAGGCATCTCTTTTTTGTTAAAAAGATGAATAATTAAAAAAAGTGGAAATATGAGTATGATAAGTTTAGCCAGTGGATGGCCTAATATATCAGCAACGTGAAAAAAATATTTTCCGGCTGATGCGGCAATTAAAATAGCAGCAAGTATAAGCCCGGGTATTTTTTGTGTACCCGTTTCTTTTTTCTCAACAAGCGAGTAAAACTCCCATAATCCAATGAGTGCAATGACAGAAAATAATCCTATGTACGACCAGATATTCCATTGAATTCCGCCCAGCATGAATGCCACAAATGCACCGCTTGTAAAAGTCCTTGTCCAGAAGTTATTCATGGTTACTAATTACGAATCTGTTACGAATGTACGAATTGCTCTTGTCTCTCACTTCGATAGCGGTTAGAGCGGGGATTCGTTTTCTTTTAGAACAAACGTAGCTTTCACTACATCGTCTCGATGTACACAAACTTCTATATCTCCAAATTTATATAAAGAATCTTGGTGATTGATAATTACGCTCTGGATGTCGTTGTGAGCGAGAATGCTTCTGATGAGCTCAGCATTTTGTAAATTCCCGGAGGTGAATATGGGAGTCCAGTTCTTATCCATCCACCAAAAATACGTAGATCTCCTTAGGTCCGTGCGCGCCCTGAACGAGTGTTTTTTCAATGTCGGCCGTGCGGCTGGGGCCTGAAATATTTACGATCATAGAGGGCAGATTGGCTCCGTATTTCTTTTTGATGCCCGTGAGCGCCTCTTTGATAGTGTAAACCAGCTGCGATGAATATGCAATAACGATGTGGTAGTTTGCGAATGCCGGCAATCTTCTTCCGGAGCTTTGTTTGGAGCTGACGAGCACGCTTCCTGTTCTTGCAGCCAGATATTCGCAGAGCGAAATACCCACATTGGCGTGCTTGATATCTTTCTCATTTTCTGAAAAACCGATCTTAGTTTTTTTTAAGATCTCTTTTGCGCTTTTTTCAAAACAAAATACACGTTCCCATTGATTTTCTGCGATGAGAGAGGAAAGATTTTCTGCAAGCTCTTTTTCATCCTGGCAGTAAATAAATTTTCCGTTCAGTTTGGTGAACTGCTGTGCAAAGATGATCTCGAGGGGTTCCTCCGGTTTCTGGTAAATATCGCTGTCGAAGTCAACGTTAATTCCTTTAACGGATTTTTCTATCAGCGCCTTGCGGACCTTCTTTAAAATTTTTTCTTTGGTGGTAGTTTCCCCGTGCATGAAATTCAGGACAAGGTTTTCGGATTTTGCTCTTCTTCTCCTGAAGGATTATTTGCCTGTGGTTCGGTGGACTTTTTTTCAGCAGATCCATTGCTTCCATTGCCGTTTCCATTGGTAGCAGCCTGTGCAGATTTGGCTGCAGCCTGGGTGGCTTTTTTCTCTTCCTCGGTTTGATACAGGCGTTTGCCGAATATCTCTTCCAGGTTTTCTTTGAAGATCACTTCTTTTTCCAGCAGGTATTGAGCAAGTTGTTTGAGTTGTTCTTTATGTCTGGTCAGAAGATCTTTTG
Organism: Bacteroidota bacterium; assembly: GCA_023251625.1. GTDB lineage: Bacteria > Bacteroidota > Bacteroidia > Palsa-948 > Palsa-948 > Palsa-948. Next base: position 20,932 of record JAHEYK010000023.1, read on the forward strand.
CCCGTGCGTAAGCTGCTTCAATGAGTATGCTTACCTCCGTATCAATGCGCTCAGCAGTTTTTTCGCTGAACGGCTTTTGAAATGCCATTTCAGAATTTCCGGTGGAATCGTAGAAGCTTATGTTGCCTATTTTTTCGTTCAATCCGTAATACATGATCATGGCGTAGGCTTGCTTGGTCACTTTTTCAAGATCGCTCAGCGCGCCTGTAGAAATTCTTCCGAAGGTCACTTCTTCTGCAGCACGGCCTCCCAGCGCTGCGCATATTTCATCCAGCATCTGTTCTTTGGTAGTGATCTGCCTTTCTTCCGGAAGATACCAGGCTGCACCCAGCGATTTCCCGCGGGGAACAATGGTGACTTTTACCAGTGGATGTGCAAATTCCAACAGCCAGCTCACGGCTGCATGTCCTGCTTCGTGGTAGGCAATTACTTTTTTCTCATCAGAAGAAATGATCTTATTTTTCTTTTCAAGTCCGCCAATGACGCGGTCAACAGCATCCAGGAAATCCTGACGCTCAACCACGTGTTTATCTTTTCTGGCAGCAATCAATGCTGCTTCGTTACAGATGTTTGCAATATCAGCTCCTGAAAATCCGGGAGTCTGGCGGGCCAGAAACGCGGTATCAACGTCTTTGCCGGTCTTCACAGGCTTAATGTGCACTTTAAATATCTGTTCGCGCTCGTTAAGATCGGGCAGGTCCACATAGATCTGTCTGTCAAAACGCCCTGGACGGAGCAGTGCCCTGTCCAGTATGTCCGCTCGGTTGGTAGCAGCAAGCAATATTACACCGCTGTTTGTTCCAAAACCATCCATCTCGGTAAGCAGTTGGTTCAGAGTGCTTTCGCGTTCGTCATTACCGCCTTGTATGGCCCCTCTGCCACGTGCCCTGCCAATGCCATCGATCTCATCAATGAATACGATACAGGGAGCTTTTTCTTTCGCCTGGCGGAAGAGATCGCGCACGCGCGAAGCACCTACCCCCACAAACATTTCTACGAAGTCAGAACCTGAAAGCGAGAAAAAAGGAACTTTTGCTTCTCCGGCAACTGCCTTCGCTAATAAAGTTTTTCCGGTTCCCGGAGCTCCCACGAGCAATGCTCCTTTAGGGATCTTAGCTCCGAGATCAGCATATTTTTTTGGATTTTTTAAAAAATCCACAATTTCTTTGATTTCGATCTTTGCCTCTTCCAATCCTGCCACATCGTTGAAGGTAACGTTCACCTGTGTGTCTTTGTCGTACAATGCAGCTTTTGATTTACCGATGCTGAAAATATTTCCTGCACCACCCGGGCCGCCGCCACCGCTCATTCTGCGCATGAGAAAGAACCAAACCGCTACGATAAGGATAATGGGAAGCAGCCAACTCATGTATTCGTTCATGCCGGTTCTGCTTTCGCTGCTAGGGAGAACGCGGTCTTTCGGGTCAAGTACTTTCTGAACTTCATCCAGCTGACGTGTGAAAGATTCTTTTTCGATCTTCATCACAAAGTGCGGGCCGGGATTGAGTTCTTTGGTGATCGGACGCTCTCTTACTTTTTCATACTTTGTATCCTTGAGGCGATCGGTCTTGATATAAATTTCAGCGGTTTGTTCGTTGATGATGACAATTTTTTTAACGTCACCGGGTTTCAAAACATTCTCCACAAAGTCAGGCCACTCAATGCGCTGCGTGTTGTCGGTAAAATTAGGGAACCACATCAACGCAAGCCCTACAAGAATAACGATATAGATCCAGTAAAAATTAAAGTTGTTTGGATTTTTAGGAAGCTTGTTCTTGATCTTCCTAAACTGGTCCTTGGGTTTAGAATTGTTTTTAACTCCCTCAGGGGTTGATGAGGCTTCGTCCTTTATGTTTTTTTCTTCGCTCACTTATTTTTCTTTTTTACTTTTTTGACAGCCTTTTTCTTAGCGCCAATTTTTGACTTCGTAGTTTTTTTTGTTCTTGCTTTGGCAGTCACTTTTTTCTTTTTTGCCACTTCTGTAGTAGCTGCCTTCGGGTCTTTTATCTCTGCATCGGCCCACATGTCTTCCAGGCCAAAATGCTGGCGGATGTGCGGCTGAAAAATATGAACTACTACATCTACATAATCCATCAAAACCCATTCCGCGTTTTGCAGGCCTTCTATATGCCAGGGACGGGTTCCTGTTTCTTTTTTTATGTATTCTTCAACACTTCCGGCGATAGCCTGAACATGAGTTCTGGAATTCCCTTCGCAGATCACAAAATAATCGCAGGGTGAATTGGATATTTTTTTAAGGTTGAGGCATGCGATCTCATTTCCTTTTAATTCTTCGATACCATTGATGGCATGTCGTACTAATGGGAGAGAATCTGCCTGTTTATTTCTTGCCGGTTTTTCTTTTATTTTCATAATCCTGTAGGGTGACAAAGATATACTTTTTTCACCTCATAACCCCTTGACTTTCTACCATCAACTGGCTTTGGTTGTTATTCGTAAATTCGTCATCATTCGTAATTCGTAGTATCTATGAAGACGATCTTCCTCGGCAAAAATTGTATAGAAGTTGCAAAAACTGATTCCACGAACAGTTATTTGGCCCGCCTTAACTCAGAAAAAGCACTATTTGATGGCACAGTAGTGGTTGCCTGGCATCAGGAGCAGGGCAGAGGACAACGCGGGAGTAGCTGGGAGAGCGAGCCCGGAAAGAACCTAACGCTCAGCATCTTTTTAAAACCCACTTTTTTAAAACCGGAGGAGCAGTTTATGCTTAGCAAAGCGGTGGCGCTGGCATTAATCGAATTTGTCGCCTCACCCCTCGCTCCCCTCTCCTCGAGGAGAGGGGATGGGGGAGAGGCTAGAATAAAATGGCCCAACGATATTTACATAGGCAATAAAAAAATTGCAGGTATTTTGATCGAGAATGTTTTGAGCGGAAATTCGATCGCTCATTCTATCGTAGGAATAGGAATTAATATCAACCAGGTAAAATTTTCTGCGGATCTGCCGAATCCAACTTCATTGAAATTAGAAACAGGGAAGGAGTTTGATCTGAAAGAATGTTTAGCGCAGCTTTGTTCTTGTATTGAGAAGAGGTATTTGCAACTACGACCTCACCCCCCAACCCCCCCGTCCGAACGGTTCATCCGGGCGGGCTCTCCCAAGAGAGAGGGGGGGATTGACTCTGATTATTTAAAAAACCTTTATCGCTTTGGTGAGTTAGCCAGCTACCAATACAAAGGCAAAACTATAAAGGCAAAAATTTTCGGAATTACGCAAGTTGGAAAGCTGCTGCTGGAAACTGAAAAGGGTGAAAGTCTCGAGTGCGATTTTAAGGAGATAATGTTTCTGTAATTACAATTCCTTCATCTTCCCCGCCAGCAAATTGAAAAAATTCTTCAGGGGTTTTTCTACTATCATTAACTTTTCATCCAATTAGCTATATCCAGTCCTTTGATGCGGTCAAAATGTTTCGTGTTGTTTGTAATGAGTTGGAGTTTGTTGGTAATAGCAATTCCGGCAATGATCGTATCGGTATGGCCTATCTCTTTACCTTTCTTTCGGAGGTCTGCAAAAAGGCCGGCAGATTTTTTAGCCGAACGCAGTGTTAATGGGATCACCTTATTCATCTTGACGAAATCATTAAATCGATTTAGTTGCTTTTTAGCATCCTTATATAAAAGGCCATTCATGATCTCGTAATAAGTAATGATGCTTAAACTTATAACACCGTGCTTTTTCAAATGCTCATCTACTTTTATTACTACAGCCGGATTCCCTCTTAGGAATTCAGAAAGGATGTCAGTATCAAGAATGGAGGGTTTCATCACTCGAACTTACGGTCGAAAAGGGCTGCCCTTGTACGTTTTGTTGTTTCAACAAAATCAGAATAATCCTTATCGTTCATATCAGAAAAAATACCGGCAAACGCGAGGATTTTTTTGCGCTGGGAGTCTGATTTTTTTATTTTTGGATTGAGACAATGCACAAATTCATATAGTTCATCCAATCGGCTGGAAGGAATTTCTTTGATCTCTTTTAGCAGAGTGTTGAAGGTAAATAGCATTGTATAACAAAGATAGCAAAAATAGAGATAGAAACAAGATTCTACAGCTCCTTCATCTTCCCCGCCAGCAAATTGAAAAAATTCTTCAGTGGCTTTTCAACCATCATGGCCATCATGGGGTTGAGGTCAGCTTCGCAGATGAGCTGCCCCGTGCATTTGCCGTGAGCTGTTTCGGTGATATGGATGTCCAGGTTAAATGCAATAGGAGATTTACCGTATGAAATAATTTTAAGCAGTGTGTTCGGTGTTCTCTCAACGATCTTCAGACCTATGCTTGCCATTCCGCTGATCTTAAAATGACAATCATCTTCGGTGCTGGTCCAGTCCACCACCTGAGGGGGCATGATCTTTTGAAAATTATTGAAGTTGCTCAGGAAGGCAAAGACTTCCGCAGATGATTTGTTGATCTCGGCTTTTTCGCTTTCTATTCGCATGTTTAAGCAGCGCGGATAAATTCTATTATTGTTTCCTTGTGCAGATAACAGATTTTTTACTGATTTACAGATGAACAGCCTGCCTAATCTGTAAATCCGGGTTGATCTGTTATCTGTAGAGTCATTTCATTCCTCCACTCATCGGACGTACAGGCTCTTTTCCGTCTTGTCCCCATTTTTCGGGTGCTTCTCTCCATGATTTGAGGAGGGCTACATCTGCCTTCGTGATCACTTCTTTCTTCAATGCTTCTTTGGTGAGCGTTTCATAATCGCACAGGTGATATACAGGGCATTTTTCTTTTTTGAAAGCATCTGCCGAAATTTTGAAATTGTAAGTGAAAATAGAGATCATTCCCTGCACAATACAACCGGCATTACGAAGGGAAGTGACTGCTTTCAGGCTGCTTTTACCTGTAGAAATGAGATCTTCAACGATCACCACTTTTTGCCCGGCACCTACCACGCCTTCGATCAGGTTTGTAAGCCCATGTACTTTGGCTTCGGCCCGCACATAACAGAACGGAAGGTTCATTGCATCAGCGATCATCATTCCGTGAGCAATACCTCCGGTAGCAACTCCGCATATAATATCGGGCTTGCCCATCTTTTCATGAATGACCTTGATGAACTGATCGCGCAGGTAGTTACGGATCTTGGGGTACGAAAGTGTTCTTCGGTTGTCGCAATAGATCGGCGCTTTCCAGCCCGATGCCCAGACAAATGGTTTGTGTGGTTGTAGTTTTATTGCTTTAATTTGCAAGAGATGCTCCGCTATTTTTACTGCGGTATCCTGACTTACGATCATAAATTTGAATTAGAAGACAAATGTACAAAGTTTTTTCAGGTGAGAAGTGTATTGTGATCTCGGCCAAAGAGGTCAAAAGCGATGCAAAGAGCACGAAAGTGATCTCCTTTTTGTCTGCCGAAGCACTTCATGGGGAGTATAAATTGTTTGAAAGGTCTTCTAAGCTCAAAACATTGATCATTCTGGGGGACGAAGAACTGGTTTGGAGCGTGTTTCGCTCTCTGTTCTCCTACATTGAAGCTGCCGGAGGGCTTGTACTGAACTCAAAAGGAGAACTACTTATGATCTACCGGAACAAGCACTGGGACCTTCCCAAAGGTAAAATGGAGAAAGGGGAGGTACCTGAACAGACAGCCTTGCGGGAGGTGGAGGAGGAGTGCGGAGTGAAACAACTAAAGATCGTAAGGCCGCTTGCTTCATCGTATCATATCTTTTTTCAAAATAAAAATAACTGTATTAAACGAACCTACTGGTTTGAAATGGAATGCAGGGATACTGCCAAACCCATCGCTCAAAAAGAAGAAGGCATTGAGGAAGCGATATGGATGAATAAAGGGGAAGTAAAAAAGAATGCTGGCAAGGTATATCTTTCGCTCCGGGAAGTTCTTACTTCAATTATCTCTTTTTGATCGAATTAAACAAAGGCTCGATCTCAGCCGGACTTGCTGCCGGAGATCTCATCACATTCCCTTTCGGATCGATAAGGTAATAAGTGGGAACGGTAAGCACATTAAAATCTTCTTTCGCTTTTTTATAATTGTCGCAGTAGAGAAAGCTCCAGCCCGGGCCCACTTTATCAGCATCCAGTTTTGGATTTTTCTTCAGAAAATTTTTCATGGCATCTATTTTTTTATCTACGGAGATACTTACGAAAATGATTTTTCCTCCGTATTGCTTTTTAAGGTCAGGGATCAGCATCATTTCCTGTGTGCAAGAACTGCACCAGCTTGCCCAGAAATTCAGATAAACATATTTCCCTTTAAAATCTGCCAGTGAAACTGTCTTTCCATCCTTATCCTGAAAAGAAAGTGCAGGAGCAGGTTTTCCTACATTCATAACTGATAATTTCTTTTTAATATTTTCTGCGCTTCTTCGGTTTTCGGCTGATTTACATTCTTTGGCTGCCTGGTCAAGAACGGTGAGCACCGCATTGGTTTTGTATGCCGGAAAGCGCAAGGACTGAGAAAGTGTTTTGAGTAAGAGCACCTCGCCCAGCGTATCAGTGAATGAAGTTTTGAGTTTAATATAATTCATCGCAGATGAAAAATTTTGCGAATTGTCAATTTCATTGGACATGCCGCTAGAAGAAGACAAATGATCGGCAGTTATCGAGAGGAATTGATTGGCGAACGCCATGTAATCGTAGTTATTCAACTGAAGAGTCTTGCCGGTAATATATTTCGTCATGATCTTTGCTTTTTCTTTCAATGTAATATTGTCAGCAAGAGAGGCAAAAGTGTATTCAATATAGTTGTTCAAGTAGGCATTTTTGTACACCGAATATTTTTCTTTGCTCAGGGTTTTCATTGTATCGATCCTTCCGAAGATAGCCGGGTCCTTTTTTGCTATCAGGGCCCTGTTGTATTCCAAAAATGCTTCATACCGGCTGCTGAAATCAGCCATCAGGGCATTGAGTTCATTACGGTCTGAGTTGTTGAATTCGATTTCAACCGGAACGGAAACGCTCAGCGTATTCACTGCATCTGAGTCTTTTTTTAGAAAAGTAATATTGTAGGTTTTGCCGGGCTCCACAACCATATCGGCCCTTGCATTATCAACGATCAGAAAAACATAAGCAGGTTGAGAAACTGAAAAATTAAGAATGAAATTCCCCTGCCGATCCAGAGAATCTTTCGAAACTTCTTTCTCCCGATAAGAAATATAATCGTCATACGTGTATGCGTAGACCGTGTTTGCCACGGAAAGGTAACTCGGATCAGCCTTCCCTCTGATCATAACATTCTGGGATAGGCAGAAGTAGGAAGGCAAAAGGCAGATGGAAAGAGCAATTATGATTGAATGTCTCTGCACAATGATTGGAATAAAATTATTTCACTTCCTTTCTGATGGCAGACGGAACAAATTGACTTGCATCGCCATTGTTTCGGATAATATCGCGCACTACAGTAGAATTTATAGCAGAAAGCTCAGGGGTAGAAAGGATAAACACAGTTTCGATCTTGTCGTTCATGGAACGGTTCATCTGAGCGATGACGCGTTCAAATTCAAAATCAGCAGAGGTGCGCAGCCCGCGTAAAATGTAATTTGCTTTTTCCTGCTTGCAGAAATCGATGGTGAGGCCTTTGTAAGTTTTTACTTCAATATTTTTTACTCCTGTAAAAATTTTTTCTATCCACTGTTTCCTTTTTTCAGTAGGGAAGAAACCTTCTTTGGTGGAGTTTACCCCAATAGCAACAATGATCTTGTCGAAAAGAGGTAATGACCTTCTTATAATAGACTCATGCCCGGTTGTGATGGGATCAAATGAACCGGGGAAAACGGCAATCTTACTCATTGTGATCTGTAAAATCTGTTGTTACCGAAGATAGAAAAATTCACTGTACCGTATTCCCGAGTCTCCAGCAATTGCATAATTCCTGTGAATTTTACATCTGAGGGGTGTTCTACGATCAGTGTGCCTTCTTCCTTCAATAATTTTTTCTCAAATACTAACGTTGGAACGCGTTCAATATTTTCCAATTTGAAAGGAGGATCAGCAAAAATAATGTCATAGGTTTCGGAGCAGAGCGCTAAATATTTAAACACATCTGCGCAAACTACTTTGATGTTCGGGAATTTAAATTCGATGGCAGTTTTTTTAATGAAGCCAACCGAT
>JAHEYK010000169.1 GCA_023251625.1 Bacteroidota bacterium
GTTTTACCTGTGGGAACACCAGGTCATAGTAGGTGCTGTAATTCTCCTTATCTGCATCGATAAACACGAGGTCAAAAGGCTCTTTCAGGGTAGGTAAGATATTAACAGCATTGCCTATATGGAGCCTTATTTTGCCCTCTAAGCCCGCTTCTTTGACGTGCCGGGTAATTATGTCACTCAGCTCTTCGTTGATGTCTATCGTGTGCAAAACGCCCTCCGGCTGCAGTCCTTGAGCAAGGCAAATGGCGGAATAGCCGGTAAAAGTTCCGATCTCGAGAATAGTTTTCGGACGTATCATTTTGCTGAACATCTGCAGCATGAGTCCCTGCATGTGCCCCGACAACATCTGAGGCATGGTCATCTTCAGATGTGTTTCGCGGTTCAGTTTGCTCAGCACATTCAGTTCAGTATCTGAATTTTTCAGCGCGTAGTCTTCGATTTCTTTGGGGATGAATTCCATGTTAAATTATTTTTCAGATACAATTAATAATTTCTTTTCGTCAGGACTGAAAGTAATACGGGTAATATTTTTAATTCCATATTTTGAAAGATCAGCTATCTCTCTCCAGGCCGAGTTTGATTCAGCATCAAATATGAATATCTTCGATCCGCTCGCCGAAAAAATTCCGGCCTTGCTTATACAAAAATTTTCGGCTCCTTCCAGCATGTTGCAATCCGGGCATACCGGCATCACAGTCAGTTTGGATTTTTTTCCATATATAAAAGATTCCATAGTATGATCACTCTCTTTTGTTTTTTCAATAAATATCCAGCAGCTCTCCCATTTGCCCGGAACCGGTGATTGAGAAGGCATACGCTTGATACAGCTACTGATATTAGACGCGACCACTTTTGCTATACCTGTACTTAAACTTGCCGCTTGCAAAGAAGGAGGAGACGTTAATACCTGCAATGCCACACTGTCTGCACTCATCCAGCAGTAGCTACCTATTGAATCCTTCTCCTTTAGAAGTAGTTCTGCTTTCCCTCCTGCCAGTGGCATCTTCCATAAACGTTTACTGCCGGACGCCTCCGAAACAATAAATGAAACCTGTTTGCCATCCGGCATGATCGCAGGAGCATGTTTGCTTTCTGCCGATGAAGTGAACAGAACGGAATTTTTCGTCTTAGACTGATATTTGTAGATCTCCGTATGCCCTAGACTGTCCGAGAACGAGGTATACAGAATCACTTTCCCATCAAAAGAGAACACCGGCTCGTCGTTGTAGCTGTTCTTACCGGAAATGCTCACCGGCTTTGTAACATTCATCTTGCCGCCACTCAGGGTGATATTCGTCATCCATATACCTGTTGCAGGAAGCTGCGAAAAAGAACTAATGGCCGAAGCCATTACAAATGCTGTACATAAAAAAACTGATCTCATATAATAGGGGGTTAAGTTATTTTATCGTTTAGCCGGTCCGAGGTATACTTCATACAAGTCGCATCTTATTTTTCATCCATGTGAAATTTATGCAGGAAGCGGTGTGCAACAGGAGCCATCACAAATGCAATGGTGGTTAAGAAGATCACTCCGCTGAAAATAGAGTAGAAAGAAGCAAATAATTTTCCGGCTACGGTCACCATCGGATTCACAGGCCCCATGCCGGTGAGGATCATAGAGGCGTTGAGCAGAGAATCTATCCAGCTCAGATCTTCGGTAAAATGATAACCCAGAATTCCAATGAGCAGAGAGACAGCTACGATCACCCCTCCCCATAAAAAATTCCGGAACAACCTGTTATAATAGGTTGTAACGGGTGCAAGAGGCTTGGAATGATGCTCGTACATATTTCCGGTTTGGGGTTTACAGTTTCGGGTTAGTTCAAACTATTTATTTGAAACTACGGCCAGTTTTTTGCCATCCGGACTTAAAGCAAGTCGTGTGGGTTTTGTGATCCCAAAAGCAGAAAGATCTGCAATTTCCTGAGCTCCGTCGGGGGTATTCATAAATCCTGAGATAATGGTGTTATCGGAAATAGACCAAATGTTCTTTTTATAAAAACAATAATCTTCACTCTCTATCATCCCTTTCAATGTGCTTTGCACTTTTGCTTTGGCGGAATACTCATATACATTCTGAAAATGGCCGGACTGGGTAGTGAACCACAGTTTACCATCTTTCATTCGCATACATCGGCCTATGCTGTCCGCAACGATAAAAGGTTTCTGCAACGTAACATTAAACAGCTGCAAGGTGAAAGAAGGTTTTGTAAGTACGTCAACCGCCATGCTGTCCTTATTGATCCAGGCGTGATAACCTACAGAGTCCATATTTTTTGACAAGCAAACAGGAAGCCCACCTGCCAAAGGAAATTTCCAAACACGCTGAGCTGAATCTTTTTCTACCATCACTACAGAAATAAATTTTCCGTCGGGAGTAAATGTGGGGGAATATTCGCTGGTAGCGGTCTTCGTGAACTGAGAGGCATTTTTTGTTTTGAAATTGTACTTGTAAATATCAGTCTGCCCGCCGGTATCCCGCTGCGACG
>JAHEYK010000170.1 GCA_023251625.1 Bacteroidota bacterium
AAAAGGCAAAGGTCGAAGCCAGAAGAATTACTGAGATCCCTAAGTACGATGTAAATAAAGTGCTGCTTGATATCAATGATATCATGAAGCTGTTGCCTCACCGCGATCCTTTCCTGCTCATTGACAAAATACTTGAACTGAGCGCTGAGCATGTGGTAGGCGTAAAGAATGTATCTATGAACGAGGATTATTTCCGTGGACACTTTCCGGGAAACCCTGTCATGCCCGGAGTTCTGTTGGTAGAAGCGATGGCGCAAGTAGGCGGAGTGTTGGTACTGAAAACCGTTCCTGACCCTGAGAATTATCTTACTTATTTTTTGAAAATTGAGAACGCGAAGTTTAAAAACAAAGTTGTTCCGGGAGATACGGTTGTGTTCGTTCTGCATCTTCTCGAACCTATACGCAGAGGGCTGTGCCGCATGCGCGGAACTGCTTATGTAAATCAAAAGGCTGTGATGGAAGCGGATATGCTGGCACAGATCATTAAAGTAAAAAGCGCTCCGTTGGCCTCTGCAGCAGCACCGGTACATCCTAATTAGTAAAGTCATCCCAATCCTAAAGGGAGTAGGACGGTCCGAAAGGGTATTATTATTTTTAAAAACAGCTTTGTGAAACTTCGTGTCTTGGTGCCTTTGTGGCAAAAAATCAGCCACTAAGACACGAAGGCTCAAAGAAGCACAAAGGTTTCTATATTTGCTTATGATTTCTCCAAATTCCTCGGTAGATAAGAGCGCCAAACTCGGCAAGAACGTTACCGTTTCTCCTTTTGCTGTAATATATGGCAATGTAGAGATTGGCGAAGGCACCTGGATCGGCCCTCATGTAACCATCATGGAAGGTGCGCGCATAGGAAAAAACTGCAGAATATTTCCCGGGGCTGTGATCTCGGCTATTCCCCAGGACTTGAAATTTTCGGGCGAAGAATCTACGGTGCAGATAGGGGATAACACCACCATTCGTGAGTTTGTAACTATCAATCGAGGTACCAAAGACAGAATGACCACGGCAGTGGGAAGCAACTGCCTGCTGATGGCCTATGTGCATGTGGCACACGATTGTTTGGTGGGCAATCATGTAATTCTAGCCAACAGTGTAAATCTGGCAGGGCATATTACCATTGCAGATCATGCCATACTCGAAGGCCTGGTTGCAGTTCAGCAGTTTGTAAATATCGGAGCACATTCATTTGTTACCGGTGGCTCACTGGTCCGAAAAAATGTGCCGCCTTATGTAAAAGCAGCCCGCGAACCGCTCTCTTACATAGGAGTGAATTCTGTAGGATTGAGAAGAAGAGGTTTTTCCAATGAAGCTGTTTTGCAGATAGAAGATATTTACCGCACTATTTATGTGCGCGGGCATAATGTTTCCAATGCCCTTAATATTGTGGAACAGGAAGCTCCTGCTTCTGCCGAAAAAGAACTTATCGTCAAGTTCATCCGCGATTCAAAGGATGGGATTATTAGAGGGATTACAGCGTAATGTTTTTTCTTAATAAGTAGGCCTTCAAGGTTTTTTAAAACCTTGAAGGTCTTTATGTTTGAGGTCACAATTTGTGACCTCAAAATGCCTTACAGTAAAGTTTATTCCTGTTTCAAAGGATGGGATCATTAGGGGGATTACTGCATAAACAGTCCATTTCCATAATTAAAGCTCCTTGTAAATTTTCAATTTCATAACATTTGAAAATGTAATTTATTATTCCTTTGTTTAGCTATTTCTATATAGTAAATATTGAATAAACACCATAGTTGTACTTTAGATGTATAATTATTCAAGCATTTCAAAGCCCTCTTTTGTTGTTCCTTAACCCAAGGTGTGGTAGATTTGTTGTGTAAACCACTAAACCAAATTTTATCATGAAAAAAACAATACTCTTTGCAGCCGCCCTCATTTGCGTAAATTTCATCTTTGCGCAATCCGGTATTATTACTGATTTTGCAAAGATTAATCTCCCTGCCCATGGCAAGTCAGGCCCCAAAGTATTAAGCAGCGATACCATTTGGACCTATTTTGACAGGCTTACAAAAGCGTATAACCTGAAAGCAGGAGCAACAGGTTATATTTTAGGTACAAGTTCAATAACCACCGAAACTGCATGTCATTATACCGGAGTGGGGAATGGTGTTATTTCTGATGTGATCATTTTTGTAGCTAAAAAAGTGGTAGTCGGAGCCTCTGATAACATAACCGTGAAGGCCTATACCGCAGGGACAGACTCCATGCCCTTGACTCTTGTTGCTTCGGGACAAAAAAGCGTTAGCACCCTGTCTATCAACCTGGAAACTGATATCCCTTTGACCAATCAGATATCCGGTGTAACAGGAGATTTTCTTGTATCTGTTGAGTATGGCTCTATTGACGATTCAATTTCTCTTATTTCTTCAAATCCCACTAATACAGGCGGGGGTCCTGACGGGCAGTTTGAAAAGAGGGTTCGTCAAAATACCTCCCAGGGATGGATGAGGGCAGGGGATATATGGCAATCTGCGGG
>JAHEYK010000118.1:0-3013 GCA_023251625.1 Bacteroidota bacterium
AATCCACCACGATGAAAATTCTCACTTCTTTTATTCCACAGACATCCGGGCAAGCCTGGGTATGCGGATTTGATGTGAGTGAACAGGGGCTGGATGTTCGGAAAAATGTAGGCTATCTGCCGGAAAGCAATCCATTGTATTATGACATGTTCGTGAAAGAATACCTTTCTTTCGTTGCTGAACTTCACGATATAAAGAATAATGCAGAGCGCGTAAAAGAAATCATCAGCATCACAGGGCTTGAAGTAGAACAGAAAAAGAAAATTGGTGCGCTGTCAAAAGGATACAAGCAACGAGTAGGATTAGCGCAGGCATTGATCCATGACCCTAAAGTGCTCATTCTCGATGAGCCAACCTCCGGCCTTGACCCGATCCAGCTTGTGGAGATACGAGGAGTGATCAAAGAGATAGGCAAAGCAAAAACAGTGATCCTGAGCACACATATCATGCAGGAAGTAGAGGCGATGTGCGATCGGGTGATCATCATCAATAAAGGGCAAATTGCAGCTGACAAGCCCACCAAAGAGATGAAGGAATTTAAAGGAAATAAACAGCTTATCACTGTTGAATTTGATAAGGCCACTTCCAAAAACGCTTTAAAAAATGTTGCCGGAGTCAGCGAAGCGATCAATATCAGCGGCAATATCTGGCAGCTCACCACTTCTTCCTCCAAAGACATACGCGGTGATATTTTTCAGTTTGCCGTGCAGAATCAACTGGCAGTGCTTACCCTTCAAAAGGACGAGCAGAACCTGGAGGATGTGTTCAGGGAGCTGACAAAATGAAGAGGCCCCACCCTGCCTCCCCGAAGGGGAGGAGACGGAAGAAGTGAGGAGAAAAATCCAAATATTACATTCAGAATTAATACTAAATTCGCTATCCTAAAAACCGACAACTAATTCCTTTCTTCTCTCCCCCTTCGGGGGAGTTGGAGGGGGCAAAAAACTAAATCTATGGCTTACTTATTTACATCCGAATCAGTTTCAGAAGGTCACCCTGACAAAGTAGCAGATCAAATCTCTGATGCACTGATCGATAATTTTCTCGCATTCGACCCACAAAGCAAAGTGGCCTGCGAAACGCTCGTCACAACCGGACAAGTAGTGTTGGCCGGCGAGGTAAAATCAAAAGCGTACCTGGATGTGCAGGAGATCGCGCGCCAGGTTATTCGTAAGATCGGATACACCAAGAGCGAATATATGTTTGAAGCGGAATCATGCGGAATTCTTTCTGCCATTCACGAGCAGTCCTCTGATATCAACCAGGGTGTTGAGCGTAAGAAAAAAGAAGAACAAGGTGCAGGTGATCAGGGAATGATGTTCGGCTATGCAACCAACGAAACAAACGACTACATGCCTTTGGCGTTAGACCTTGCACACAAACTTTTGCTCGAACTTGCTGTTTTACGCAGAGAGAATAAAGCGATCAAGTATTTACGTCCGGATGCAAAATCACAGGTAACTTTGGAATACGATGATAACAATCGCCCTATCCGCATTGATGCGATCGTGGTTTCTACTCAACATGATGATTTTGCTTCAGATGCAGCGATGGCAAGCAAGATCAAAAAGGATATGATCAATATTCTGGTTCCTCGTGTAAAAGCAAAATATCCCAAATACAAACATTTGTTCAACAACAAAATAAAATATCATATCAATCCTACCGGAAAGTTTGTAATTGGAGGACCGCACGGAGATACCGGAGTTACAGGTCGGAAAATTATTGTTGATACCTACGGTGGAAAAGGCGCGCATGGCGGAGGAGCATTTTCCGGGAAAGACCCTTCAAAGGTTGACCGCTCCGCAGCGTATGCAACACGCCACATTGCAAAGAACTTAGTGGCAGCAGGTATCTGCAAAGAAGTGCTCGTTCAGGTTTCTTATGCGATTGGTGTTGCAAAACCTACGAGCATCTGTGTAGATACTTACGGCACCGCAAAGGTTGGAATGAGCGACAGCCAGATCGGGGCAATAGTTGAACGCATATTTGATATGCGCCCTTACTTTATTGAGCAACGCTTTAAACTCCGCAATCCTATCTATAGCGAAACCGCAGCATACGGACACATGGGTCGCAAGAATCAGTGGGTTACAAAAACCTTCAAGTCTCCCGATGGAAAAGTAAAAAATGTAAAAGTTGAACTTTTTACTTGGGAAAAACTGGATTATGTAGGTAAGCTGAAAAAAGCTTTTTCAATGTAATAGTTTTCCGTAAAAAAGAAAAGCCTTGGCCCCGATAGCTATCGGGATCAGGGCTTTTTTATTTTGATATTATTTGAGTGATCAATTTCCAATCTCCGAAATAAACTTGATCCTCACCAGGCGCACTTCATCCTCATCGTATTCATCTTCGCCCAATTCTTTGAGGGCTTCTTCAACTGAATCCGATTCTGCTTCGCGGAAGTATTCGTAAATATCTTTCTGGCGGTCATCGTCCATCACCTCATCAATGTAGTGTGAAATATTTACACGTGTACCTGCAGAAACAATACTTTCAAGCTCGCTGATGATCTCATTCATGCTGAGACCTTTCGCATCGGCAATATCTTCGAGGCTGAGTTTGCGGTCGATATTATGAATAAGAAATACTTTAAGCCCGGATTTATTCACGGTGGATTTTACGATCATATCCTGCGGGCGTTCAATATTATTTTGTTTTACATATTTGGCAATAAGATCTGCAAAGGGTTTGCCATAACGTTTTGCTTTACCGGGGCCCACGCCTGAGATCTTTGCTACTTCATCAACCGTGATCGGATAGGTAGTTGCCATTTCAGAAAGGCATGTTTCCTGAAAAATGATCCAGGGCTGAAGTTTCTCCTTTTTGGAAACCTGCTTCACCAGGTCTTTCAACGTTTTATAAAGCTCCTGATCAAGTGCTCCACCGCCTGCCCCTGCCACAATTGCATCATCGTCATCATCATCTGATACTTCAAAGTCATGGTCTTTGGTGAGCATAAAGGAGGTAGGCTTGTCCAGGAATTTTCTTCCTTCTTTGGTCACCTTCAGCA
>JAHEYK010000118.1:3113-7734 GCA_023251625.1 Bacteroidota bacterium
CCTGATTTGCCCGGGTTCTTGCGGATGTATTTGATGATTTGCTTGGGTGCTTCTACTTTAGAACGTACCTCATAATATAAGTTAGGGCGGTTAAATGATGCTTTGAATACCGTTGCTTCGGGGACGTTCAGGTTTTTCAGGATATCCTGCTGAACTTTTGGGGTTGCGGTTGCTGTAAGTGCAATGATAGGCACCCTGCCTATTTCGTTGATCAGTTCGCGGATGCGCCTGTACTCAGGGCGGAAATCATGCCCCCATTCTGAAATGCAATGCGCTTCGTCAATGGCAATGAAAGATATTTTCAACCCTTTGAAAAATTCCACATTGGCTTCTTTGGCAAGAGACTCTGGGGCTACGTATAATATCTTTGTTTTACCGGCAGTCAATTCCTCCTTCACCTTAATGATCTCTGCCTTTGCAAGAGATGAGTTCAAAAAATGAGCGATGTTGTCTTTGGTTCCAAAACCACGGATCAAATCCACCTGGTTTTTCATGAGCGCGATGAGAGGAGAAACTACGATAGCAGTTCCTTCGCTGATCAGGGCCGGCAATTGATAGCAAAGCGATTTGCCTCCGCCGGTAGGCATGATCACAAAAGTATCTTTCCCGTTCAAGATGCTTTTCATGATCTCCTCCTGTTCACCCTTGAACTTAGAGAAACCGAAAATTTTCTTAAGATGCCCTTTTAAAGAAAGTTCTTGTGTAGCCGATCCCATTTCTCGTACCTGATTTGAAGTGCTTTTGAGCAATTACCTGCTAATTGCTTTGTAATAGTGAATATACAATTATTATTAATACCCAGAAAAAACATGATGCTGTTTTCTAAGTCCCAAATTCCAAGTCCCAAACTCCAAATTCAAAGGGGAATATCCCACCGATACTCCCTCGGAAAGTTGTTTTCCGGACTTGAGACTTTGGACTTGGTGCTTTGGGCTTGGGACTTACTTGAGGTCCTTATTCGCTTCCATGTCAAACCACATGGCAAAGAGGGTGAATAAGCTCGCGCTCATGAAAGAGAACATGGCTGCCAGCGCGTTGATGGAGGGGATATGTCCGACATAATGCCAGAACACAAAAAGACGCACAAAGAGCAAAACAGTAGCTATCATAAACATAAATCCGAGGAAATAGAAAAATACCAGCGGATGAAAGTTGCGGATGATGTATTTTTCTTTCATACGCCACAAGAACAAGGTCATGAGCAGCCATGAAATAGTAAATATCACTTTTCGGATCTTGATACCGGATACCTCTCCGATGTTATAAAGCGGCTTTACCGGCACATCACGCACTTTCATATCATGTACATTCAAACGAACCAACGTGTCGTTGGGCTGTCCATATCGCTTATACATCTGATCCCAATTGACGGCATGAAGCGCTTTTTTGTTAATAGCAGTATATCCGGTTTGCGAATCGGCCACATGCCAATAGCCGGATGCGATCTTTGTGAAAAAAGACAGGGCCGCATTCCCGAAATACCTCACCTTTGGGATTTTCTTGTATGCCTCACCGGTCGACAAACGATTACCTTTTGAATAGTCTACCTGCTCATTCACTACCGGATCAAGGATTGCAGGCAGATCAGCGGGGTCCATTTGTCCATCGCCAGCCATCACCACAGCCACATCCATATTATTATCACGCGCCCATTTGTACCCGGTACAGATTGCCCCTCCTACTCCTTCATTTTTTTCATGATTAATAAGAACAACTGATGGATAGGACTGTTTTAAATTCTCAACAACACTCCCTGTATTATCCTTACTCCGGTCATTTATGATTATGATATTGTCAATAAAAGGAGGCATAGTGGTTACCACACCGGAAATTTGTTTT
Source organism: Bacteroidota bacterium (assembly GCA_023251625.1). Lineage (GTDB taxonomy): Bacteria > Bacteroidota > Bacteroidia > Palsa-948 > Palsa-948 > Palsa-948. The sequence continues at coordinate 4,953 of JAHEYK010000118.1, forward strand.
TCCTCGTTATATGCAGGAATTACTACACAAATCGTTTTGTTCTTGTACATGGGATCCTTTTGCTCACCAAAAATATAAAGTTCCTGCTACAATACAGACTTTCCTTATTTTATTTATATTTTTGTTCGATTCCACTACATGAGAAACCAGACCTCTAAAATTGCATTGTCCTTTGACGTGGAAGACTGGTACCATACTCCTGCCATAACAGGCTCCTCATTTTCGCTATACCCTTCCGTAAATAATTTTTTCGAGAACTGGAAAGGAGAGTATGATTGCATGTCAGATGGTTTCAATTTTCTGATCGGTTTGCTCGAAAAACACAATATACGAGCTACCTTTTTTATAGTAGCAGATATCATTGACAGGTATCCTCATATCGTGCAGGCTTTAAAAAATTCAAACCATGAAATTGCCTGTCATAGCCTTCATCATACCAGTGCCATTGATGCAAAAACAAAAAAGTCTTTTCAAACTCCGGCTATCTGGGAGAAAGAGCTGATACAGGCAAAAGAAAAAATTGAAAGTACATTTGGCATTAAAGTGACCGGATACCGTGCACCGGCAGCCTATTTCGGAAAGTGGATGGTGAAGCTGCTCGAGAAAAACGGCTTCCAGTACGATTCTTCCATCGCTTTTAACAGCATCTATAATAAAACGGATGTCACATTAAAAAATATTCCGAGCTCATCTTACCTCATAAACTCCGAAAATTTATCGGACAGGAATGCAGATTCAATGCTAGTCGAACTTCCCTGGAGTTATCTTAAAACAGGTCCCTTTATACTTCCTGGAGGAGGAGCATTTTTTTACAGAGCATTGGGGAATTCGTATTTCAATATTTTATTAAAGCAATGCCTCCGCAAGGGCGATACAATGTTCTATATTCACCCTTTGGATTTTTCAAATACAGATATTCCTCTAAAAAACAACATTGCGAGACCTATGTACTGGATAAACAAAGGTGATAAAACGAGAAAGATGTTTGAGAAATTTTTGATTCATCATAAAGAAAAGATCACAACGTGCGGGGAGGTTTATTCAAGATTTGAAAATAAAAAATGAAAAGCATCTCAAAATTATTATCTACGCTTTTTTATATCGGGTATTTACCCCGTTTTCATGCTAGTATTGCATCCATAATTGGTTTTTCGGTTTACCAGTTTTTATTTGAACGTACGGGTAATCTCACCTATTTGTTCCTGCTGTATTTCATTCCTTTACTCATTGGCCTTATCGCTGTTTATTACTTTATACAAACATCTGATTCATCGCACGATCCCAAAGAAGTAGTTTTGGATGAATTTTTTGCAGCGGCTCTGATACCATTTTTTTTATCCTCTTATCTTCTTGGCGGCATCGTTGCATTATTTCTATTCCGCGTGATCGATATTACAAAACCGGGTTTTCTTAAAAAAATTGACGGCATGAATTCATGGATAGCCATATTCCTAGATGACTTTGCGGCTGTTGGCATTGCGATCTTCATCATAAAATCGGTTCAACTTTTGTTTTCCTGAGCATGAGCAATCACATCCTTGTTCTGGAAGGCGAAAAACCCGCAGCGTATGCTTCCATCCGCTCGCTGCACAGCGCAGGCTGCCGGGTTACATCAGCATCGCATCTCAAAATAAACATTTCACGATTCTCAAAATATGCGAACAAATTTGTTGCATGCCCGGATATTGACCAAGACATGGAAGGATATAAAAACTGGCTTCTGGAAGAAATTAAAAACGGGAAATACTTAACTGTCTTCAGTTTTTCGGATAAAACCACGAGGCTGCTTTCTGAAAACAAAACAACTCTTTCTGCATACACTCATATTTATCAGCCGGATATCAATACCGTTGATACAGTCCTGGATAAATCAAAAACATACCAGCTGGCGAAATCATTGGGAATGAACTTGCCGGAAGTACATGAAACAAAAGGAAAAAAAATAGATCAGCTGGCTGCAGAATTATCCTTTCCGCTTGTACTCAGGCCCAAACAAAAAAATTTCCTTGTAAATGGAAAAATTAAATATTACAAAGTAACCTCTGAAAATTATTTCTGGAGCAGAAAAGATCTTTTAAAAAAACTACCAAAGTTTTATGCGGAACTGGACAAGTATGATCTGATGTCGTATATAGATGGTGTGGGAAGAGGTTATTTCACGATCGTAGATGAGCAAAAGACCTACGGTAACTTTGCCCACGAAAGAATACGAGAATATCCGGTCAGCGGGGGTGCGAGCTCTGCAAGAAAGTCTATTCCGTTTGAAGAAATTAAAGCTACGTCCCTGCCTCTCATAAATGCATTGAACTGGTCCGGGCCGATCATGATCGAATATAAATACAACCCAAAAACCAATAAATATTATTTGATCGAGGTGAACGGAAGGTGGTGGGGTTCCTTGCCTTTGGCTATACATGCGGGAATTGATTTTCCAAAACTCCTCGTCGGCTTGATAAACAAAGAAAAGATCACTGCGGAAGATTTTGATAACTATAAGATAGGCTTCACTTCCAGATTATTGATCCCGCACGATCTTATGTGGTTTTTTTCTTGCCTCGCTCATGGAAAATTTAATTTGCTGCCCTCCTTCTTTACAAGAGCTGATAAAGAAGATATCTTTGACGGAAAAGATATGGGTGCGTATATAGCATATATTATTTCACTATTCGGCCAGTTAAAGTTTTTCAGAATATGAATGTCTGTATTGCAACGAGTGCCTTTCCCATCAACCGAAATGAGTTATATCATGGCTATATGGACGAGCTGATCAATACATTGATCA
>JAHEYK010000119.1 GCA_023251625.1 Bacteroidota bacterium
CCTGCCGTACAAATATTTTTAATGTTTGCATGTTGCTTTGTTTTAAATTTCCACTTACAGAATAAATAAAAGTTCCCTGTATTTAGGAAGTTTCCACGCGCTGTCTTCAACCATTATTTCGAGCGCGTCTGCACTTGTTCTGATGTCATCAAATGTTGGTCTTACTTTTTCTGCTATGGCGAATGCTGCTCCTGTAGCGTTTCCTTTAGCATGCGCCTTGTGCAATTCGGTTTCCAGTTTTTTCACATTTGATTTTATGTTTTCAACATGCGTTAAAATTTCATCCACTGTTTGCTTAATGCTTTCGGCATGCTGAGTCAAGCCCATTTCTTTTAATCCTTTGTAATCAGAAGTGAGCTTATTCACATACGCATATGCAGAGGAATTTATATAATTGGTTGCCATTTCTTTGATCAATTCCGCTTCAATGTCCAGTTTCTTAACATATTCTTCCATGCAGATCTCATAGCGGGCATGAACTTCGCGTTTATTAAATATCTGGTGCTTCTCAAATAATTTTACTGTTTTGTCTTGTAATAATGCCTGCAATGCTTTGGGAGTATTTTTATGATTGGATAATCCTCTTTTCTTCGCTTCTTTTTCCCATTCGGCTGTGTAGCCGTTTCCATTATAAATAATGTTCTCGCTTTCTTTGAGATATTTCTGAAGAACACCCACCATTGCTTTTTCCTTATTCACTTTTTTACCTATGAGTTTATCAACTTCTTGCGTAAACTCAATGAGCTGGTTTGCAACAATGGTATTTAATACCATCATGGCAGGCGAGCAGTTTGCGGAAGAACCCACAGCGCGGAACTCAAATTTATTTCCTGTAAAAGGGAAGGGAGAGGTTCTATTCCTGTCTGTGTTGTCAAGCGTCATCTCAGGAATTTTAGGAATGTTTAATCCCAACCCTTTCTTCGCAGCATTTTTATTTTTTACCAATCCTGATTTTTTAAACTCTTTTAATACATCCGCAATCTGCAATCCTGTGAACACAGAAATAATTGCAGGAGGCGCTTCGTTCGCTCCTAATCTATGGTCGTTGCCTGGAGTTGCAATACTTGCGCGGATTAATTCCTCGTAAGTATGAATTCCCTTTACTATATTAATGAAGAAAGTCAGGAACTGTAAATTATTTCCAGGATCGTTTCCAGGAGACAAAAGATTCTTGCCGCCATCTGTTGCCATTGACCAGTTGTTGTGTTTGCCGCTTCCGTTCACTCCAGCAAATGGTTTCTCGTGAAGCAACACCCTTAAGCCATGTTTTCTTGCCACACGGTTCATCACATCCATCAAGAGTAAATTATGGTCTATCGCAACATTCAATTCTTCAAACATGGGCGCGCACTCAAACTGATTGGGCGCAACTTCATTGTGGCGTGTCAAAACCGGAATGCCGAGTTTTAGAGATTCGCGTTCAAAATCCATCATGAAATTTTGAACTCTTTCAGGAATGGAACCGAAGTATTGGTCTTCCAATTGTTGTCCTTTAGGAGATTTATTTCCGAACAATGTTCTTCCCGTCAGCATTAAATCGGGACGAAGTTTGTATAAGCCAGCGTCAATCACAAAATATTCCTGTTCCCATCCCAATGTAGCAGTAACATATTCAACACCGCTGTCGAAATAGTTACAAACAGCCGTTGCCGCTTTATCCAGCAGTGCAGAGGATTTTAAAAGAGGGGTTTTATGGTCAAGTGCCTCTCCTGTGTAAGAAATAAAAATGGAAGGGATGTATAATGTTTTTCCTGCCTCAGTTTTTAAAATAAATGCGGGAGAAGATGGATCCCATATAGTATAACCTCTTGCTTCAGCAGTATTTCTCAAACCTCCACTAGGAAAACTCGAAGCGTCAGGCTCGCGTTGAATAAGTTCAGCGCCCGACAATCCTTCAATACCATTTCCCATTCCATCAAAAGATGGTTTATAAAAAGCGTCATGCTTTTCAGCGGTTAAATTTGTGAGCGGCTGAAACCAATGCGTGAAATGTGTTGCGCCTCTGTCCATCGCCCATCTTTTCAAACCTTTCGCTACGCTTTCTGCTATATCATAAGATACTTTTTTATCGTGCTTAATAGCGGACAACAAATCGCTATAAGGTCCTTCGGGAATGTATTCTTTCATTACACTTAATGAGAATACACCTTTGCCAAAAATTTCGGAGATTTTCTTTTTCTCTTCCGTTGCTTTGCCATTGCTTGAGCCGTTGGATTTAATTTTTTCTAATGTGTTGTAGCGAATGTTTTCCATGTGAATTGAGTTTTTGAGTTTCGCAACTCATGAAGAGTACTAATAGTGAATAAAGAGATGCGAAAGTATAAAATAATTATGATGTAAAGCATATTTGTTCATGACGGAAATCATAATTTTTACTTCTACCTCTTTCTGCTATGAGACTATATCGTATTTCACTCCAACTAGAGCACCAAAGAGTGAGTGATTAACGGATGCTAAAACTACCATATCCAGTCAAAATTATGAGGCAATATAACCTTCAAAAAACGACTATAAACAATGATGATGTGCAATCAGAAGAAACCTTATAATTGCGACATAAAACCCTTAGATTAGCTTAAAATATAGATATTTCGTAGAATTGACTCTAACGAACTTGCGTAATTATGGAAAAGGGGTAATAACCCGGTCATACGACCGGGCGCACAGCAAAATACCCTCTTTTTTCCCTTTTTCGTATATTCGCCCCCCCCTATGTTATCCGAACAAGAACTTATCCGCAGGCAGAAACTTGATGAGATCATCAAGCTGGGCATCAACCCTTACCCGCCCGAGTTGTTTGAAGTGAACACCAATGCAAAAGACATTCTGGAGAATTACGAGCGCAACAAACTTGATTATAAGAACATCAGCATTGCAGGGCGCGTAATGACCGTGCGCGACATGGGAAAGGCTTCTTTTACTTCCCTGCAGGATACGACCGGAAGAATTCAGCTTTACCTCAAACGCGATGACCTTTGTCCCGGGGAGGATAAAACTTTATATGATCTGCTCTGGAAAAAATTGACAGACATTGGCGATATCATTGGCGTAACCGGATTTGTATTTACGACCAAGACGGGCGAGATCTCCATCCATGTTACTTCCCTGAAAATGTTGTGCAAATCGCTCAAGCCCCTGCCTGTGGTGAAGACCGATGCAGAGGGCGTTGCACACGATGAAGTAACCGACCCTGAATTCAAATACCGCCAGCGCTATGCCGATCTGATCGTGAACACACAGGTGAAGGAGACATTTGTAAAGCGCACACAAATGATAAAGACCATCCGTGATTTTCTGAATGAAAGCGGTGCGCTGGAAGTGGATACGCCTGTGCTACAAAATATTCCCGGAGGGGCTACTGCCCGTCCGTTCAAAACGCATCACAATGCCTTAGATGTTCCGTTTTATTTACGAATTGCAAACGAGCTTTACCTGAAACGATTGATCGTTGGGGGGTTTGATTTTGTCTATGAATTTTCGCGCAACTTCCGTAACGAAGGAATGGACCGGACTCACAATCCGGAATTTACCATCTTGGAATTTTACGTGGCTTATAAAGATTATTTCTGGATGATGGATTTTACGGAACGCATGCTGGAAAAAGTTGCCCAAGAACTTTATGGTACCTCCGAACTGCCCGTGGGTGATAAAACAATTTCTTTCAAAGCACCTTTCAAACGTATAGGAATACTGGATGCCATAAAAGAAGAAACGGGTTTTGACCTCAGCAGCATGAATGAAGCCGGGATACGCGGGGTCTGCGAAAAACTTGGAATTCATACGGAGCCATCCATGGGCAAAGGCAAATTAGTGGATGAGATCTTTGGTGCAAAGTGCGAGGGTAAGTTCATCCAGCCTACATTTATAATTGATTACCCGGTGGAGATGAGTCCACTCACTAAAAAACACAGAAGTAAGCCGGGACTCGTGGAGCGTTTTGAGTTAATGGTGAACGGAAAAGAACTTGCCAATGCATACACCGAGCTGAACGATCCGCTTGATCAGCGTGCTCGTTTTGAAGAACAGGTAAAGCTCATGGAACGGGGCGATGACGAAGCCATGTTCATTGATCAGGATTTTTTGCGCTCACTGGAATATGGCATGCCTCCTACAGCAGGGATCGGTATCGGCATTGACCGCCTCTGTATGCTTATGACAAATTCGCACAGCATACAGGATGTGCTTTTCTTTCCTCAAATGAGACCCGAAGGGTCGAATTCGCGAGCACCAGAAAAAAATGAAAAGAGCGAGCAAATGAGACCCGAAGTAGTGAAGGTTGCTGCGCCTGTTGAAATAGAAAATAAAAGTGTGGACAGTCCTGAGATACAAAAAATAATTTCTGTATTAAACTCTGCAGCTACAGGAAAAACATCTGTGGAAATACTGGCAGAGATGGGAGATGCGACCTTATCAAAAACAAAACTGGAAAAGATGCTGAATCAGTTGACGGAAGAAAAAAGACTTACGAGAGAAGGGAAAATATTTTCACTTACAAAATGATACAGGCATTGCCACGAAGTCACAAAGGCTCTAAGACGCACAAAGGGATTCTTGGTGAACCTTTGTGTCTTTGTGCCTTTGTGGCAAACTTTACACCCCGCATCTAATGAAACAAATTGCCGTCATAGGAGGAGGAAGCTGGGCAACGGCAATCGTGAAGATGCTTTGTAATAATTGTGGTCAAGTAGGCTGGTGGGTGCGCAACAAAGAAACTGCTGATTACATTAAAAAATATCATCACAACCCTAATTATATTTCTTCCGTAGAATTTGAACAAAAAAAATTAAATGTGAGCTCTGACCTGAAAAAGCTGGTCGCTGAATCCGATGTTCTGGTCATGGCTGTTCCTTCAGCGTTTCTGAAAGAATCACTTAAGGGGATCAGCAAAGAAGACCTTAAAAACAAAAAAATATTTTCGGCCATTAAGGGGATCGTCCCGGAGCATAACCTGATCATTGCCGAGTTTTTCAACCAGGTCTATGAAGTTCCTATAGAAAATATCGGGGTGATCGCAGGCCCTTCGCATGCGGAAGAAGTGGCGATGGAAAAATTGTCTTATATCACGGTAGCCTCTCAAAATAATGAGAGTGCTGCATTTCTTGCTTCCAAGCTTGCCTGCCGTTATATAAAAACAACCACCAGCGATGATATTTACGGAACAGAGTTCTCGGCCGTTTTAAAAAATGTCATAGCTATTTCAGCCGGCATTTGCCACGGCCTCGGGTACGGAGATAATTTTCTTTCTGTCCTCATTTCGAACGGTATTGGAGAAATAAAACGTTTTGTAGATGCGGTGCATCCGATCACTCGTGATATAAAAGATTCTGCTTACCTGGGAGATCTGTTGGTTACTGCCTATTCCCAGTTCAGTCGTAACCGGACATTCGGAGGAATGATCGGCAAAGGCTACTCGGTAAAATCAGCTCAGACAGAAATGAATATGGTTGCTGAAGGATATTATGGCGTGAAATGCGTGCATGAGATCAACAAGCAATACAAAGTTGAAATGCCGATCACCGAAGCTGTATATCACATCCTCTACGAAAAGATCTCTCCTGCAATTGAAATGAAATTGCTTTCGGATAAATTATCATGAGCAAAGAACCAAAATTCATTCTTTACTCGAAGGAGACCTACCCGCTCGAAGAAATAAAAAAACGTTCTCTGGATTTCTATACCTGGGCAAACAAGCGAAGAACGGTTCGTGATTTTTCTCCACGCGAAATTCCTCAGGAGATAATTGATAATATTCTTCTCACAGCCAATACTGCACCATCGGGAGCGAACAAACAGCCCTGGACCTTTTGCGTTGTCTCAGATCCTACTCTCAAAAAACAGATACGAGAAGAAGCGGAGAAGGAAGAAAAATTATCCTATGAAGGGCGTATGAGCGATGAATGGCTTGAGGATCTAAAAGATATCGGGACTGACTGGAACAAGCCGTTCCTTGAAATTGCGCCTATGCTCCTCGTTGTTTTCAAAAGGAGTTTTGAAACTCAGGCGGGCGATAAAAAGAGACAGAATTATTACGTAACGGAATCAGTGGGTCTCGCCTGCGGATTTTTGCTGATGGCCATTCATCATGCCGGGTTAGTTGCACTTACCCACACGCCCAGTCCTATGAATTTTCTTTCAAAGATCCTGAATCGACCGGAAAATGAAAAGCCATTTTTACTGATCCCGATTGGATTTCCCGCAGATAAAACATTGGTGCCCGATATCCAGAGGAAGAAACTGGAGCAGATAAAAATTTCCTACTGACTCATTCTGCTTTTCTTTTCAGAATAGAAAGTGCTGCCGAATAGAGTAAAATGAGGATGGAGAGATAAAAGCTCGCCCTCCAGATAATATCCCCAAATCTCACATAAAAGGTTTCGCCGGAATTTTGGTTTATGCTTCCTTTTATCACAGCCGGCTGCCACCACTCTGTATCTTGCGAAATCTCTCCGCGTTGATTTATGAAACAGGAGATTCCTGTATTGCCTGAACGCGCAATGCTTCTTCGTGTTTCAATGGTACGCAATCTTCCGTACATCAAATGCTGGGAATACCCGGGCGTATCTCCCCACCAGCCGTCATTGGTGATGATGAAGATGAGCGAAGCTCCGTTCTTGATATATCCCGTTACATATTCTCCGAAGATGGATTCGTAGCAGACAACAGGGGCAACCTCTCCCCCATCCCCTCTCCCGCGGGAGAGGGGAGCGAGGGGTGAGGTAAATACCGTTCTCTCCTCCTGCGTTCCTAAACTGCCGCTCATGCCTCCCAGATCAATAGCTAGTTTTCCGAGAATGCCAAATACGGCAGGGTATGGCATGCGCTCCACTCCGGGAACAAGTTTTGATTTATGATATATCTGGATGTTTTCTGAATTGTCAATTTGCAGTGCTGTATTATAAAAATCATAATATCCATCCTCCTGTGTGAACTTGTGTGCGGTGGCTGAGGGTTGCTCCCCTTTCTGATACAAGTGCTTGGTCGATGCACCAACGATCATCTTTAACTTCGGGAATGGCTTTATAAACTCTTTGATACGCCTGATGCTCGATGTTTGCATCAGTTCATTTTCCCACATATCTTCGGTGAGAGCTGTTTCGGGGCACACCAAATAATCCGTTGTTGAATCTACTTTTTGTTGGGCAAGTGCCAGCATTTTTTCCAGCTGCTCCTGAGAATTCATGCTGTTGAACTTTTCACTGTATGGATCAATGTTCGGCTGAACAACTACCATATTTACAGGATCTGTTTTTTCGTTGTATGAATAATAAATTAAAAGTGAAATTAAAATTGGTAATACTATAACTGATGTTATCTGAATGAGTTTACTGAACGACAACCCCCTTAATCCCGCCTTATTAATGGGGAATTTTATCAGGTCAAAGATCATTAGATTAACCGCCAGCACCCACAGAGATCCTCCGCAAGTGCCGGTGTATTCATACCATTGAATACAAGAAGGAAGAGATGCGAAAGCATTCCCTAATCCCAGCCAGGGCCAGGTGAGTTCCCAGCTGTGATGAATGAATTCGAAAGAGAGCCAGAATACAACAAAGACAACGTTTGAAGTCTGAAGTTTGAAGTTTGAAGTTAACAAGCGTTTTTTTACGATGTGGAATATCCAGAAGGTAGCAGACATCAAAAACGAATTGCAAAGAATGGCAGCAGCCCCGCCACCCATAGAAGCATTGCACACCCAAAACGTAGTGGTGATGTTCCAGATAAAAAATGT
>JAHEYK010000120.1 GCA_023251625.1 Bacteroidota bacterium
ACATTGGTTTTACTATGTCTTTCGGAAAATAATTAGTCTCTTATCTCGTTTTTAAAACCCTGGTCCCGATTGCTCTCGGGATCAGGGTTTTTTATTTCTACTTTTACCCATTGAAAAAAATTCTCATCATACGTTTCAGCTCCATCGGAGATATTGTTCTCACTACGCCTGTTATCCGCTGCGTTAAACAACAGCTGAAAGATGTACAAGTGCATTACCTGACCAAGAAACAATACTCAGGCATTCTTGAGAACAATCCTTACGTTGATAAACTTTATGCGATCGAAAAGAATGTTTCGGAGGTTGCAAAAGAGTTGAAAAAAGAAAATTATGATTATGTCATCGATCTGCATCATAACCTGCGTTCTGCACAGGTAAAATCAATACTGGGTAAGAGATCGAAATCGTTTCACAAATTGAATCTTGAGAAATGGCTAATGGTCAATCTGCGTATCAATAAACTTCCGCATGTACATATCGTTGACCGTTATTTTGAAACGACAAAGGGGCTTGGAGTCAAGAATGACGGAAAAGGTTTAGATTATTTCATTCCGGTAAAAGATGAAGTGGATATCAAAACACTTCCTTCAGAATTTCACAATGGACATATAGGCTTTGTGATCGGGGCAAAACATTTTACCAAGCAGCTCCCGGACGAAAAAATAATTTCGATTATTAGCAAGTTAAATCAACCCGTGGTTTTATTAGGAGGGAAGGAGGATAGGGATAAAGGAGAAAGAATAAAGTCAAAAGCCTGCCTGCCGGACAGGCAGGTCAAAAGCCAAAACATATTTAATGCATGTGGAATATATAATCTGAATCAATCTGCCTCTCTCACAAAACAGGCAAGAAAAATAATCAGTCACGATACGGGCCTCATGCACATTGCTTCCGCGTTCAAAAAAGAAATTGTTTCGGTCTGGGGAAATACGATCCCTGAGTTTGGCATGTATCCGTATTATGGAAAATCAGAGGTCAGAAGTCAGAAGTCAGAAGTAAACAGCCTATCGTGCCGGCCCTGCTCCAAGTTGGGGTATTCAAAATGTCCAAAAGGTCATTTTAAGTGCATGAATCTGATAAATGAAGAAGAGATTATAAAATTTGCTAACGTTTAGTCAGGAATTTTATTCAATTCTGCCTTTTCAGTCTCATCGATGCGTCCAACATCTACTGTGATCATATCCTTTTCCTGCTTGATCACATATACAAATTTCTGGCCCCATTTTATTTCGGAGGCTTTGTACGATGATCGGGAATAAACAGTTTGAGAGAATGATTCATCAAAAGCTTTCATCATGATTATGAATTCAGCATCCTTCGCCAAAACCTCCTCTTTCGTTAATTTATAAAGCGGACTTGAAGAAGATATTGGGTGAACGATCGTCCAGCTGGAAGGCAAAAAAACAACTTTAGCTCTTTCCAGTGGAAGTTGAAAAAAATCTCTCATTTCCGAATTGGTCTTTTTCATAGACAAAGTTACTGTCACTTCTACTTCCAGGAGTTGATTGCTCTGCGGATTTACCACACGGAACATAAACCCATTTATATCCTGGTAGGGAGCGATCACCGCATGGTTGCTGTATTTGATCTTTGCCGATGGTTTTGAAAATCTTCCGTAAAGCATACCGGTAGCCAGGGCAAATGATAAAAGTCCGATCATGGATTCAATGGCTGCTACTGTACTCATGGCCGTTCCGACCGGAGCAACGCGTCCGTAGCCAAGTGTAGTGAGCGTTTGAGAGCTGAAGAAAAATGCCTCCAAAAATTTATCTGTAGTGGTCAGGCCGTCAATGCCTGTAAGATGTTCGACTCCTATCATCATGTAAATGCAGGCAAACATGAGGTTAGCCAAAAAATACCCCGAAATGATAAGAATGAAAAATTTTGTCCAGGGCATGGACACGAGTGAATGATAAAAGTTTACCCGTTCAGAAAAAGGTACATTTAGTTTTTTTACATTAAACGTGCCATCTTTGTTGAGGGAGCGTTGAGTGCCCGCACTGGCTTTCGTGCCGAGGCCAAGATCATTATATTTCTCGTTGCCGCTGTCAGCCATGAATTATTTTACAAAAAGTGCTTTCAATTCGGTTGCGTCATCGGGTTTCATTTTTCCGGCAAGGATGAGGCTGAGTTGTCTTCTCCGTAATGCCCCATCAAATCTTTTCTTCTCTTCGGTCGTTTCAGGCACTACTTCAGGGACAGGAACAGGTTTGCCATTTTTTTGTTCTAAGGCAACAAAAGTAAAGATAGCCTCATTGTGTTTTTTCTTATCGCCAGTAATGCGGTCTTCTACCCAGACATCTATCACCACTTCCATGGAAGTATTGAACGAACGAGAAACTTTTGCCTCCAGGGTAACAATGCTTCCCAATTTGATCCCCTCCCGAAAAGAAATATTGTTCACAGAGGCGGTAACCACTACCTGATTGCACAGGCGGGATGCAGAAATTGCCGAAACAACATCCATCCACAGCATTAATTTACCTCCGTGCAGGTTACCCAGCGCATTGGTATCATTGGGAAGAACTATTTCGGTGGTAGTTGTGAACGTTTCTTTGGAGGTTTTTGATTTCATGATCTTCAAGTTTTGACAAAGATAGAAATACTTAACTTTCCTCTGTACCGCTTAATTGGATCACATGGAAAGAGGGAACCTACATAAAATTTTCACTTTGTATGCGGGTAATTTTTAAATCAAAAATTTTATGTAGGTTTAACGCATGAACTTATATGTTTTGGCCCTTCACATCATTTTTGTAGTGACCTGGTTTGCCGGATTATTTTACATCGTACGCCTGTTCATCTATCATGCTGAAGCGGAAAAAAAACCGGAACCGGAAAGATCCATTTTGCAGAAGCAGTATAAACTCATGGAAAGAAGGTTGTGGTACGGCATCACCTGGCCTTCACTATTCGGCACTTACATTTTTGGAGGATGGGTTTTATATGAAAACTATGGCTTGAACATTCCCGCCTGGCTGCTGTTAAAACTTGCTTTTGTGTTCGGACTAACCTTATATCATATGCAATGCCATGTTATGTACAGCAAATTCCGGAAAGACATTGCTAAATATTCTCCCTTTAAACTCCGTATGTGGAATGAGGTAGCCACACTTTTTCTTGTCTCCATTGTTTTTATTGTGGTGAAAAAAGATACTCTCAGCTATGTATGGGCACTGTTAGGTCTGATCCTGTTCAGTGCAACCATATATCTAGCCATACGTATCTACAGAAGAGGCAGGGAGAAAAATCCTTCAGGCGAATAAAGTTATTTTATCCTGTATAGAAGTACGGATTCCTCCGATCTCTTGAATTTTTCCAGCAGTATTTTAGGATCCAGCATGGCCTTGAACCCGACCACCTTCTTCTCTGCATTCTGTATGGGCTTGAGGCCGGGGTAGATAGTTTGGGTGGAAGAAGTAAGTTCCGCTTCCGTTGCAGCGCAATCATTATAGTTTGTGAAATAGAAAAGCCTTGCGCTCAGAAATTTATTTTCCCATATATCCATTTGCAATATCTCCCAGCCAAAAGGTGTTTTGAAGTTCAGAAAATATTTATCAGAATATTTTGTGAGCATCAGCGCGGGACCAAGCAACAAAAGAGTATCGCGCCTGTTCTTCCCTGCTGAATCCAGCGAAATAAAAAGCACCCTGTCATAGGTGATCTTGACCATTCCGGCTACCGTCTTGGCTTGCCCCTTTTTATCAAGGATAGAGCCGAGCTTGGCTGAGGTCAATTCGTTAAAAGCGCATAGACTCTTAAAGAGGCTGTCACAAGACTTTGCGTTATCCTTTTTAGTAGAATCTGCTGTAGTTCCCATGATCGCTTTAACATCATTGTAATTAACATTGGTGCCGTTCATGTCAAGCGATATATCTGCATTTCTTGGAACGATCTTATCGTACTTCACTATATATTTCTCAGAGAATTCCTTTGCGCCTTTGTCAAGTACATCTTCCAGAGGAATATAATTACCGATCACGGCTGTATCGAATCCCTGGACCTGCGTTCCAATAGGTTTATCAAAATAAACCGGGAGAGGAGGTTTGCAGGAAGTTACGAGAAAGGAAAATGAAATAAAGAAGAGAAAATATCTCATCCGGAGATTAATTTGTCATCAGCCACACGTCATTCTGCACAGCCCGGATCTTTTCGATCGCCTGCAAGGCTTCTTCGCGCGTTGCAAAGCTGCCATAAGATACCATATGGAGTTTTTTATCAATGATCTGCGCGTTGTAACCAAGTTTTTTTAATTTTTTTACAAATTTCTCCGCGTTTTCAATGACAGAAAAAGCTCCTCCTATTATCTGAAAACGGCCGCCAACTCTTTTTCCTGTGTTCTTTGGCTTAACAACAGGAATTGCATCATCATTGAGCTGAACCACAATAGGAATTTGACCACCTCCGATCAGAATGTTTAAATAGTGCAACGTATCGTTCTTTGGGGATGCAACAGCGAGCAGGTTCCTGACGTTATCATTTGATACATCATCTCCGTTCCATGTGCCCTCTGAAAAATTATAGAGCGGAGTTCCTTTGGGGCCGAATGGATTTAAAGAAGAGTAGTCCACATTTTTAAGTAGTCCTGACTGAAAAGGGATCCATAAGAGGACTGCAATTATTAAAATAGCTGCTGCAAGATAAGGTGCAACCCTCCTCTTCGTAGGTACTATGGCTCCTTGTTCTTTCGAAGGAACAATTATTTTGTCTTTTAATTTCTTCTCGATCTTTCGTTCGATCGGCTCACGTTTGATAGCAGGAAAGTTGAACGTATTCAGTCCAAACGATTCAGGCAAATAATTTACCGTTTCATCCTGATCAAAAAGCAAGGTGTTCTCTTCACCCAGATAAAACGTGCCGATCTTGTTAAGCTCAAAACGTTTGCCTGTTTGTAATTCCACATTCAGCTTCTCAACATATTCTGAAATAAAACGAATAGCCTCCGAATATGAAATACCTTCTGCCTGAACGATCTGATTGGCCAGCAAGCCATCGTTATTTTTCAGGTTACGGTTAAACGATATCTTTTTGAAAGGAGGATGAAACTGGTGTTTGCCTGCGTTCACTCCTGCAGAAAAATAGTTGGATATAAATCCTCCAAAACCGGGAACAATCACACAATCGTGCTCAAAAAGAAGTTCGCTGATGTGTTTGTCGATGTTCATCTATGAAAGGAATTGTACGCGACACTGTAGGTACTCCCCTATAGGTCAAATATACGAATTTTAGATTTCACTTTAATGATATCCTACCGCATCTTGTCCACAGCCTTCTTAAGGTCCTCAGGGGTATCTATGGAATAAGATTCCATATTGGTAACCTCAACCGCTATTTTATATCCGTTTTCAAGCCAGCGCAGCTGTTCAAGGGATTCGGCAATTTCGAGAGAAGAGCGTTCTAAGTTGGTGACCTGAGCCAAAATATCTGTTCTGTAACCATAAATGCCGATATGCTTGTAATAGGTATGCATTTTAAGCCACTCCGTAAAATCCTCTCCCCGGTAATAGGGTATGGCAGTACGACTGAAATAGATCGCTTCTTTCCTTTTATTGATAATGACCTTTATCGTATTGTGATTTGTAAGCTCATGAATGCTGTCCAATTTCATCGCCAATGTTGCCAGCTGAACATTTTTGTCTTTAAAGCAGTTTGCAACTTTTGAGATCTGTTCAGGATGAATGAAAGGTTCATCTCCCTGAATATTAATGACTGCATCAAACTTTCCTCCGTATTTTTTAAGCGCTTCATGGCATCGGTCTGTTCCGCTTTCATGTTTATCGGATGTCATCACCACTTTACCTTTGAACTTTTTGACAGCGGCTTCGATTCGTTTGTCATCGGTGGCAACAATGACTTCATTCAGCAGCTTGCATTTTTTTGCCTGCTCGTACACTCGCTGGATCATAGGCTTTCCTTTGATATCAGCCAGGGGCTTGCCGGGAAAACGGGTGGATGCATAACGAGCCGGGATAACACCTAGGATATTCATTGGGTAAAGATAGAAATTGATTGGTGATTATAGTTTCGTTCTGGTTTCCTATCCTCCTCCCGTGTCTTTCTTTCGTAAATTTGCAGATGCCTTTTAAAAGAATAATAATTTGCGGATCGTTGCTGCTTTTATTTTTTTCGCTTACTTCTTACGTGCCAGTTCCCACCTGCAAAGAGATCCTGCAAAATACGATCAGCGCAGTAGAAAAAATTCAAACGATCAAGTTCCATCTTAAATGCAATGAAAGGATCAATGGAAAATTAATACCTACCCAATCGCAGATAAAATTAAACCGCGTACCCAGAAAATTATATGTCTACCTGCAGGGCCCTGAGCTGCTGTGGGTAAGCGGAAAGAACGAGGGCAAGGTACTTGTAAGTCCCGGCGGCTTTCCATACGTAAACGTGAGCCTGGATCCTTATGGCTCAATTATGCGTGAGAACCAGCACCATACTATTCATGAAGCAGGCTTTGAATATTTTGCAGACATTATAAAAACATACATAGGCATTGCGGGGGATAAATTCGACAGCTATTTCAAATACACAGGCACGATCAGCTGCGATGGGCATGATTGTTATTTTATTACAGCAGAATATCCTGATTTTAAATACGTAGAATATATCGTGCAAAAAGGCGAAACATACACATCTATTGCGCGCAAATTTAAGTTGAGCGATTACATGCTCTTAGAAGCTAATTCCGGAAAAGCAAATGGCTACAACGATATAAAACCCGGACAGAAAATAAAAATTCCGAATGTTTATTGTTCCAAGATCATATTATATATCGATAAAGAACTATTCATTCCCCGTGCCATAAAAATATATGATGAAAAAGGATTATTTGAAGCGTATGAATATCACGATCTGGAAGTAAACCCGAAAATTCCGGATGAGGAATTCACAAAAGAGTACAAAGGATACAAGTTCTAGATCTTCACGCTCACCATCAGCGCAAACGTTCTCGGAGGCTGAATATCTCCGGGGCGGCCCATGTATTCTCTGTTAAAGATATTGTTGATGATGACGGCAGCTCTCATCCCTTTTGAGAGTTCATACGAAATGCGGTAATCAAAAACCCAATCCCCTGTGTTATGCTGCTCACGGTATTCTTTTAAGCCCGGCAGAATATAAAGGCCGGTATGGGAGGTTGGATAAATATCATGGAAAAGTTCGGACTGAAATGTTTTGTCAATATTTTTCATAAAGCTGTTGTACCGGATGCTGATGCCGGTGCTGAATTTTTTATAGTCTGCCTGCACATCCATTTTAGCTGTGTGTTCATACCGGTATTTCAAAATGTTTCCATGGTAAGTACCTCCGGATGTGGCAGAATCATAATCCAGGTCGATAGGCAGTATGTAAGTATACCCTCCGAAAACAGTAATGCGTGTTTTGCCGATGGTTCCATCCACTGCAGCAGTAATCTCTGCTCCTGTTATCCTTGCCCTTCCCACATTAATGGACTTGGCCCCGAAATGCAATAGCGAATCAAACGCGGTGGGGTTTTTAACGGAAGAAGGCACCCAATAACCAAATGTAAACTCCATCATATTTTTATATTCCTGCCTGAAGCCGGCAAGATCTAAATATCCATGCAAGCCGGCAATTTTAAATTCCTGCTTCGCTCCTATCTCTGCGTTCCATCCGGTTTCCGGCTGCAAGTCAGGATTGGGAAGAACGGTAAGCCCATTCACTT
>JAHEYK010000121.1 GCA_023251625.1 Bacteroidota bacterium
GATCGCTGTCAACTGATTTTAATACCGCAGGGCATAATTCAATGCCAAGGGCTTTTCTTTCCTTGTAGATGTCAGCATCGTTTCCACGTGAGAAATAAATACGCTCAAACGAGCAGGATTTTTTTTCTTTGGGCTGCAACACTTCTACTTCGGATATTTTTCCGTTCTTTTTTATAACGAGCGCATAGCCGGGTTTTACTTCTTTGATCTTTTCAAGCGGAACATTGAACGATGTTTGAATAGCAGGGCGCTCGGAAGCAACCACCGCAATTTCGTCATCACAATAATAAAATGCCGGACGGATCCCGTTCGGGTCGCGGAGCACAAATGCATCTCCGTGTCCAAGCAGCCCGGCCATGGCATAGCCTCCGTCAAATTTTTTGGTGGCGTCTTTCAATATTTTCTGAACGTCCAGGTTATCTATGATCTTTTGGGTGATCTCCGTATTGGAAAGGCCTTCCTTATGATATTTATTGAAGAGGGTTTGATTTTCTTCATCCAGAAAATGCCCAATCTTTTCCATCACGGTAACCGTATCCGCTTTTTCTTTCGGATGCTGGCCGAGTTCTACCAGCTGATCAAAAAGTTCCTCGGTATTGGTTAGATTGAAATTGCCTGCCACCACCAAATTTCGGGTCATCCAGTTGTTTTGACGAAGAAATGGATGACAATATTCTATTCCGTTATTTCCATACGTGGTATAACGCAGGTGCCCGAGGAATAACTCTCCGGTGAAAGCAACATTCTTTTTCAGCCATTCAGGGTCAGCAAGTCTTTCCGGTTTCTTTTTCTCGAGCTCTACAAAACGGGCATTTATTTTCTGGAAGATCTCTTCAAGTGCGTTGTGAGAAGTGGAACGGTAGCGACTGATATAACGGGTGCCCGGGTCTACATCAAATTTGATATTCGCAACCCCTGCCCCGTCCTGCCCGCGGTTGCGCTGCTTTTCCATGAGCAGATAAAGTTTGTTGATCCCGTAGAGCGCTGTTCCGTATTTTTCGTGGTAATACGAAAGTGGTTTTAGTAACCGGAGAAGTGCGATGCCGCACTCGTGCTTGATGGAGTCGCTCATAGCGTCTCACAAAGATACAAAAATCAGTTGGCGATAGGCCCGTGAACAGTACGGAATAAATACAAAAAAATTATACGCCTTTTACGCGTTCAACCAGTTTAGAGAATCCATAAAAGCGTGTTTTGCTCCATGGATTTCGCTTGATTTCAATACCATAGGGCTTTGAATCGTCCTTTTTAAGGGCGAAAGAAAAGGCAAAATTCTTACGGTCTGCCTGACAGTCAAATTCCCCTGAAAAGGCAAACCTGAGGTCGTTAAAGCGAAGCTCATTATCGCATATCGTAAAGCAGTAATAGCCGTTAGAAAACCGAATGAGTTTTTGAACCTGTTCGTTATGAAGTAGGTCCCCAGCAAGTGAATCATTTCGGGGAACAAAAGAATATTGAATGTTCTTTGTTTTATCAAGGTCGGAATAAAAACCTACCCAATAACCATTGGTGTCCTTCGCAAATATATTCCACAGAATATTATTAAATGGGGTGGGTGAAGTTTCATAATCCGTAAAATGCATATTTTGTTTTTGCAATGATTCTGTGAATACGCTGCTTACATAAAATTTATTGCAGATCGCAAACAGAAGATACACCATACTTAACCATAATCCAAATCTTGCCCAGAATTTTCTTTTTGAAGAATCCTGTCTTAGTATGAGTAAAGCGATAAAGCCTGTTAATAATGGAACCGTATAAAACGGCTCAACAATGAAAAGAGAGGTGAACTGAGCACGGTAATTGCTGAAAGGCTCTAAAATGCCTGTGCCATACATGGTGCATGAGTCCAGCAAAGGATGGGAGAGGATCGTGACAAAAAATAAAAATGTCCATTCTTTCTGCGTGGCTTTCCTTTTCCAATTGAACCTGGAAAAGATCCATCCCAGCAGGGGTATGATAAGGGATATGAAAAAAAAAGAATGCGTAATTCCTCTATGCACAAACAAAGCATCTATCGGGTCGAAGAACGGGGTAAAAAAAACATCAATATCAGGAAGGCTGGCTGCCAAAGCTCCCCAGAGCATGGCTTTCTTGCCGATCTTTTTACCGAGTATCAACTCTCCGACTGCGGCACCGAGTACTATGTGTGATATTGAATCCATTTACCGAGAAGAGACAAAGTTCGTACTTTCGTAAGGATATTTATGGAAATGCGAAAATATTTTTTATTTGCTGTGGTGTTTTCACTGATCGCTGTTGCGGTTTGGTATTTCAGTAATATATTTTTGTAC
Organism: Bacteroidota bacterium; assembly: GCA_023251625.1. GTDB lineage: Bacteria > Bacteroidota > Bacteroidia > Palsa-948 > Palsa-948 > Palsa-948. The sequence goes on from JAHEYK010000121.1 coordinate 2,295, forward strand.
ATCATTATTGCCGGTATTTTGTCCCTCATTGGCCAACCCATCGACCGGTTTTTCAGCAGGATCAGGATCGGAACATTCAAAATATCTCAAACGCTTAGCGCAGGGCTTGCCTTCCTTTCCCTATTACTCGGGTTTGTTTTGCTGGCCATGATCTTCGTTCCGCTGATCACTGAAGAGGCGCAGATACTTACTTCCATGAACAAAGCAAATGCGATCGCTTCGCTGCAAGAGCCTATTGGGGCTATTGAAAATATCCTGCAAAAATTCAACGTGAATTATACTGCTGCTGATCTTCAGGTCTATTTGCAGGATAAACTGATGTCGATTCTGACAGTAACAAATATTTCTTTATTCTTCAATCAATTCATTGCCGGGTTGGGAAATTTCTTCGTTGCCTTCTTTGCAATCTCATTCATTACCTTTTTCTTTTTGAAAGACGAGAAGATGATCGTTGAGTCATTGCTCTCGGTCGTTCCTGAAGAATATTCCGATAAAACAAAAAATGCTTTTTCAGAAGCCGAGCGCATGCTTAAAAGATATTTTATCGGCATCCTCATAGAAGCATTGCTGGTGATGGCGCTTCTTTCTATCGGGTTATCGATCGCGGGTATCAAGCATGCCCTGCTTATCGCACTTTTTGCAGGTATAGTAAATGTGATCCCTTACGTAGGTCCGTTTATCGGCCTCGGTTTTGGATTATTCATCGGCCTGACCACCGGCTCAGAAATGACCCTGCCGGCTGTGATGGTCAAACTTCTTATTGTGTTTCCAATCGTAAACATCACCGATGCATTCTTTCTTCAGCCCTTGATCTATTCTAATTCCGTAAAAGCACATCCGCTTGAAATATTTCTGGTGATCCTGATCGGTGCAACCGTGGGAGGGATCGGAGGAATGTTGCTGGCCGTTCCTTCTTACACGATCCTTCGTGTAATAGCGAAGGAATTTTTTATCAACTTCCCGATCGTGAAACGACTCACGAAAAAGTTTGATGATTGAAAAACAAAAAGCCCCGCATTTTTGCAGGGCTTTCGCATTTTTCCAAGAGATTGCTTCGTCCCGATTTCATCGGGACTCGCAATGACGTACTAGTATCTGTAGTATTCCGGTTTGAACGGGCCTTCTTTCTTCACACCGATATATTTTGCTTGCTCTTCGGTTAAAGTATCCAGCTCCACACCGATCTTTTTAAGGTGAAGGCGCGCTACTTTTTCATCAAGCGTTTTGGGCAATGTATAAACCTTGTTCTCGTATTTGGAAGAATTTGCCCAAAGCTCTAGCTGAGCCAGTGTTTGGTTTGTGAAGGAATTGCTCATCACGAAAGACGGATGCCCCATCGCACAGCCAAGATTTACTAAACGTCCTTCTGCCAGAACAATAATATCTTTCCCTCCAATGGTATATTTATCTACTTGTGGTTTGATCTCTTCTTTTGTCTTGCCGTGATTTTTGTTCAACCATGCCATGTCGATCTCATTATCAAAGTGGCCGATGTTACAAACGATCGCGTTATGCTTCATGGATTTGAAATGGCGCTCAGAAATGATATTATAGTTTCCTGTGCAGGTAACAATAATATCCGCTTCTTTAACTGCGTCATCCATCTTTTTCACTTCGTAACCTTCCATGGCTGCTTGCAATGCGCAGATAGGGTCAATTTCAGTAACGATTACACGAACTTTTGAATCTTTGAGTGATTCTGCTGAACCTTTTCCAACATCACCGAACCCCGCTACCACCGCAACTTTTCCGGCTAACATCAGGTCCGTTGCTCTGCGGATAGCATCGACCAAAGATTCACGGCAGCCGTACTTATTATCAAATTTTGATTTAGTCACTGAATCATTTACGTTGATCGCAGGAACAGCAAGTGTTCCGGCTTTCATTCTTTCATACAAACGGTGCACACCGGTTGTAGTTTCTTCAGAAAGTCCTTTAATGTTTTTGATCAGTTCAGGATATTTATCGAAAACCATGTTGGTCAGATCCCCGCCGTCATCCAGGATCATGTTCAATGGTTTTTTGTCCTCTCCGAAAAATAAAGTTTGCTCTATGCACCAGTCGAATTCTTCGGCATTCATTCCTTTCCATGCATATACGGAAATGCCTGCCGCAGCGATCGCTGCGGCTGCGTGATCCTGTGTAGAAAAAATATTGCAAGAGCTCCAGGTAACTTCAGCACCCAGCGCTTTTAATGTTTCAATGAGAACTGCAGTTTGAATGGTCATGTGCAAACATCCCGCGATGCGTGCACCTTTCAAAGGCTGTTGTTTTCCATACTCTTCACGGAGAGCCATCAAACCGGGCATTTCCTGCTCGGCCAAAAGAATTTCCTTTCTGCCCCAGGCAGCGAGAGAAATGTCTTTCACTTTATGTTTCACAAATTTTTCCACTTTGGTTGTTGTTGACATGACTGAGTTATTAGCGATTAATTTTTTTTTCTAAGACGGGCACAAAGGTAAATAAAGCTTGTGAATAAGCAAAAATATTTCTATCGGAGATTTTTTAATAAATATTGTACTTCAGCCCGATAATGAGAACTAATTTTCGCCCTAATCCATCAGGGCGGGCTTCACGGGTGATAACCGGATTAGCAATAATAAATGTAGCATCCACATGTTTAGAAACAGGCAAGGATGCGGCAATGTTGAGATTGAGTGTAAGCCCCTGAGAACCTTTTGCTTCTTCTCGTTTTCCTGCTGCAGTGGTGATAACATCGTTTTGGAGGTGATAAATGAAAAGCAATCCTGCTTCAACACTGATTCTTTTGTATTGGATATTTCTATTCGCTCTGAAAACTCCGTCATCGGCACGCTTTAGTTCTTTCGACTCAAAATAACTGTTGTATTCTCCTATATCAGATGCAGCATGGTGCAAGTATTGGTTTCCGTTGGCATTGAACGCATGTTGATACCCCGCTGTAAAGTTCCATTTTTTGTACTTAAATTTGATACCTGCTAAAATGTCGGTGCTTCCTAAACTGGTTTGATAAACCATGGGAAGCGGAATCGAGTCGTTGGAAATATTTGCTTTATTGTTTGGAATTTTTACTCCTGCCGTCAAAACTATATTGTTTTTCTTTTTGCTAAATGGGAGATAGCTCATACTGAGGGTAATATCGCTAAGTCCGTTGGTTCTGCCAAGATTTCCGCTGATGAACGTAACAGGCACTTTTACCTGAGCGAATAATTGTTGCTTGACAAGAACGGCATTTACTTCTAATTGGGGCGTGATGATTGTAGTGCCACGTTCGCCAATTCCGTAATACGTGGTGAAATGGAAATAATATTTGGGATATTTATAGTAATAGTGAAATGCATTTGATTTTGTGCGGTTGCCTGATGAATCAACAGAAGATAAAACCTGCAAGGGAGGTGTTCCATACTTAGTTGTATCAATTCCTGCTTGCTTCTGGCTATTATTGCTTTTCTGTTTTTCTCTTTCTATGCTGTTTTGTTCTTCCTTTCTGGTTGCCGTCAGTGGCACATCTTCTACTGATATTTTCGACAAAGTGTTTATTTCTATCGGAAGAATTTCATATTTGAATTGTATCAGGCTGAGCGAACCAACAGTGCAAACCCCCGCATCGCTGCAACCCTGGGAATAAGAAAGAAAACTTCTCAAAAAGAAGAACAGCGAAAAAAGAAATACGAAAAAAAACTTTCTCATACTCTTTCGTATTGCTCGTGCCGTTTCACCTTTACGAAGAATTTAGCAGTACTGCTCAAACGCCATTTTCAGGTTATCTGCTATCATTTCAGCAGACCTTCCTTCAATATGGTGACGTTCTACAAAATGCACGAGCTTCCCATCCTTGAACAAGGCAATGGCCGGAGAGGAAGGAGGATAAGGCAAAAAATGTTTACGAGCCTGTGCAACTGCTTCGGTATCTACACCGGCAAAAACGGCAGTGAGTTTGGCTGGACGCTTTGCGTTGTGTATAGCCAGTTTTATTCCTGGACGTGCCGCGCCTGCGGCGCATCCGCATACAGAATTTACTACCATCAGTGTAGTGCCTTTAGATGCAATGGCATTTTCAACTGCATCGGTGGTTACAAGATCTTCAAATCCTACGGAAGAGAGTTCCGCTTTCATTGGTTTTACGATTGCTTCTGGATACATAACTAAAGGTTTAAAGTTTAAGGTTCAACGTTTAAAGTTAAGAAAAAAAGGGTATCTATTTCGTATTTTCGTATACATTCGTTTTTCGATGATTCTCAATTATATATGGGTGGCGTTTTTCATCATCGCTTTCGTGGTAGGCCTCATCCGCCTTATTTTCTTTGGCGATATGGAAGTTTTCGGGAAAATTGTGGATGGCACCTTCGCATCTTCCAAAACTGCTTTTGAAGTTTCATTGGGATTAACCGGGGCCCTCACGCTATGGATGGGACTGATGAAAATTGGCGAACAAGCCGGGGCGGTAAATTTTCTTTCAAGAATTATAGGCCCTTTTTTCAGAAGATTATTTCCTGAAATCCCGAAAGGGCATCCTGCACTCGGGCAGATCATGCTGAATTTTTCGGCCAATATGCTTGGGCTCGGAAATGCCGCTACCCCGCTTGGGTTGAAAGCCATGCAGAGCATGCAGGAGTTGAATACAGAAAAAGAGACTGCCAGCAATTCTCAAATAATGTTTTTAGTGCTGAACACTGCTGGTTTTACGTTAATTCCTGTGAGCATAATGGCCATACGTGCACAACAAAAAGCCCTTGACCCTACCGATGTTTTCGTTCCCATTTTAATTTGCACCTATTGTGCAACATTGGCCGGGATTATTGTTGTTTCCTTATGGCAAAGAATACTGGATATGATGATGATGCTATGGATCGGAATTGTTACTGCGATCATGGGCGGTATCGTTTATTTTTTTTACTCCCTCCCTCCTGCCGAAAAAAGTCTGATCTCCGGAGTGAGCGGCAACATAATTTTATTTTCCATCATTACGGCTTTCATCACAGCAGGCGTTTACAAAAAAATAAATGTCTTCAGTGCTTTCATTGAAGGGGCTAAAGAAGGTTTTTCAACGGTCATAAAAATTATTCCTTACCTCGTTGCGATGTTGGTTGGCATTAGTGTGTTCCGGGCCTGCGGAGCGATGGAATTTCTCATCCGCGGCATCACGCACGTAATTGCAATGGTTGGATTAAATACAGACTTCACTCCTGCCCTGCCCATTGCGTTTATGAAACCGCTCAGCGGGGGCGGCACACAGGGCCTCACTGTGGATGCCATAAAAACGTATGGGGTGGATTCTTTTGTTGGAAGGTTATCTTCTATTATGTATGCTTCTGCAGACACTACCTTTTATATTGTGGCTCTTTATTTTGGCTCCGTAGGAATTAAAAAAACCCGCTACGCTGTTGCCGGCGG
>JAHEYK010000024.1 GCA_023251625.1 Bacteroidota bacterium
GTTGGAAGTTTGTCTCAAGTACAAGCATCCTGTTTCCATGATCACAAAAAATGCGCTCATTGTCCGTGATCTTGATATTCTTTCGGAGCTGGCAAAATTAAATCTGGCGCATGTGATGGTTACTATCACTTCTTTGAATGAAGAGCTTCGTCAAAAACTTGAACCAAGAACCGTTACTTATAAAAATCGTCTGAAAACAGTTAAAATACTTTCTGATGCAGGAATTTCTGTTGGCGTGATGACCGCGCCAATCATTCCCGGGCTTACCAGCCATGAAATTCCTGAACTGGTTAAAACTGCAGCGGAGAATGGTGCCTCAAGCATGGGATATACCATCGTTCGCCTAAATGGAGAGATAGCCAATGTGTTCAAAGACTGGCTCCATAAAAATTTTCCGGATCGTGCAGAGAAAGTATGGAATCAGATCAGTGATTGTCATGGAGGACAAGTGAACGACAGCCGTTTTGGTACTCGTACAAGGGGAGAGGGCAAGATCGCGGAATCAATACGGAATCTTTTCAAGATGTCTGTGAAGAAGTATATCAAAAAAGATAAGTTCGAGTTTGATACAACGGTGTTCAGCCAACAAAGGCAGGAGATTTTTAAGAAAGAAAAATCAAAAGGGCAGATATCGTTGTTTGAAGAATAGTTTTATTCGGAGGATGTCCCCCTCTCTGAGGGGGTAGGGGGAGGTGAATTACGTCTTGTTATATTGTAATTTTGATGCGTTCATTATGCCTCTGAAACCTCCCCCTGTCCCCTCTAAAGGGGGATATGCTCCGTAAAGTATTTCTAAAAGCTGATTACACCTTCTCTTTTTTCTTCTTCCCGTTTCCGTTACCATTTATTTTCTCGGATTCCTTTATTGGCTTTCTGAAAACTATTTTTTTCTCTCCGGTTTTTGAATAAGGGTCGTCAAAGATATCCATTACTATTTCGGAATTCTTTTCCACTTTTCCTGCAAGAAGCTGTTTTGATAATTCATCGAGCACGCTTTTTTGAATTACACGCTTGATGGGCCTCGCACCAAACTGAGGGTCAAATCCTTTTGTTGAGATCCAGTCAAGGGCATATTCGCTCACGCTGAGCTTGATATTCATCTCTTCCAATTTTTTTCGGAGCATTTCGAGTTGTATGTTCACGATCTCCTTTACATCTGCTTTGGTTAGTGGGTTGAACATCACCACTTCGTCCACGCGGTTCAGAAATTCGGGACGCATGGTCTTGCGTAGTAATTCCATCACGGCTCCTTTGGTAGCATCTAGAATATTTTCTTTATTGAACTCATCCATCTTTTCCATGTTCTCCTGTATGATGTGCGAACCTAAATTGGAGGTCATGATGATGATGGTGTTCTTGAAATTAGCAACGCGGCCTTTGTTGTCTGTCAATCTTCCATCATCTAAAACCTGAAGGAGAATATTGAACACATCGGGATGCGCTTTTTCAATTTCATCGAGCAGAATTACAGAATATGGTTTTCTGCGCACGGCTTCGGTCAATTGCCCCCCTTCTTCGTAACCTATATAACCCGGAGGCGCTCCCACGAGGCGTGATACGGCATGTTTCTCCTGGTACTCGCTCATATCGATTCGGGTCATGGCAGCATCGTTGTTGAATAAATAATCTGCAAGGGCTTTCGCTAATTCTGTTTTTCCTACGCCCGTAGTCCCTAGAAATATAAATGAACCGATGGGTCGTTTCATGTCCTGCAATCCGGCACGGCTCCTGCGAATGGCATTTGCCACAGCAGAAACAGCATCTTCCTGGCCTATTACGCGGTTATGAAGTTCATCCTCCAGTCGCAAAAGTTTTTCTTTGTCGCTCTGCAGCATTTTACTCACCGGAATTCCGGTCCAGCGCGAAATAACGTCTGCAATATCTTCTGAATCCACTTCCTCTTTTAGCATCTGCTTCCCGTCCTTTTGGGTTTCAGCAAGCTTTGATTTGAAAGAATCAAGACGAGCTTCAGCTTCTTTTACTTTTCCATAACGTATCTCAGCCACTTTTCCTAAATCACCTTCGCGTTCAGCCTGTGTAGCTTGAAATTTCAACTGTTCAATGGCTTCTTTTTCTTTTTGAATTCCATCCACAATTTGTTTTTCAGATTGCCATTTTGCTTTCAAACTCTTCCGTTTGTCATCCAGCTCAGCAATTTCTTTGCTTAGTTCATTCAGTTTATCTTTATCATTCTCGCGTTTGATGGCTTCACGTTCAATTTCCAGCTGACGGATCTTGCGTTCCACTTCATCCAGTTCCACCGGCATGGAGTTCATTTCCATTCTGAGCTTGGAGGCCGCTTCGTCTATGAGGTCGATCGCTTTATCAGGTAAGAAACGGTCTGTGATATACCGCTGAGAAAGTTCTACGGCGGCAATGATCGCTTCGTCCTTGATGCGTACTTTATGATGGGCCTCGTATTTTTCTTTTATGCCGCGTAAGATGGAGATGGCATCATCTCCGCTTGGTTCATCGATCATTACTTTTTGAAAACGTCTTTCCAGCGCTTTATCTTTTTCAAAATATTTCTGATATTCATTTAAGGTAGTTGCTCCAACGGCTCGTAGTTCTCCACGGGCAAGGGCAGGTTTTAAGATATTGGCTGCATCCATCGCACCTTCACCACCACCCGCGCCAATGAGGGTATGGATCTCATCAATAAAAAGAACGATCTCTCCGTTAGAGCCGATCACTTCTTTTACCACCGCTTTCAGGCGTTCTTCAAACTCTCCTTTATATTTTGCTCCTGCAATCAGTGCGGCCATATCCAAGGAAAAAATTTGTTTCGACTTGATATTTTCAGGCACATCTCCGTTCACGATGCGATGCGCGATACCTTCGGCAATAGCTGTTTTTCCAACACCGGGTTCGCCCACTAGAATGGGATTATTCTTGGTCCTGCGAGAAAGTATCTGGAGCACTCTGCGAATTTCTTCATCTCTGCCTATGACAGGATCCAACTTTCCGCTTTTGGCCTGCTCATTTAAATTGTTCGCATACTTTTTCAGTGAGTTGTAAGTTTCTTCCTGAGATTGAGAAATTACTTTTTCGCCTTTGCGCAATTCTTTAATGGCAGATTTCAGGTCTTTCTCTGTAATGTCACTGTCCTTCATCATTTGAGAAGTAGAATCTTTCGCAGATAAAATACCTAAAAGCAAATGTTCAATGCTTACATACTCATCGCCAAACTCTTTCATGTAGTTTTGCGCTTTTGCAAGAGCCTGATTGGCCGTGCTCGAAAGATGTTGTCCACCACCTCCTGAAACCTTGGGATATGAGTCAACAATCCTGTCTAATGTCTTTGTGAATATCTGAATGTTCACATTTAACTTCTTCAAAAGGAACGGAGTTACCGAATCATCCGTTTTGAGAATGCCTTTTAAGATATGTCCATTCTCGATCGACTGATGGTCTTTTCCCATCGCCAGCTGTTGTGCCTGCTGGATCGATTCTTGGGATTTTACTGTGAAATTTTTTAAGTCCATATTTGAAGTTTTAGGTTCGGATAACGAATCTCTGCGAATCTGCGAATTGAACCCGGCTGGATATTTGTAGATTCGTATTTATTCGTTATCCGTACTTGGTGAAGGTCAATAATCCAACCAATCATATAAATGATAATAATCAGGTAAGAATGGCATAATGATCATATTTCAAGGTGACTTTTTGTCGATATTTACCCCATAAGTTCAGCTCTAAGGGTACGTTTATGGCACAGTTTTGGATTAATACTCATCTGAAATGAAGCAGTATCTACATATCTTATTTCTTTTGGCAGGCGGGTCGGTAATTGCTCAGCCGGCTGATTCGCGCAAGGCAGGGGTGGTGGTGAATCCCAATGCGCCTGAGATCACCTTTGCTGAAACCATGCATGATTTCGGTACGGTTAAAAAGGGTTCATTAATGACCTGCAGGTTTAATTACAAGAACACCGGTAAAGAAGCTTTGATCGTATCGGATTGTAAAAAGGGATGTCATTGTACAACTGTTACTTGCTCGAAAGAACCTTTAGAGCCCGGAGCTACAGGATTTATCGAAGCGCGCTATGACAGTATGTTGATCGGAACATTTGCAAAAGAGTTGCTTATTATTTCGAACGCAAAAACTCCTGTGGTTAGTGTATTGGTAAAGGGCAATGTTGTGGATGCCGAATCTGCCGAAGCGCTGCCTGTGAAAAAGGATGATAATATGAAGCCTCCAATTGAAAAGAAGCCCGAATGATAATTCAAAATATATTTTAACTTTGCTAACCTTAAAACACATACAATAATATATCATGAAAAAGTCAATACTTACGCTCGGAATCGTCCTCTTTTTAGGAGGGATTTCTTTCGCACAAACGCCCAAAGGAGGTCCTCCGGTAGCACCAGCTGCGCCAGCTGCTCCTGATGCAAAAGCAAACCCAAACGCACCGGAAGTAATATTTGCAGAAACATCATTCGATTTTGCTACTCTTCAAAAAGGGGATGAATGTTCGCATGAATTCACTTTTAAGAATACCGGTAAAGAACCATTGATCCTTGCAAACTGCCAGGCTTCTTGCGGTTGTACTACCCCTTCTTGTCCTAAAGAGCCCATTGCTCCCGGTGCAAGCGGTGTGATCAAAGTTAAATACGACAGCAACCGTGTGGGTGTGTTCTCTAAAACAGTTACTGTGACATCCAATGCCAAGAACTCTCCTGTGGTGCTTTCTATAAAAGGAAAAATCGAAGGACCTGCACAAGAAGAAGCTTTCCCCGGAAAGAATAATGGCGGAATGGGACAATAAAAATCTAAACCTCTAACAATTCAAATAATCAATTATGAAAAAATCAATCCTCGCACTTGCTGTAATAGGTTTTACTGCATTTGCTGTTAACGCACAGACAACTCCTCCCGGTGCAGCACCAGCAGCACCAGCAGCTCCTACAGCAACAGTGGCTCCGGAAAACCCGAATGCTCCTGATGCGAAATATGAGAATGAAATTCTTGATTACGGAACAGTTCCGTATGATGCAGACGGAACACGTGAGTTCAAGTTCAAAAATACAGGTAAAGAGCCTTTGATCATTTACAGTGCTACCGGTTCATGCGGCTGCACAGTTCCTACAGCACCTAAAGATCCTATCAAACCAGGAGAAGCCGGTGTTATTAAAGTTCACTACGATACTAAACGCGTAGGAAGTTTTGAAAAAACAGTTACTGTTTCTTCTAATGGAAAGACCCCTTCTAAAACATTGAAGATCAGAGGTACTGTACAGGCAGCTCCTCCGGTACCAGCGGGTACTACTACAACTACTCTTACTCACTAAGAGAGGTTTTTTGTGAAGATATCTCCAAGAACTATCCCGTACATATTTTTTATGTGCGGGATAGTTTTTTTCTCCCCGGCCCATTCCCAGTCAAAGAATGACAGCAGTGCATTTCTTAAAGTTATTGAGCCGAAGTATAATTTTGGGACTGTAGAACAGGGTAAGATAGTCAAGATCGAGTATTCTTTTCAGAATGCCGGAAAAGTGTCCTTGATAATTTCGGATATAGAAGTTACATGCGGCTGTACAATCGCAGATTTTCCTCATTACCCTGTTAAGCCGGGCGAAACGGGAATGATTCTGCTTACGTTCAATACAAAAGGAAAATTCGATCATCAGGACAGGACAGTAAAAGTTATTTCAAACGCTTCAAATTCCCCCACCAAACTTCGCTTTTTAGGGAATATAAAGGAAGTTAAACCTGAAGTAAAAGCCAAGTAAACATTTTCTTAAAGAAATTATTGTTTTATATTTGCTCTCTTAATAAGATAATTTATGCCAAAGATCTCCCAGAAGGCTAATCAGATGCCTGCATCACCCATCCGAAAGCTTGTGCCCTATGCGGAACAGGCTAAGAAAGCGGGACGAAAAGTATATCACCTGAACATCGGTCAGCCGGATATTGAAACGCCTGAAGTGATGCTGAATGCCATTAAGAACTTTGCTCCTAAAGTAGTGGAGTATTCACATAGCGCGGGGATTGAAAGCTATCGCAAGAAGCTGGCCGGGTATTATAAAACGCATAATATTAATGTAGATTATTCCGACATCATGATCACAACAGGCGGATCGGAAGCGATCATGATCGCTATGATGACCTGTCTGAATGAAGGCGATGAGATAATTATACCTGAGCCGTTCTATGCTAATTACAATGGTTTTGCTCAGCAGGCCGGAGTGGTGGTGAAGCCTGTGCGTTCTTATATTGAATCAGGGTTTGCCTTGCCTTCAATTACAAAATTTGAAAAAATGATCACCCGCAAGACCAAGGCGATCATGATATGCAACCCCGGTAATCCTACGGGCTATTTATATACGAGAGCTGAATTGGAAGCATTACGCGAACTGGTACAGAAGCATGATCTGTTTTTATTTGCAGATGAAGTTTACCGGGAGTTTTGTTATGATGGTGCTGAATATGTTTCGGTCATGCATCTCACGGGAATTGATAATAATGTAGTTCTGCTTGATTCTGTATCTAAACGATACAGTGCTTGCGGAGCAAGGATAGGTGCGCTGATCTCCAAGAACAAAGAAGTGATGGCCGGTGCCTTGAAATTTGCACAGGCAAGGTTGAGCCCGCCAACATTTGGACAGGTTGCATCCGAAGCGGCTATTGATACGCCAGCCTCTTACTTTGAAGCGGTTAAAAAGGAATATGTAGCCAGAAGAGATTTTGTAGTGGATGCCCTGAATAAGATCGATGGAGTTTTTTGTCCTAAACCTCAGGGAGCATTTTATTGCATCGCCCGATTACCTGTAAATGATTCGGATGAATTCTGCCAATGGCTGCTTGAAAAGTTTGAATACAAGAACCAGACTGTGATGCTTGCGCCCGCCACCGGATTCTATTTTTCTGAAGATGCAGGAAAGGATGAGGTAAGAATAGCTTACGTTCTGAATTTGAATGATTTAAAGAACTCTATGATTTGCCTTGAAGAAGCGCTGAAAGTGTATCCGGGGAAGAGAAAAATTGATGCTCAACAGAAAGAAAAGGCAGTTTGATATTTAACTAATTTCAATGAGATGTCCTCACATTCTCTAAGATCCGCAAATTGGGCGTGTCTACAGAATAATTATCTTTGTAAAAAACAATCACATGAAAAAAGTAATACTCTTCATTTTTATTACGGCCTCATCTGTTTTGAATAGAGCTGCGTTTGGCCAGCAAATGACTGCTACATTCAAAGGAGGAGAAAAGATCAATTATAAGATATTGGAGATAGATCCGCACAAAGCTCCTAATATGTATGTAGGAGGCGGCATATTTTTTGGAATGCGTCCTCTCTCATTTGCCAGCTTCGGAGTAAATATTGATGGTGTATATCATCTTGCTGAACATGCATCCTTTTTTGGCTCTTTTCAAACTTCCGTAGGGACATATTTTGATGCTATTAAAGAAGCAAATTTAAATGCTGGTGACAACGGTGAATTAAGTTATACGAAAAATACTCCTGCTTCATATAGTGTGATAGAGTTGTCTGGCGCTTATTATTTTATGGATAAGGATATTGAGAAAGAAAGGCGTATCGTATTGAAATCAACTCTCAGTGGCAGAGTGCAAACCAACTATGTTGTTAAAACACCTATGAAAAAGAGAAGGCAGATCGGATTGAAAGTCGGAATACTCTTTTGTAAAAATTCATTGAACGAATCATTGTCAATCAACGAAGATACGCTTGTAGCTGCATCAGGCGAGAAATTGGTTCCTGATTTTGGCGGACAACCAGGACATTATGTTACGAATATGCACACCACTATTTTTTCAATTGGAGGTGTGATGCGTACAACCATGCGCTGCGATATGGATATTGAAGGATACGGACTCAGACGTGCGAAAGGAGAAGGTTTATTGTATTTTGATCTGTTGTTCGGAAGTACATCAATAGATAATATAGAAATAGATCCTGCAACAAACCCTGTGCTGGCTGCTGCTTATCCTAAATCGTATGATGTAACCAATTCTTTCGACATATCTAACATGGGTTTCCGTTTCGGTTACGCTCCACGAGGGGGCATGTCTGAGTCATTGGGATATGGATATGCATTGGAATTAGGGAGCATGCCGGGTGTTAAAGTCCCCGATGTGGTAAGGGCAGATGGAACCAGTCCCTTTGGGAACATCTTTTTTATGATCAGATACAGCCTATACTTTATGAAGTAATTTTTTTCGCTGTAAGCGCTGCCCTTACGTTTCCGTGTTTCAAAAGAAGTGTTTGTGCTGCAAGAAAAGGGATCTTTAGTTTTCGCATGATCATTTTTGTCCCTCGCTCAACCAGTTTGTTATTGCTCAGTTGCATATCTACCATTTTGTTCCCTTGCACCCGGCCAAGCTTTATCATTACAGAGGAAGAGATCATATTAAGCACCAGTTTCTGAGCCGTACCTGATTTCATGCGTGTGCTGCCGGTTACAAATTCGGGACCCACTACAATTACAATCGGATATTTTGCAGCCTTTGCAACAGGGCTCCCCGGATTGCAGGTGATGCAGCCTGTTGTAATGCCATTCTTATTGCATTTTTCGAGTGCGCCCACCACATAAGGCGTTGTGCCGGATGCTGCAATGCCGAGTACCACATCTTTCTTGGAAATTTTATTTATTATGAGATCTTTCCAGCCTTGCTTCGTATCATCCTCAGCAAACTCAACAGCTTTGCGTATGGCTTTGTCACCTCCGGCGATCAATCCCACTACCAAGCCCTGAGGAACACCGTAAGTAGGAGGGCATTCAGATGCATCCACAATTCCCAGCCTTCCACTGGTGCCGGCACCCATGTAAAAGAGGCGTCCGCCTTTTCGCATCTTGGAGGCAATTACATTTACAAGTTTTTCTATCTGCGGAATTGCTTTGCTGACTGCTTGCGGAACTTTTTTGTCTTCGCGGTTAATGCTTGACAGAATTTTTCTCACATCCATTTTTTCAAGATGGTTGTAGTGAGAGTCGGATTCGGTAATTCTTTTCATGGTGCGAAACGATTGAATTCTGCTTTGTGACCTTTGTGGGATGTTTGTTTCTTCGTGTCCTTTGTGGTTTCTGTATTTGGAACAGCCTAAACCACAAAGGTCGCCAAGGTTTGCACAAAGGTCGCAAAGAAATTAATAGAGTGCCGGAAATTTATCCGGGTCACATTCGTTCATCAGACCGTATATCGTTTCAAACACATCATCAGCGCTTGGCTTTGAAAAATAATCTCCATCACTTCCGTAAGCAGGGCGGTGCGCTTTGGCTGTGATCGTCTTCGGTTCTGAATCCAGGAAATTATATCCGCCTTGTTCTTCCAGCACTTTTTGCATCATATAAGCTGTTGAGCCTCCGGGCACATCTTCGTCCATAAAAACAATGCGGTTTGTTTTCTTCAAAGATTCAACAATACTGTGATGAATATCAAATGGTAAAAGTGTTTGCACATCGATCAGTTCCACTGAAATTCCTTTTTTATCCAGATGTGCAATGGCTTCCATCGCAATTCTGCAATTAGGCCCGTAGGTGACCAGCGTTACATCGCTGCCTTCTTTTAAAGTTTCAGGAACTCCTAACGGAATTTTATATTCTCCGAAGTTTGAAGGCATTTTTTCTTTCAGCCTATAGGAGTTGAGCGGTTCAATTACCAAAGCTGGCTCATCTGAAGCAAGAAGTGTGTTGTAAAACCCGGATGCTTTTGTCATATTTCTGGGAACACAAACATACATGCCGCGCAGGGCATGGATCACCATACCCATAGGAGAACCGCTGTGCCAGATTCCTTCCAACCTGTGTCCGCGTGTGCGAATGATCACCGGGGCCTTTTGTCCTCCTTTCGTTCTGTACTGAACGGTTGATAGGTCATCACTTAATATTTGCAGCGCATAAAGTAAATAATCAAGATATTGAATTTCGGCAATGGGTCGAAGTCCGCGCATGGCCATACCGATCGCCTGGCCAACGATCGTGCATTCGCGTATGCCGGTGTCGAACACACGATGTTCCCCATATTTTTTTTGTAATCCTTCGAGCCCCTGGTTTACGCCTCCAATTTTTCCGGCATCTTCTCCGAAAATATGGACGGCAGGATATTTTGAAAGCACGGCATTAAAATTCTCACGGATCACTTCTCTGCCGTCAATGAGTTTTTCTTCGGAAGTATACTGAACATCAACAGGTGTAACTTTGAGGGCAGAAAAATTTGATTCGCTGTAAAGAGAAGAGGAGTAACGCTCTGCATTCAGCGATATCTGTTCTTTTATCCACGCGGCAAGATTGTTCTTCGCGTCATTGTTTTCTCCTGCTGTCAGCCACAATGCTTTTCTGGCGATGGAGACAGCATCTTTTCTGGATGGATCAATAGTTGATCTTAATCCTTCTTTCAGAGAATGGATCTCTTCGCTATGTATAGAAGAAGAAGCGAGTTCTTCCAACAATGAAACGATGGTTTGAACTTCCTGTAATAGGGGAATGTTAAATGCTTTCCAGGCGTTGTTCTTTGCTTCGCGCACGCGATTTTTGGCATTCAATTCCAGCTTATCCAATTCTTCCGATGACGCAATGGCGGAATTAAGGATCCATTCCCGCATTTTACGGATAGGATCAAAATCAACTTCCCATTCCAATCGCTCTTTTGATTTATAACGTTCGTGCGAACCAGAGGTGGAGTGGCCCTGAGGCTGGGTCATTTCATCTACGTGTACAAGCACGGGTACGTGTTCATCGCGTGCGATCTTCACCGCTCTCTCATAGGTTTCGCACAGGTGAGGGAAGTCCCATCCTTTTGTTTTCAGGATCTCGTAGCCCTTTTTATTTTCATCGCGCTGAAAACCTTTTAATACTTCAGAAATATCTTCCTTGGTGGTCTGGTATTTTTTGGGGACAGAAATTCCGTGTCCGTCATCCCATACCGAAACAACCATAGGCACCTGCAGAACTCCGCCGGCATTGATTGTTTCCCAGAACATTCCCTCGGAGGTGCTGGCATCGCCGATGGTTCCGAATGCCACTTCATTTCCTTCGTTGGAAAAAATAGTAAACTCCTTTGATTGAAGGTCAGGGTTGCTGCGGTAGAACTTCGATGCAAGAGCAAGGCCAAGTAAACGTGGCATCTGGCTTCCGGTGGGAGAAATATCGGAAGAAGAATTTTTTATACTCATCAGGTCTTTCCAGCTGCCATCCGCATTCAGTGATCTTGTAGAAAAATGTCCTCCCATTTGCCGGCCTGCGCTCATCGGGTCGGCTTCTGTATCCGCATGCGCATATAATCCGGCAAACCATTGTTCCAGTGTGAGGGTTCCTGTAGAGAGCATGAAAGTCTGATCGCGGTAATATCCTGAACGAAAATCTCCATGGCGGAATACTTTGGCCATGGCGATCTGTGCTATTTCTTTTCCATCTCCAAAAATTCCAAATTTGGCTTTCCCTGTGAGCACTTCTTTTCTGCCCAAGAGGCTTGTTTCTCGGCTTTCGGTGGCAATCCGGTAGTCGTTGAGAATTTCCTTTTTGAAATCCGCAAACGACAGTTTCTGCGTAGTGCTTTCGGCTCTTATTTTTTTTGCCATAAGAATGTGGACAAATATAATGAAAGATAGCAACGTAAATATTGAGATTTAAGGTGAGAAAATGAATTTTTATCAGCACTTGTTGCTGTTTCTTATCTTCGCACCCGATGAAATGGATATATAAAGCAATTGTTCAGAAAGGGATATCATTTTTGCCTTTTGAGCACAAGGTGAATTTCTTTTTTCAAAAATATGTGACCAGGGGGGTCAATCTTTCGGATCAATATTTTGAAGACCGCCTTTTGCATTGCAAAGAACACTATAGATATTTCAGGCAATATTGTAATGCAGATAAATTCTCGCATCTGGAAATAGGCACCGGATGGTATCCGGTAGTTCCGTTGGGTATGTTTTTGTGTGGTGCCGATTCTGTGACCACTATTGATCTGAGCCGCTTCATGAACGAACCGCGTTTTCGTACGGCCCTGAAAAAATATTATGACAGCTATCGCGCAGGTAAATTAATACCCCTTCTTCCGTCTGCTTCAGAAGAGAGGTTGAAAATACTTATCGATGAGGTAGAGAATCCGGCTTGCAATAGTTTAGGCTCTTTCCTCGAAAAATTCAGGATAGAATACCATGTTGCGGATGCTCGTAAAGTGCCTTTTAAGGATGATAGTTTTGATCTGATCACATCTAACAACACGTTTGAGCATATCTATCCTTCTGCATTGGAAGGGATACTTCTGGAGTTTAAGCGTATTTGTAAAAAGGGAGGAGTGATGAGCCACTCGATCGATCTGAGCGACCATTTTGCTCACATGGATACAAGCATTACGATCTATAATTTTTTAAAATATTCTGAAGCGGAGTGGAAGTGGATCAATAACAGTATTCAGCCGATGAACCGATTGAGAATATATGATTACAAGGAAATGTACCGTAGAGTGTCTATTCCGATCACATTGGAAATAAACAGGGAGTTTGATCTTGAAATTTATAATAAGGTGAAAGTAGATAAAATGTTCTCAGGCCACAAACCGGAAGAGAACGCAGTGAGTCATACCCGGATCATTTCCCTTTTGCAGTGAGCTTTGCGGTTTTAGCTTCTTTTGCTTTATCTTTTTTCTCTTCCTTTTCTTTTTCTTCTTTTTCCTTTTTGCTTACCTGCTCTCCGTTCTTATATTCTCCAAGAATAACCACTAATTTGATCTTGCGGTATTCCTCTGCTGCCAGGAACATTTCTTCACGCGTAGCTTTTCTGAGTTTAATTCCATGCCCGGGATCGGTGCCGCGATTGCGAACTTCAATGTAAAAGCCGTCTTTAAAAACTACCGGCCTGCTGGGGGGTCTTCCTCCGCCTTTTTTTCCTTTCATAAAAAATGTTTTTGTTCGGAGGTAAAGATAATTAAATATGAATAGGACGAAATGAAAGTTTATTCCACTGCTTTTGGCCCTTATTTCTGTCAGCGCGGCATCGCATCAGGATTTTTTAATTCGCGCCATAAAGAAGCCGTCAAAACCTTCACTTGGCAGAATTATTTTTTGCTCCACAAGCTCAAATGCCCCGTTTTGTTGCTGGATGAATTTTTGCACCTGCATTTCATTTTCTGATGGGAGTACACTGCAGGTGGAATAAACCATTAGGCCCCCCTTTTTTAACATAACAGAATAATCATTCAGAATTTTTTGTTGTAAGATTTTTGTTCTTTCAATAAATTCAAGACTAAGTTTCCATTTAGCATCCGGATTTCTTTTTAAAACGCCTAATCCCGAGCAAGGAACATCAAGCAGCAATCTGTCTGCAGTATTTTCAAAGCGTTTAATTGCTTCGGGCCTGTCAATGATGTGTGTTTCTATATTGGAGGATCCGGCCCTTCGTGCACGTTTTTTGAGTTCGTCCAGTTTCCACTGCACATTGTCAAGCGCTACTACTTTTCCCTTATTCTGCATCAGCGCTGAGATGTGAAGGCTTTTACCTCCTGCACCTGCACAGGCATCGATGACACGCATTCCATTTTTTAACTGCAGAAAGGGGGCTACCAACTGGGAAGAAGCATCCTGAACTTCGAATAATCCTTCCTTGAAAGCAGGGGTGGTAAATACATTTTTTCGTTTTTGCAGGATCAGCGCATCCGGATAATTTGGATGAACCATCGTGTCAATTTCAGACTCGTGCAGTTTTTTTTGCAGTTCGGCCTTGGAGGTTTTAAGTGTGTTTGTGCGAAGAACAACTTTTGCTTCTTGATTCAGAAAGGATAGCTCTCTATCCCAAAGGTCTTCTCCTAATTCTGCAACTCCCAGCTCATCCATCCAGTCCGGAATACTTTCTCTGATCTTTCGGATCGATTGAACAGATTCTATTTTTTCCTGTAAAGGCTCAGAAGGTAATTCTCCCTTCCATTCACAATAGGTGCCGAAGATCCCTTCTAGCTCTCTTTCTTTTTTAGGTGTAATTTCCTGCAATAACCTATACCATCGTACGATGTCATAGGTGGTCTCTGCTATGAAACGCCTGTCACGTGCACCCCATTTGGGATTACTTTTGAGGGTCCTTTCAATTACTTTATCGGCATATTTGTTCTCATCAAATATCTCATGAAGCGATCGGAGAATAGCATCAGCAATATTTTTATGGATCTTCATTGGTGCAATGATAAGCGTAATTTTTCTCCAAAAGAGTGGAAACCGCAAATCAATTAACTTTGTAGTAAGACATGCCCAGAGTATTACGCATTATAAATCGTTTCAACTTAGGTGGTCCTACCTATAATGCGGCTTACCTTACCAAATATCTTGCTCCTGAATTTGAAACGCTCTTAATAGGAGGGATGAAGGATGAATCGGAAGGAAGTTCAGAGTTCATTTTAAAAAATCTGGGAGTAGATTACCGGATCATTCCGGAAATGAAACGGTCGATCAATCCTTTTGACGACCTTGCTGCATATAACCGGATAAAAGAGATCATACGTGAGTTTAAGCCTGATATAGTTCATACCCATGCTGCAAAAGCAGGGGCTCTTGGAAGGCAAGCAGCATACGTTTGTAAAGTTCCGGTCATAATCCATACCTATCATGGACATGTATTCCATTCGTATTTTGGGAACTTTAAGACTGCTGTTTATAAAACGATCGAAAGAAATCTTGCCCAGAAATCTTCCGCTATTGTAGCGATCAGCGAAAAGCAAAAACAGGAGTTGGCTGTTGAGCATCGAATTGCTCCTGCTGAAAAGATCCATGTCATTCCATTAGGTTTTGATCTCAGCAGGTTTCATCAAAACACGCATGAAAAAAGGATGAACTTTCGCACGAAATATGATTTGAAAGAAGGTGAAATAGCCATTGGAATTGTCGGAAGGTTAGTGCCTGTTAAAAATCATCAACTTTTTTTGGAAGCAATTAAATTCGTTAAAGAGAATTCTCGGAAAACGATAAGGGCATTTATTGTTGGCGATGGAGAGGAAAGACGAAATCTTGAAGTGCAAGTAAAACTATTGGGATTAAGAGATGTGATCACTTTTACTTCCTGGGAAAAAGAAGTAGATAAAGTATATCCCGGATTGGATGTGGTATGCCTTACCTCATTTAATGAGGGTACCCCTGTCAGCTTGATTGAGGCGCAAGCAGCCAATAAACCAATAGTTTCAACCCGAGTAGGAGGTATTGAGAATGTTGTAATTCCAGATAAAACGGCTCTGCTTTCTGAAGTATATGATAAAACCGCATTTTTTTCAAATCTATTAATGTTAATCGATAATGAGGATAAAAGACTGGAATTCTCTCAAAATGGATGGGATCATGTAAAGGAAAAATACCATTTTACACGTTTAATTTCTGAAATGAGCCGTCTTTATAGCAAGTTGTCCGGATAGTCTATTTCCCAGAATTTCATAACTTTACGAGCTTATTTAATGAAAAGGATAATTACCATATCGCTTGTATTATTCATGGGTGCAATTGTATTTCAGGGTTGCCGGTCATTGAATCCAAGTGTTATGCTCAAGACCCCCAAGAACTACAAATATGACGAGTTCCCGCCCTCTCAACCTGTTCAGTATAAAATAGCACCCAATGATGCTTTGAGCTTTCAAATATTTTCAAATGACGGAGCTAAGTTGATCGATGTTACAACCATTAGCGAAGGAGGTATGTCGGGTGGAAACCAACAAGGTGCGTATTTACAAAATGGGGGAGGACTTCGTTATAAAGTAGATTTTGATGGTACTGTTAAAATGCCATTATTGGGTAGGGTTTCTCTCTTGGGTTTGACCGTGCGTGATGCGGAATTATTTCTCGAAGAAAAATTTGCATCATACTATAATAAACCATTTGTTCTTCTTGATGTTACAAACAGAAAGGTTACTATTTTCCCGGGTAATGAAGGGACGGCAAAAGTGGTTCCGCTACAGAATGCTAATACAACGCTCATTGAAGGGCTAGCGCTGGCGGGCGGTATTTCTAACTCCGGTAAAGCATACAAGATCAAATTAATAAGAGGTGATTTGAAAAATCCCCAGGTTTACCTGATAGATCTTTCTACCATTGATGGAATGAAACATGCGGATCTTGTACTCCAGTCAAACGATATTATTTACGTGGAGCCTAAGATCAGGTTCAGCAGTGAAGTAATGGCAAATATTCTGCCTTATTTGACATTCGTTACAACAATTATATTGTTTGTAGAATTCATAAAACGCCCTTAATAATCCAAATCATTACACATGATTGCTGAACAGTTGAGCAGTAAGGCGAGTTCGTTCACGCAGTATAAAGAGCGAGTGGCTAGTCTCAGTAATGAGTTTGAGCTCGGGCTATTCCTTTTTCTTTTAAAGAAAAGCTTTCTTTGGATCATTTTATTCTTTGGTATTGCTTTGGCATCGGCCTATCTTTTTCTTCGATATACTCCCCAGGTGTTCGAGTCTAAAACGATCTTACAGGTCAATAACGAAAACGAAGCAAGCAGGATCTTAAATGTTCAGGCTGTAACCGAATCGAATGATATTGCTAAATCCATTGAACTTCTAAGGGCAAAGGTCTTTTTGAGAAGGGTTCTTGGTACACTGCCTCTTAACATTACCTATTTTGCTGAGGGGACCTTCCGTGAGAATGAGCAGTATAAAACATGTCCCTATTTTGCCAAAGTGGATGTGAGATCTCCCTCAATTTGCGGAACAAGGATATATGTTTATTTTGAAAACGCCAATGGGGGTGAAATACATTATACTATTGGCGGTGTTTCAAAGTCGTATAAATTCATTTCAGGAAATCTGACCCATGCTCCCGAATTTGACTTTAAGATCGTACCTATTAATTTCTCGGAGATACAAAGCCAGCAAAATGCAGTGAAAGAGAACTCATTGTATTTTGTAGTGAACAACATCGATGTTCTTGCAAGCGAATACTTTTCGCGCCTCAGCGTCAGGCTGGCCAGTGATGCTGCCAAAACCATCGAGATATCTTTTCATGACAACAATCCTGAAAAGACGACTGATGTTGTAAATGCAATGGCAAATCAATTCATCGATTATGACAAGGAGAAAAAAGGAGAAAGCTCAGAGAAAATACTTTCTTTTCTTGATACGCAGCTCGCTGTTGTGTTTGACCGCCTCCGTAATACGGAAACATCCATCTATACATACAAAAAAGATAATAAGGTAACCGATTCCAAAACATTTTCAGATGCCGGCTCTTTGCGCCTGAATACACTTGAAGATGAATCCCTATCTCTTGAGTTAAGGGAAAATGTTTTGACCGAATTGGAGAAAAGTATTGATGGTAAAAAGGAAGTTGATTCATACCAGCTTGTTTCCTTACTCACAGGGATTGAATTTGAAACCGCTTTGAACAATCAGATCACTTCTCTTCAAACCTTGCTGAAGATGAAGGAGGAGCTTTTATATCAGGTAACACCAACCAGTGAAAAGATCAAATCCATCGAGTTCCGAATAGAAGTGCAAAAAAAGCTCCTGCTTGAAAGCGTTCGTTCTATAAAAGAAAAACTTCAGATACGAAGGAAAGATCTCGATGGCAAGATCAAAGAACTTGAGAAGCAGTATTACAGTATTCCCTCTGAAGAGGTGGAGTATTCTCGTTTGCAGCGATTATTCAACATCAATGAGAAATTCTATAACCTCCTTCTTGAAAAACGAACTGAGTACCAGATATCTCAGGCCGGAAATTTATCCAAACACTTAGTGCTGGATGTTGCCTCGATCCCTACAGTTCCCATTTCACCTAAAAAATCAATTCTTCTCATCATTACACTGCTGTCAGCTTCATTGATCTCATTGGTGCTGACCTTTGTACGTTATATCATGTATGATGGAATTAATTCGGTTAGCGAGATCACTAAAATAACACACGGAGATATATCTGTACTTGGAATTGTTCCGAAGTATAAAAAAGATATTCCTGTATCCCAGCTATTGGTAGATAAAAATCCAAAGTCGCTGATCGCTGAAGCTTTCCGCTCTATTCGTACTAACTTACAGTTCATTGATAATACGCCGGGAGCAAAAACTATTGCTGTGACCTCGACCATTTCGGGAGAAGGAAAAACATTTGTTGCCATTAATCTGGCAGGAATACTTGCCTATGCAGGTAAAAGGGTGATCGTACTTGACCTGGATATGCGTAAACCGAAGATCCACCTCGGATTTGGGGTAGAGAACATCCGGGGGATGAGTACCATCCTCATCGATAAGGATACCCTGGAAGGATGTATCCAGCACAGTTTATTTGCTAACCTCGACTTCATTACTGCGGGGCCTATACCTCCGAACCCTTCTGAGCTCATCATCAGTAAAAAAATGAATGATCTGGTTGATTATTTAAAAACGAAATATGATTTTGTAGTGCTCGACACTCCTCCTGTAGGATTGGTAACGGACGGAGTCGCGATCATTCAAAGAGTGGATTATCCCATATATATTTTCAGGTCAGAATATTCTAAGAGATATTTTGTGCAAAACGTTGACAGGCTGCATAATGAAAATGACATTAAGAGATTATCGGTTGTTCTGAACGGGGTGGATATAGATACGAAATCTTACGGGTATAATTATGGGTATGGTTATGGGTATGGGTATGGGTACGGACAAGGTTATGGTTATTATGATGACAGAACAGCTCACCCGAAGAAGAAATCGTTCTTTAAACAGCTCTTTTCTTAAACTTGATGAAGATCATTGCAACAAAACTAAAAGACCTGGTTGTGATACAGCCAGGCGTCTTCGAGGATTCCAGAGGGTATTTTTTTGAATCCTATAACAAAGAAGTATTTTTTAAACACGGCATTACTACAGAATTTGTGCAGGATAACCAATCCCTCTCTCAAAAAGGGGTCTTAAGAGGGCTACATTTCCAAAATCCTCCGTTTGCGCAGGCCAAATTGGTTCGGGTTATCAGCGGATCTGTTTTAGACGTTGCCGTAGATATTCGAAGAGGATCTCCCACATACGGACAATACTTCTCAGATATACTTTCGGCTGCCAACAAGATGATGCTTTATGTCCCCGTTGGATTTGCCCATGGATTTCTGGTTCTGGAGGATCATACCATCTTCTCCTATAAGTGTTCCAATGTTTATAACAAAGAATCGGAAGATGGTATCTCCTGGTGTGACCCTGATTTGAATATCAATTGGGGAATAACCGCTCCCTCCCTTTCCGAAAAGGACAAGAATGCTAAACGATTCAAGGATTATTCAAGTAAGTTCTAACTCTACTTGGGAGCAACTGCTTCTTTTGATTTTCTTTCTCCTTCGTTCGGTTTTGTGCCTGTACTTTTTTTAGGCGCTGATTTTCTTTCTGCCGGCATGCCTGGGTCGCCTACAGCAATTTTGTTATCGGTAGGAGGAGCTTGCATTTTGGCATTGTTGGTAGCAGGATTTTCCTGTTTGGGAGTTGCACTTTGCTGAGCCCCATTTTCCTGTGCCGACAGTGCCAGAGAAAAGAGCAGGGATGTTGAAAGAATGAGGATTGTTTTCATGATTCAGTTATATTAGGTAATGGTTAATAGAGACTCAGGAGCAAAAGTAATGCCAATTATTTAGTAAGCTCAATAGCTTCTTGCACAGAAATCATTTCTTCTTTAAAGAAGGCCACGGTGAATGCGTCAGATACTCCGTATTTCTTTGATATCTCGTCACGAAATTTCTGAGCATCCTGGTAATTATTATATCTACCTGCAACATATTGTGTAACCCCGGACGATTTCTTTTTCTTTTCAAGTCCGGGTATGCTATTTAATTTTTTCTGGATATCAGCCGGAGGGTCATTCACAAATGCCCCTACCTGAATGCGGAAGGAAATTAACTTCTTATCGATGGCGCTTTTGGGTGTTTTTGTCTCTTCAATATTTTCATTTTTGGGCTGTATAACACCGCCGCTCACACTTGATAGCTGTACGCGCTTACTATCTTTGTAAGCAACAACAAACGCACCGCTGTATCCTTTTTTAAGAAGCTCATCTCTTTGCTGTAAGGCATCCTGGATAGATGGATAAGAGCCGCTCATGTATTTGTACAAACCATCTTCGGTTTTAAGTTCCATCATAGCTCCGGCATTTTTAAATACGGAAGAAGAAAGTTTTTTAGAATAGGCACCCAGCTGCACACGGTAAACTACACTGCCTTTCGTATTTACCGGCTCAACTGTTTCTTTTGAATTTTTGGGCTTTGATCCATTTCCCTTGAAACCGGCCAGAATATCTGCGGTTGGTTCAACCAGTGCGCCATCTTTATTTCTCACCATCACCTTGGCGTTTGGAAAGCCTGCAGCTATCATCTCATCCCTTCTCTTGTTTGCATCAGAAGTTTTATCGTAGGAACCTGCCGTATAAGCAGTAGATGAATCAGGCAGCATAGAACTTTTAACATCGGGTACGCTTAGCAGCTTGCCCATTTCTGTAGGTGGAACTCCTTCCTTGT
Organism: Bacteroidota bacterium; assembly: GCA_023251625.1. GTDB lineage: Bacteria > Bacteroidota > Bacteroidia > Palsa-948 > Palsa-948 > Palsa-948. Next base: position 20,409 of record JAHEYK010000024.1, read on the forward strand.
ATGCGCCCAGTTCAACAACCAGCTCTCTTCTATACACAATGGTTGCGTCACGCGCAGGTTCATGCCCTTTATCATTTCCGTTATGTATAGCATCGTGCCCGGGTGTTTGGTTCGCATCATGTCCTGTATGCCCGCCGCCACTGTTCCAGCCTGCTCCTGCAGCAGCCATTGGATTGAAAATGGTGTCATACACTATGTATTGGTTAGCCGTATCACTCCATATATGCCATTTGCGGGCAATGGTAGAGTCGTTCATTGCGATTCCATCGTTATCTACAATGGATCCTGCCGGTGAATTGATCTCTTTATCTACGTAATCGGGTTTACCATCGCCATCGGTATCCAGAGGGCACCCTTTGAGATCTACAGCTACACCCGGAGGGGTTCCCTGGCAGGAATCTTTGAAATCTATTACACCGTCACCGTCTGTATCTGCATCTGCAAGGGCAAGAAGGTCTGCGTCAGAAACAGGAGTGATGTAAGGTGGTTTTGGATTGAAAAGGTCAAAGGTTAAAGTGAAATAAGTTTCAAGAAAATTATCCTTATTTCCATCTCCTTTACCTGTGCCTTTATTTGTTTTTGTAACTCCGTCCATATAATCCGTGAACGTCATGTGCATGGTGGCGCCTAGTTTGAAGTTCCAGCGTGGAGCCAGGTGCAGATTCACGCCCACACCGACAGGCACAGCAAAAGAATGTTCGGAATATTTGCCAAAAAGAGGATTGTTTATTTTTCTTATATCTGTTTCATAAGTATAATCGCGAATGAGGGGTACAGCATTGACCGCATTAGGATCATTTTCATCAATACTCATAATAGATCCATCGCTCCAGTAATAGTAGGGGTTGCCGGATGCATCATACAAGTCTGTTTTTGTGAGGTATTCAAAATATTCAATGCCGGTCAGAACAAAAGGATCGATCCTTCTTTTTCTGGGCAGGAAATTATCAAAGTTGTAAGCGATGTGCAGACCCCCCGAACGAATAGTTGATTCAAAATTTATATTACGAGCTCCTGTTTCATTTCCGGCCAGTGTTCCGTACATGGCTCTGGCACTGAACAGAAGCGACCTGGAAATATATTCAGAGAGAGAAACATTGAATCCCATCCGACCGATAGAAGGTGCAAAGGATTTATCCCCAACATCTCCGAAAAAAGTTAACATACTGGGGCCTGCGCCAATAATAGGCTGCATAAGTCTTGTATTTACAAAACCCGATGAATCAATACCGCCCGGATTTCCGTTTGGAGGAAAAGGGTGTGGATAGGGGTAATAAGGCTTAAGTACAGGTTTTGACGTATCCTGAGAGAAGACGAATGAAGAGCAAGAGATGAAAAATAATAATAAGCACCGCTTCATTGTTCCAAATATAAGAATTTCGGGTTTACAACCGAAAAAACAACAAAATTCCCGAATTTTAACGCACCCACTGTTGACTTGAAACCATTAATGCTTCCTGAACAGTAATCCTTTTTCCAGTGTTATATGCAGTTACAAATGGACTTTCAACTCCTTTTGAGCGCACTGTTTCACGATAATCGCGGGCATCTTTATATTGATTGTATTTTCCAACCATATATTTTTTCCATCCTTCGTGCATCTCCATGCTTACTTTATCGCCAATGGCAAATTTACTTTCGAAGTAAGAAGTACCGCGCTGCATTTTTGACAATGCACATATCTGCACTTTATATGAAACTTTATTTTCAGGCTCAGGAATGATATTTGTGTTCGATGCGGTAGTTTGGGTGTTTGTATTCGAGGTAGTTTGCGTGTTGGAGCTTGTTGTGTTATTGGACGTTGAGTTATTTGCTGTGGTTGCCGTGGTATTGGAAGTGTTCTGCGCAGTATTATCTGCTGCAACAACTGCGGTTTTTGCTTTGATGGATATAGTGGTTGTTGCTATCTCTGCTTTTTTAGGATCATCGTTTTCTACATAGGAGAAAGAACCTGAGATCGCTTTTTCTCCCGCAGCATTTTCGGCAACAACTACACGGTAAGAAATCTTCACGTTCTCATCCGCAGGTAGATTGTCCCAAATGATTTTTACTTTTTGGTCAATGAAAGAAAAGGTACCGCCTTTATTGTCAAGCGACATGGCGGTTAACCCCATGGGCAAAGTTTCCTGTATACGAGCAAATCCTTTCATGCCGTCTTTCATTACATTCACTTCCACGGTAAACTCTGCTCCGGCCTCAGGACTTCCTACGATCGTTCTGCTTGCCGTGATGGTTGCCGCAGTTTTTGCTTCCGCAGTAGTGGAAGTATTGGTTGGCGTGGTGGTGGTGGTGGTAGGTTGTGTTTGAGTGGTGGTGTTTTCGGCCTGTGCAGGAGGTGTAGTTACTTCAGGCTGAGTGGGAGTTGTTGTAGTGGCAGCTGTAGTTTCAGGTTGAGTGGCAGCCGTGGTTGTGGTTTCAGGCTGTTTGGTTGTAGTGGCAGTAGTTTCAGCAGGAGCAGCAGCCGTAGTTGTGTTTTCCGGCTTTGTGGTGGTAGCTGCAACAATATCTTCTCCGATCATCAACGTAGCATCAGGGATCATGAATGTTTGTTTTTCATTATTGAGCACGTATGAAAATTTTCCGGCAAGGTTCACGTTGCCGTTTGGTGCATCGGCATTTACTTTTACTTTATAAGAAACTGTAAATTCCTGATCGGCAGGGAGGGATATCCAGGTGAATTTTATAACATTATCTTCAGGCATGTATTTGAACTCACCCCCTTTTGCTTCCACTACGGTAGCATTGCCCAAGCCTGCAGGCAGTTCCTGCTTCATGTGGCCAACACCGGCAATAGAACCTTTGTTAATGGTAAATGAAATGGTATACTCTTCTCCTTGTTTTACTTTTGAGGGAGCATCCATTTTTACAGTAACGTCACCGGCAAAGAACACGCGCATTAAAAGGATGGCCAACATGTTCATGAGAATGATAGTGTATTTGATCATAGCGTTTTGGTTTACAGTTTACCATATCAGGCCCCATACTTCTACGGAAACCATGAATAGCAAACCGATTTTATTCGTTACGAGCAAAACTATTTCAAAATCAAGCTAATAAAAAATAGCTGGTTTTAGACTTACAAACACGCCTGTGTTAATAAGGAAGAGCTGCAAAAACGTGTTCTCATAGGAGGAAACGGCCGGAATGTACAATGCTTCCGCCATGTAAATTTGAAAATAGATGTAAGAAAATCAAATGGGAGTAATAGAAACTTACTGCTCAAAAAAGAAATCGATGAGCCTGTTGATCTGCGCAGCAGAGAAGGTAATGCTTCCGTCAAAAAATGAATCGATCGTTTTTGCAATTTCATCTGAAGTGATGAAGCCGTCCTTATTCCAGTCTGCCACGCGCAGATCATAAGGGATAACTATGCTGGGGGTTTTATTCTCTGGGTTTTTTCTTCTTTCTTTTTCCATCTCCTCGATCTGTTTCATGAACTCAGCACTGGGCTTTTGGTTAAACTCCGAACTATTGGCATATTTATGTAAAGCAGCTGAATTAGGATCATTGTTTTGTTTTTGCATTTCAGCCATCCGGGCTTTGGTAAGTTCCACTCCGTTCGCATCTACACGCACTCCGCTTTTAGATTTTGGTTCTTTGTCCATGTAATCCGGCACGCCATCGGAATCGCTGTCGATCGGGCAGCCTTTGGCATCCACTTTTGCCTCTTTGGGAGTACCGGGGCATTGGTCGTTCACATCCATCACCCCATCCTTGTCACCATCACCATTATCAATAGTGGTATAATCGACACTTGAAATTTTTTCCTTTTCTTCTTTTGTCATGCCCACAATATGCCAGGTAAGAGATGTCGAAGTAAAAAGATACCCATCATTACCACCCGCCTTCACGTTATCCAGGTAATCGGTGAACGTATAATGATAGGTGAGGCTCAGATTAGCGTCCCATCGTGAACCCAGTTTTATTTTTATCCCTGCCGTAAGCGGAAGTGCGATGGTGCTGCGCGAATAATTGTTTGTGCTGTCGGTCAGCTTTGTTTCATATTTATAATCTCGGGTAACATTTTGGGCATAAAAATAATTAATGCCGGTATCGGGCAGATCACGTATGCTTCCGTCTTTCCAGTAGTAATATGGATTGCCGTTCCGGTCGAGTTGGTCTCCGTGAGGATCGAACATCAGGTATGAAATGCCGGCAGCAATAAATGGTATGACCGTGGGATCGTTTTTGCCTGCCATCAGGTACGTGGCACTTAATCCTATTTGCGTAATGGGCGATTCAAAGTTGAGCTTCGGGAGATTGTCGGATGCTTTTTCATCACGGGCTATTTTTCCTTGAAGGAAATTCAGGGAAATCGAAAAGTTCTTATTGATATTTTTTTCCAGGGAAACTGAAAAGCCCGGACGTATATAACTATACGATCCAACCACTGAATTGCTGCCTACATCTCCCTGAAAGGTCAGTACGCCTATGCCGGCAGTGACTGCTATGATGTCTCTTTCTTTGGCTTTTTCTCCTTGACCAAACGCATTTATAGAACTGCAAAGGAAGAATGATGGAATAACAGAATAGTAGAAGAGTTTCTTCAGTACTCTCCGGCTATTACAAAGTAATAGTATGGGGAAGCTATTGTTCAAAGAAGAATTCAATGAGCGCATTTATTTTCTCCACGGTATAGTCATTGCTTCCGTCAAAAAAACCATCTACTACCCCTGTGATCTCGGCCGATGAGATCACGCCATCATGATTGGTGTCTGCAGCTTGGAATTTGACAGGGATCTTCGAAGCTTTTCCGCTTGAAGTCTGTTTGTTTTTAATGTCTTTATCAATTTGCTTCAAAGAAGTGGTTGAGGGTGCATTCATGAATGTATTGCTTCTTTCCAGTGAAAGCGAATCGCGGATATATTTCTCTCGTATCATGGCATCTGTAATTGTTTTTCCTTCATTGTCAACGAGGGACCCTTTTTTGGTATCAGCTTCTTTATCCATGTAGTCTGCCACTCCATCTCCGTCTGTATCAAGGGGGCATCCTTTGCCATCTACTTTTGCGCCTTTGGGAGTTCCGGGGCAGAGGTCCACCTGGTCATTGATACCATCTCCGTCAAGGTCCAGTTTGTCGATGGAAGAAAAGTCAACATTGGAGGTTTCTTTTTCTTTTGCCTCTTTAATTATATTGTAAGTGAGAGAGCAGTAGGAGAATAAGAATTTGTCATTACCGCCTGATACCACAGCGTCTATTCCATCGGTAAAGGTGAAGTGGTAGGCAGCCCCTATGTTTGCTTCGAATCTCTTGTTGATCTTCATTTTAATTCCGAGTCCAACCGGAACACTCATGGCCGAGGTGGCGGCACCGGCAAGCGGAGTTTCATAAATATAATCCCGGGTAATGTGTTTCGATTTTACTTCGTTTGCGGGGCTTTCAACCAGATTGCGTATGCTACCATCGCTCCAGTAATAATACAGTGAATCTCCGTTGTGCTTAAGATCGGTGTTCGTATTAAGTGTTGTATAACAAAACCCGGTGGTTAAATAGGGAATGATGGGGATGTTCTTTTTGTTCTGAAGGTAGAATGCCAGATTCAGGCCAAACTGTGTGATGGAACTTTCAAAGTTCTTGTTGTGTGTAACATCGGTCGATCGTTCGCCCATGGCAAGTTGCCCCAAGCCAAAGTGGAGAGAGGCGCCTATATGATCGTTTGCGAAACGTTTTTCTGCATTGAGAAAAAATCCGGGAGAAATATAGGTGTAAGCACTCACGCCTTTTCCTGTCCCCAGGTCACCATCAAACGTCAGTATGCCACCGCCGAGAGAAAGAGAAACATATTCCTTGTCTTTGTTCTCTTGTTTGTCCTGCGAGAAACCAGAACAGAAAATAAAAATGGAAGCAGAAAGTGTTAATAGTTTTTTCATTTCTTAAATACTGTTATGAATTTAGCATTATTCCTGTTAGCTTCTCAGCAACAAAGATATAATAATAAATCCGTTAATTAGCAAAGCTATAAAGCCCAAGACCTGCTAAAGAATGACGTGAAAATGAATTGCAAACATGAGTATGTTGATACCCGTACTTCAAAATAGTTACAAATTGATCGTATTTATGGTGCTACAGGCAACTACTCCGGCAGTTTCGACCCGGAGGCGTGAATGACCAAGGCTGACCGCTGCAAATCCGTTTTGAACAGCCAATGTAACTTCTTCTTCCGAAAAGCCCCCTTCAGGTCCGATGGCGATTAATACGTTCTCCTGCTTTTTATAGATGTTCTGCAAAAACTTTCCTTCAGGATTTCTCGGAGGGAATTCGGATTCGGATAGTTCAGGAATATGTCCAATAAATTTTTGAGTTCCCCTCTCCTTGAGGAGAGGGGTAAGGGGTGAGGCGATAAATGTTTTGAAATCCTGTAGTTCATGTAATTTCGGCAGTTGTGATTTGAGGCATTGCTTCATAGCGGAAACGATCACTTTATTCAGCCTCTCAGTTTTGATTATAGTTCGTTCAGAATGCTGGCATTTGATCGGTATTATCTCATCACATCCTATCTCGGTTGCCTTTTCAAGGAACCATTCTAAACGATCCATATTTTTTGTGGGAGCGATTGCAATGCTCAGAGAGAAGTTTCTCTTGTTGGGATCAGGAATTGAGCGAACAACCTGTATTGCACATTTCTTCGGATGATCGGAAATTATTTTCCCTTCATAGAACATTCCTTTTCCATCCGTTAGAGAGATCACATCGCCAATTTTCATTCTCAAAACACGAATGCAATGAGCGGATTCCTCCTCCGGAAGGAGCAGCGGAACAGACGCGGTTACTTCACGAGCGTAGAAAAGATTCATTTTCAAAAGTATAAATTACTTTTGTTTTCATGCGATTTAAAGAATTATTTCGCGCTGATGATGAAAAAACACCTAAGAAAAGGCCGATCGTTGTCGATGTTTTCACGGATTTTTTCCATATCGAAGAACAAATATATCCCTGATATGATCTTGTTCATTCGTTTTTTAGATAATGGATGGTTTTGGGGCTGGTGGCACTATGGAAAAGGAGTGGGCTCCTATATAGGTATTGCTAAGAAAATATAAAACTCTTTGTGTTTCTTTGAGCCTTTGTGGAGTGGCGTAAATTTTTTGCCACAAAGTGACAAAGACACGAAGTTGCACAAAGTTTTTCGATACATCTATAGCAGATTAGCAATACCCCTATATGACGAAAATTTTCAGCACAGATAAAAATTGTAAATTAGCTTCAAATGTCAGATACTCAAAAAGTATACCATAAGTTTTTAAGGTATTTTTACTCCTTCAAAAAGGAAGATTGGTGTGTTAACGGGCAAAGCGGTCTTGAGAGAGAGAGTTTCTTGGCAAATTTCAAATGCTCTCCTTTGCAGTTTGCTTATGCCATTAATTATAGAACTAATAAGGTTTTTTATTGTCAGAATTTTGAGCAGGTATTAGGTTATAAAAATGCAGCAATCGATCTTCAGATGTTGTTTGATATTCTTCACCCTGATGATGCTCCGATAGTTGTTGATTTTTTAAAAATTTCTTACGAGTTTGCTTTGCAATTTAAATTTTTGAAGCCATTTGCTGATGTGGCTTACATTGATTACCGTGTAAAAAAGAAAGATGGATCTTATATTCGTGTTAACCGGCAAAGCACAGCCCTTGAGTCTGACAACGAAGGAAACGTTGTTTCTGCTCTGAGTATTTGCACCAACATCACTAATTTAAAGAAATCATTAAGTGTTGATTACGGTGTTTCCGGTGTTTACTCGGATGAATTTGATAAGCGATATAAAACGAAAAAAAGGGCGACTATTTTAACGAAACGGGAATTGGAGGTGTTAAATGAAATTATTCGTGGGAAAACATCTGCCGAGATAGCTCTTAGTTTGTTCCTTAATGTG
>JAHEYK010000122.1 GCA_023251625.1 Bacteroidota bacterium
TTTGCCCGCAACTGGTATTGGTAACTGTTGTACTTGCAGTAAGTGCTGCTGGCTCGGTAATAGTTACCGAAGAAGTTGTTGTTGCATTAGTAGCGTCAGTGACCAGTACAGAATAGGTTCCGGCACATAATCCGGTAGCAACATTACTTGTTTGTCCTCCAGGATTCCATAGGTAAGTGTAAGGCACTGTTCCGTTTATTGGAGTTACAGCGGCGGTGCCGTTGCATTGATTGTTGCAAAGTAAATTATTGCCGACTGTTGAAGCGGATAATGCAGTGGAAGGTGTCGTTAGTTCAACAGTTACATCGTCTATGAAGTAATAGGCAAAATGATTTTGAGAAACGGCATTAGCGCAAATGGAAGAAGAGCTGGCGTCATTTTTGAAGTTGCCGATAATAAAATACTGCTCTCCTCCCACAGCCGTATACGTCCATTGGATAAGGGTCCAGCCGGTTGTATTAGTAACTGCAGGTCCGGAATACTGCAGCTGGTTGACATATGGCAAGACGGTAGAGGTAAGCGGAGGAGGGCAGGGAAGATTGATGGCAGAGTTGGAAAAATATAATCCAATATCCGGGCTTGCAGCCATCGCGTCATCGGGTAAATTAATGTTGAATGAAACTGAGTAGGTCGCTCCTGCGGTAAGCGGGGCAGAAAGTGTTCCTTCGATGTACTCTCTGTAGTCATCTCCTTTAGTTCCCAGACATTGTAGGTTCGGGTCATTTTCAAATAACATGATTCCCGCATATGCAACCCCAGTGAGCGCATTTTGGTTGCCAAGCATATTTACCGGAACGCCCGCAAATGGTCCGGAACAGCCGTTAAAATAGTCTGAGGTGGAGCATCCGGGTGCCGATGGATATGGTTGGAACCAGGTTTGTACATAATTGTTTAATTGCCCGGGGCCAAAGGGGCAGGTAGTGAAACTTTCAAAACTCGGGTTGATAACCAGGTTTTGAGCTGAGAGCCGGCTTGATGCCAGCGCGGCAAGAAATAATATCAAGTATTTTATTTTCATCTTTTCTATCTCACTAAACTCACATTCCCCTTTTTGAAAATTTTATTTCCGTTGGTGAAAGAAACATTGCAGTAGTAAGCGTACACAGCCGTGTTTGAAATTTCTGTTCTGAAGAATCCATCCCAGCCCTTGGTCACATCCGTAGTTTCAAAAACATTTTCTCCCCAGCGATTGTAGATCACGAGTTTGAATTCAGTAACACAAAGCGGATTCACGTACACTTTGAAAATATCATTTTCGTTATCGTTGTTAGGAGAAAAAGCGTTGGGGATGTAAAATTCTCCGCACACGATGGGTTCGGGAATTACGGTGATAGTCAGGCAGGCAGAATCGGAGCAGCCGTTTGTGTCGGTCACAAAAACGCAATACGTTGTTGTAACGGAAGGGGAAGCAGTCGGATTAGCAAGCGTGCTGTCATTCAAACCATAAGCAGGAGTCCATGCGTAGGTGCCTCCGCCAGTTGCATTAAGTGTTGTAGAATTTCCAATCTGAATTGAAGTGCTGCCGTTTACAGTTGCAGTTGGTCCGTTTGAATTTAAGACGATCGTTGAAACAACGTGCGTACATCCACTGGCATCCGTAACGGTGACAGAATAATTTCCGGCAGCCAAACCTGTTGCCGAAGAGGTGGTGGCGGCAGAGGGGCTCCATAAATAGGTGTAGCTGCCACTGCCTCCACTCGCTGTTACAGTTGCCGTTCCGTCATTGCTGTTGCAAGATGCAGCTGTATTCGTAATGGTTGCCGTAATTGCAGATGGTTGAGCGATCGAAACAGTTTGTGTACTCGAACAACCGCTTGCATCGGTTACCACCACGGAATAATTTCCGGCCGCAAGATTTGCTGCTGCTGAGGTTGATTGCCCGCTACTCCATTGGTACGTATAATTGGGGACTCCGGTTGCAACGCTCACAGATGCAGAACCGCTGCTACCCCCGTTGCAACTTACACTTGTGCTCGCGGCAGCGTTCAAAACAGGTGATTGCCCTACCGTAACATAATTTACCATCACGAGCGTATCGCTGTTCGGGGGATTGTAGGCAATGAGAGAAACCGTATATGTTCCAGCTGCCGTATACGTATGCACCGGATTTTGTGCCGTGCTTGTGCTTCCGTCACCGAAATTCCAACTCCAAGAGGTAGAATTTGTACTCGTGTTTGTAAATGTAACTACGAGTGATGCGCAGCCCGAAAGATTTGTTCCGGTAAAATTTGCGTTGGGAACAGCAGTGTAACAACTCTGTACACAATTGGTATCTATCACGTAGCGCCACATATCATTATTACCAATCGGAGGATAATTGCCACCGAACAGCCACAGATCTCCGTTAGACTGAGTAAAGGTCATAGGATTGGATCGTGGTTCAGGCATGTTAGTTGCAGCAGGAACATTCATGGTGCCGTGCGAAGGTGCAGGAGCGCCCGGCCCTCCGTTCACCCAGGTCCAGGTATTATTCAATACATCATAGTGCCAGAGGTCGTTGAAATTATTTCCTAGGTTGTCTCTTCCTCCAAACATCCAGAAGTTTCCGCATTTATCTACCCAGTTTGATTTGTTCTGAGTACGCGCAGGAGGATCATCGAGCGCTGAAGTAACACATTTTGTTCCGTAAGCAGGTGGGGGATTATTCGTATTCGATCCTCTCACCCACGTCCACATATTCGAAGTCACATCATACTTCCACAGATCGTTAAAGATATTCGCATAGTCATCACCTCCAAACATCCACAGATTACCTGCCTTATCCACCCAATGCGTGTAACTTCTTCTTGCAGGAGGATCGTTGGTGGTAGAAGCAACTCCTTTTGCTCCATAACTTCCTGCGGACCCGATCGTATTAGATCCGCGCATCCAGGTCCACATATTGCTGGTTACATCATATTTCCAAAGATCATTTGAAAGTCCGGCAGCAGCCAAAGCAGATTCACCACCAAACAACCACAGGTTGCCACTATTGTCTGTCCAGGCAGAAGCACCCTCTCGTCTGCACGGTGGAATGTTGGTAGGTGCTGCAACTCCTTGCGTTCCGTACGATCCTCCGGGAAAAGGAGTTGCTATATTATCCCCGTGCATCCACGTCCATTCATTGCTTGTAATATTGAATCGCCAGAGGTCATTCAAAAATCCCACAGCGTTGGTTGGGCCATTTCCTAGTCCGCCATATAGCCAGAGGTCTCCATTTGCTCCTGTCCAAGTAAACATACCCTGATACCGGCTGCCGGGATAATTTGCGGGCGATGCAACCCCCTTTGTTCCATATACTCCGGGGTTATTAGCTGTGCTGGGTCCTTTAACCCAGGTCCACATATTTGTGAGTGGATCAAATTTCCATAAGGCGTCACCCAAAGGACTAACACCACCAAAGGTCCAGAAGTTTCCGGTCAGGTCGGTCCAGTCACCTCCGTTGAACGCTCGTGGCGGATCGTTGGTGGGAGCAGCAACACCTTGGATTCCGAAAATTCCATTCCCTATAGGAGGAAAACCGTTGTTCGATCCATGCATCCAGGTCCACCAGCCTGCTTGTGAAAAAGCTAGCGGGGCGCAAAGACTCAGCCAAAAGAATAATGCAATGCGGATAGCTTTCATTCTATTTATTTCTTTTAGCTTCTCTTTTTTCTTCTTCCTCTTCGTTCTCGATTTCTCTCAACTTTTTATTGTTTTTGTTTATTACAATAGTTTTTTCTCCTTTGAATACCACCGCTTCTCCGTTTGAAAAACTATGCGCCATCAAATAGGTAGGAGAAATGAGCACATTTCCGCTAGGGTCGATGTAGCCCCATTTTTTGTTTACTTCTATACAAGCTAGTCCCTCTGAAAAAGATCGGGCGGAAGAATATTGAGGAATAATAACGGTCTTTCCTGTTTCATCAATGAAGCCGAATAAATTATTTTGTTTTACAAGTGCAAGTCCTCCTGAGTAATCTTCTGCATATTCAAAAGCTGCGGGAATAACCAATGCCCCTGCGGTATTAATGAAGCCATATTTTCCGTTAACTGCTACTTTTGCTTTCCCGTTGATAAAAAGCGAAGCATCATCGTACTGCGCAGGAATGGCTATTTCTCCTTTTGTGTTGATATATCCTCTTTTTTTTCCGATAAGAACAATGGCAAATCCTTCTTTGAAATCACTTCCTGCTTCATATTGAGCAGGTATCAAAATGCTTCCGTCAGAATTTTTATATCCCACCCTGGTGTTCTCGTAATATCTTATGGGCAACTGGGCGAGTATCGAGGCACAGAAACTCATAAATAACAATGATGAAAATAGCTTTTTCATATTCGAGGATTTTTTTTGAAATTATTTAATTTTAATAATGAAATTAATCTGTATAAAGATAAAGATTGGCGTGGCTAAATCCAAAAGAATAGTTAATCATTGTTAAATTCCATAATTGTATATTCAGTGATGTATTTCTTTTTCCTGCTGGGAACAATAGCTCTTTGTGGTATGTATTATTAGTTTTCATGTGAATGGTTTTGCGCTTGTGCGGCAGCTGTATTATGACCCATCATCGATCTTTTCCTATTAATTAATGTAAGTCATTGAACAAAAAGGAAATCCTGAAAAAGAAAGACCTGTATGATCAAGTATTTAAAGTACTTCAAAAGAACTAATTCATCGGCAAGGATAATGAAATGTATATTTCAAAGCTCGGCATGAATATTCACATTGAACCAGGCTTTGCCCATAAGCAATATAGATTCGGTTCAGTGGTTAGTAAAAAGAGATCAAGGAAACCGTATAGCGGTAAAATGAAGGATTTTAGCTCGCATAGATCGACAAGACCACGTGCAAAAAAATAATATATTTGCCACTCGTTTTTAGTCATTAATGGCATCTTAGCTCAGTTGGTAGAGCAACGGACTGAAAATCCGTGTGTCACTGGTTCAACTCCAGTAGATGCCACACAACTAACAACTAAGCTCTCTGATAAATTTCAGGGGGCTTTTTTTATGAAGTTCCCCCATCGTGAATTTAGTGATCGACATAGGAAATACGCTTGCTAAAACGGCCATTTTCAATGGTAACGAGCTTTCTTCATTTTCTTCTTTTGAAAATATATCGGCAAGTGTTCTGGAAGAGTTGTTGTCTAAAAATCCTTCTGTAAAAAATGTCATTCTATCGTCTGTGGTGGAACATCCTAAAGCCATCGCTGATCTTTTGTCAAAATATTATTTTGTTGAACTAACGCAGCACACAAAGCTCCCTATTAAAAATCTTTACGGATCTCCTGAAACACTTGGAAAAGACAGGCTCGCATCTGTAGTTGGAGCGAATCTGCTTTTTAATAAACAGAATGTACTTGCCATCGATGCCGGAACTTGTATTAAATATGATCTTGTGGATGCCCAGGATCAATATCTGGGAGGCGCCATCTCTCCGGGTATTGAAATGCGTTTTAAAGCATTGAATAAATTCACGGACAAGCTCCCGCTTGTTACTTACAAATATTTTGATCAACTTATTGGCCAAACTACAGAGCAATCTATCCTTTCAGGAGTGATGAATGGTGTGACTGAAGAAGTGAAAGGCGTCATTGCACGTTATAAGGAGCAATATCCCGGACTGAAGGTCGTTTTCACCGGCGGCTATCTTAAATTTTTTGAAAGAATTTTTAACATTTCGCATACCGAAAATTCGAGCATCTTTGCAGATCCATTTTTGGTGCTGAAAGGATTGAATCATATTTTGAATTTTAATGAGAAAAAATAGATCACAGATTACATATCACAGATTGCGCATTGCAGCTTATCTATTAGCCTTCTGCTTTTTGCCTTCTATCTTCTGCTTTTCACAAAGTTTAATTAACTCTCCTTATTCCCGCTACGGTTTAGGCGAACTTCAGTATTCGGGCTTTGCAAATAATATCCCTTTGGGAGGTATATCTAATGCCCTGCAAAACGATACCACTGCTCCGTATTTTATCAATGCTTCTAATCCTGCATCGCACGCATCCATCAAGCTCACTGTTTTTGATGTAGGCTTCAGAAGCAGCATTAAGCAGCTTCAAACCACAGGCAATTCTTTTACTTCTACTCAAAATACACTCTCCTACATGGCATTGTCTTTTCCGGTTACAAAATGGTGGGGTTCCGGTTTTGGGTTGCTTCCTTTCAGCAACGTGGGTTATAAGATCTACGATAAGAAGGAGCAGGACAGCATAGGTACCGTGAATTACGCTTACGAAGGAACCGGGGGAATTAACCAGGTATATTGGGGAAATGGATTCAGGATAAAGCGCGTTTATATCGGAGTTAATATTTCTTATCTGTTTGGCGATATGATTTTTACCAGCCGTGATTCATTTCCTTATAGTACTAATTCTTTTAACACAAAACGTACGCAAACAACGCGTGTGAGGGATCTGTACTATACATTTGGTGCGCAGTATAAGATGCAGTTCAAAAAAAATTGGTCTGTTGCGTTGGGCGCTACGGGTGGGCTTCAGAGCAATATAAACGTTACAAGAACAGATATGGCTTATACCTATGTGAACATATATGGAATTGAGTCTGCAAAAGATACCCCCATAAAACCCATAGAAGTGAAAGACAATATTACCATTCCATTGTCATTGGGAGGTGGTGCAGTCATTAAAAACGGAGATAAACTTCTTTTGGGTTTTGATTACTCTATGCAGAACTGGTCTGTTTTCAATTCTTTCGGACAAAGCGGGCTTTTAAAGAACAGCGAACGTATATCCGTTGGATTGCAATACATTCCTAACAAAGGCGCAGGTTCTAAAGAACCCTATTTCAAAAAAATATATTACCGTATAGGATTCCGATATACCGATACGTATCTTGAGCTGAAAAACACAGCGCTGAAAGATTATGCAATCACCTTTGGTGCCGGACTTCCACTCCGCAAAGTGAAAGTAGGGGAGACCTATTCGCAGTCTGTTGTGAACATAGGTTTTGAACTTGGGCAAAGAGGCACTATTGAGAACGACCTTATCCGCGAAAAATATTTCAATGTTTTTCTCAGCTTCACGCTCAACGACCGGTGGTTTATTAAGAGGAAATACGATTGAGAATTAAAAATTATAAGGTAAAAATTAAAAAATGTGGAAAGGAACTTTTCTTTTCATCTTCTGTCTTTTGTCTTTTTAATTTTTCCTTTTTAATTGGTTTCACCTCCTGCCAAACCGATATTCCAACCATTAACCTGCTTGATTCAGGTAAAGACCTTCCTGCAGAAACCATGAAAGGTGCTGAAATCCTGTACAGCGATTCTGCACAGGTGAAAATGAAACTTACCGGCCCGCAATTGGACCGATACGAAGGTGAGAAACCGCATATTATTTTCCCTAAGGGAGTGAATATTTTATTCTACGATGACTCTATGCACCTGAGTTCTACCTTAAAAGCTGATTATGGCATACGTTACGAATCAGAAGGTAAAATGGAAGCGAAGAAAAATGTAGAAGTGGTGAACATAAAAGGCGAAAAACTAAATACGGAACATTTGCAGCTGGACGAAGCCAAGAACAGGATCTTTACTGATGAGTTTGTGAAGATTACACACGGCGATGAAGTGATTTATGGTGATGGACTGGAATCAAA
>JAHEYK010000025.1 GCA_023251625.1 Bacteroidota bacterium
ATGTTGGAAATTCGGTACTGGTTGTTGAACATGATGAGGAGATCATGGAAGCTGCTGATGAGATCATTGATCTGGGCCCGGGTGCTGGAAAAGATGGAGGCGAGATAGTGTTTCAAGGACACCTCACTCCCACTCCCAAAGGAGAGGGAAGTTTAAAAAGCTACACAATAGATTATCTTACCGGAAAAGATAAAATTGAAGTGCCTGCCAAAAGAAGAAAGTGGAAAAATTTTGTAGAGGTGATCGGAGCAAGGGAGAACAATCTCAAAAACATCCATGTAAAATTCCCGCTGAATGCTTTCACGGTAGTTACAGGCGTGAGCGGATCAGGAAAAACATCTCTGGTAAAAAAAGTACTGCATGCCGGATTGAAAAGAGCTATTGGCGGATACACAGAAGTGTCGGGAAGTTTTGATACGATCAAAGGCGATACTCATAAAATATCATCGGTAGAAATTGTAGATCAGAACCCCATCGGGAAAAGTTCACGTTCAAATCCGGTGACCTATATCAAAGCCTATGATGAAATAAGAAATTTTTTCGCATCGCAGCCTCTTGCCAAAATGCGTAACTACAAAGCGGCTTCCTTTTCATTCAACGTAGATGGAGGCCGGTGCGAAACCTGCGAAGGAGAGGGAGAAGTAACTATTGAAATGCAGTTCATGGCCGATGTGCACCTGGAATGCGAAGCGTGCAAAGGGAAACGTTTTAAAGATGATGTTTTAGAAATAATGTATAAAGAGAAAAATGTAGCCGATGTATTGAATATGACCGTGGATGAAGCTACCGACTATTTTGCAGGAGAAGAAAAGATCGTTTCAAAACTAAAACTGCTCCAGGAAGTGGGTATGGGATATATCAAACTGGGGCAATCATCCAGTACCTTGAGCGGTGGTGAAGCTCAGCGGGTAAAGCTTGCTTATTTTCTCAGTCACCCCACTCCTTCTCTCCCCCAAGGGGAGAGGGTTGGTGCGCATGCTCCTTCCCCTTCGGGGAAGGCCGGGATGGGGTGCATGTATATTTTCGATGAACCTACCACCGGTTTACATTTTCATGATATCAAAAAGCTATTATATGCGCTTAACAGGCTTGTTGAAGAAGGACACACCTTGGTAGTGATAGAACACAACCTCGATATTATAAAATGCGCAGACCATGTGATCGACCTTGGTGCAGAAGGCGGAGAAGCCGGTGGAAATTTGGTTTTCGAAGGAACTCCTGAAGGATTAGCCAAGAACGACAAAAGTATTACCGGAAAATATCTGAGAAAGAAAATTTAACACCTACCGTACTTTCGCTTCAATTGGATTTTTCAGTCCCTTCCAGGAAGTCAGGCTGGCACGAACTGTCCCAACAAGCACAGGCGCTTCCACCAAAAGAGGAAGTTTGATCTTATCATCCGAACCCCAGACGGTCATCCCTTCCCCACTGTTAAAAATGGTTCCTTCAATAAGTTTCGGGCTGAACTTAATGCAATTATAAAAGCTCTTGTCCTCCATTTTGCATTCCTCTTTCCCTTTATACCGGATATAAAGCGAATAGACCTTACTATCGAGAAAAAGGGATATAGGGATCGTATCGTTCGGTTTGTACTTTGAATAATCAATATTGCGGGAAAAATAGATCATTGTCAAAGGATCAAAAGTACACTCATGAATTGCGACCGTATCCAGTCTCGGCGGTTTTTTATTATCACGTGTCACACAGAATGCCTTATTTTTTTTGAAACTAAAAAAACACTCATTAAAATAATCATTCCCACCTTCATGTATATCGCGCAGATACCGATATGGTTTCAAGGTGATTGTATCTACCCAGCACTCGAAATGGTCACGCACTTTAAATATCCAGTCGTATGATGGATAGGTATTTCCCACACCAGTAATTTTGTAGCAGGGATTTCCCTGGTATTCTTCCTTTTCAATTTTAAAATCTACTTTGCCAACTTCCAGCCAGATAAGACCCCAGTTGTACGATATCTTGTAACTCAATTCTTCTCCCGAATAAAAAATATCGTTCTGAATACTGCATTCGGGTTCTTGTATGGGCTCCGGAGAAACGGCTAAGTGAATTTTAAACGAGACAGACACAGCCAAAATAAAAAACAGAAGATATAATAACCACCCTTTCATATTACAAAAATAGCCTAATTAATAAAAAGCGGAAAGAGTAGTTAAATAATATCAAAAAAAATCCCCTTAGAGAAGACTAAGGGGATTTTATTTCCTTTCGAAAATTTATCTTCCAATAATGAACTTCTGATGAATAGACCTTCCATCAACAACAACAGTCACAAAATAGATACCGCCGGGCAGGTTTTTATCCACAGGAAGAGTGATAATATCTCCCGCAGAATAGCTCAGTTGTCGTGAAAACATTTTTTCCCCGGTAAGGTTTGATATCTCCACACGGACCTCGCCTGATGTACTCGTTTCACTCATCGTAAGATTTAATTCCTCACCGATAACAGGATTAGGAAAAATAGAAATAATACTTCCGTCCGCCTCGGTTCTGAAAGAACCGGGGTCAGCCGGTCCGACCGATCCAACGGCAGGAGTGGTAACAGTACATATGGTGCTGAAATTACCCCAAACACCACCAACAGATGCTCGCACTTCTACATTATAGGTTGTTGAATGTTGAATTCCAGATAGTAGTACCAATGAAAAAGACTGATTATCACTCGGCTTTGTATAGGTTGTTGTATAGCTACTGGCTGCATTACTTACGCGATATTGGTAATTAGTAGCGCCAGGAACATAGTTACACCACAATGTCTGAGGCGTTGTAGCAAGTGAAACATTGCAAGAACTAGGTGCAAGTTGTGTTGTTGGAATCGATCCGGGAGTTGTTACCGTACAAACAGAACCATAATTTCCCCATACACCTCCTACATAGGCACGCACTTCGACATTATAAGTTTTCCCAAACTGAATGCCTGAAACAGAATTCATTTGAAAAAATATGTTAGAATTAGAAGACGTATAAGTAACCGTAAAACTACTGGCCGCATTGCTTACCCGATAACCATAATTTGTAGCACCGGATACCGAGTTACAGCTTAGCTGATCAGCCAAGGTACTTTCAGTAATTCCACAATATGCAACCGCAAGTTGTGTGGTTGGGATTGACCCGGGAGTTGTTACAGTACATACAGGACCAAAATTCCCCCAAACTCCGGCCACATAAGCGCGTACATCTACGTTATAAGTCTTGCCAAAACCTATACCTGATATCAGACTCAATGCGAAATTATTATCTAATCGTGACACATATCCGACAAAACTGCTTGCCTGATCTGATACTCTAACCTGATAGTATGTTGCTCCAGCGAGGTAATAATATGATAACTGGTCATATAAATTTGTTACTGTAATTCCACAGGATGCAGGTTTCAAGGACGGCCCGGTAACTCCGGCAGGTTGAATTCCGAGCAAGGCCCCATCGCCTGTGCTAAAATCATATCCTGTTCCGGGAGGAGCTAAATTATTAACAGCATAAAATCCATTATCAAAACCTCCCCAGCCCCAGTTCATGTGAATGTTATCACTTGCATCATAGCCATCCCCTACCCAAGAATGTCCGGATGTATAACCCACAGTATAGCCATAATACTGCACAGGCCTGCCATTGTCAAATTCAGTTTTCAGGTCTGCAACCCAAGTGGCATCGCCTGCTCTGGTCACGTTATGGATTCCGGAACTGTAGCCAAAATAATTTACGTAAGCGTACTGTGCACTTGGATTTCCGCCAGATACGTAGGCACCGCTTCCACTCGGATCGTAATTCATCTGTACGCTTACTCCACAATGGTACATGAGCGTGGCCACATCGCTGCTGGAAGTAGCGTTGGGCATAGATCCCCAATTATACGTTGTAGCTCCATAGTTAGCTGATTGGGCAGCATACCCGTTCGGGTTAGGGCTTTGTGTATATGAACTGGAACCTGTTCCTGTAGAGGGAGATCCCCACTTTTTCATGATCTGAGCCATGGCAGTTGCAACACATCCTGTCACCGACCCTCCGGGACAAAGATTGTTATAAGGCGTCCCCCCTCCTCCGCTTTGATTCCAAGTAGTAGAACAAAGAGCTCCTACCGTGTAAGTGGATGGAGGCGTAACCTTCATGTTGTTATCAGAATATAATTTCCACTCATTGCGTATAATCGCATCGGCCTTCACATCATGATCCCTCATATACTCGATCTCTGCCTTTCTTTTTTCTATCCAGTAAAAATAATTAGGATTAGAAGAGGCCGTTGGCTCAACATAAGCCGACTCCATTGAATATCCAATAACAGGATGGCCTGCATCTTCAGAAGAAATAATAATAAACCCCTTGTTATTAACATCAAAAACATAATAATCCTCAATACCCGAAGCAGACCTCTTGGAACTCTGTAAACTCATGCTTACCCCACTGATACGGGCAGTTTGCATAAGGTAATTTTGAGCGACCAGCTGCGCTGTGACAGCATCAATATGTTTTGCAATGGCAGGATTCACAGCCAAGACAGCTACAGCGGAGATGAAGAGTATTGCTTTTTTCATGGGGTATATGATTAATGGGGCGATTTAGATGTTTACTATACGGCAACCATAGAAAAAGGTTGCGAGAGTTTTCAACAAATTCATCCCCTGAAGCCCGTAATATAAAACCAAAATCGTTGCTTTTTTTGTTTTTCATACCTTTAACCCATTAATATACTCCTCATGGAATTTACCGCAAAACAAATCTCTGAATTACTGAACGGAAAAGTGGAAGGCAACCCGGATGTGAAAGTGAATATGCTTTCAAAGATTGAAGAAGGGGAAACGGGCTCCATTTCATTTCTTGCAAACCCGCTGTATACTCAATATATTTACAACACAAAAGCATCGGTGGTTATTGTCAATAAAGATTTTACTGCCACTGCTCCCATAGCGGCTACCCTGGTACGGGTTGACAAAGCCGAAAATGCATTCGCATCACTGCTTGAAAAGTACAACCAGATAAAGCTCAACAAAACCGGAATTTCAAAACAATCCTTTATCGCCCCTTCCGCAAAAGTTGGGGCCAATGCGTATATTGGAGAATTTGCTGTAATCGGAGAAAATGTTCGGATTGGAAATAATGTGAAGGTCTATCCTCAAACTTATGTGGGAGATAATACTGTGATTGATGATGACTGCACTTTATTTGCCGGAGTAAAGATATATTCAGACAATGTGATCGGGAAAAGATGCATCATTCATTCCGGAACAGTCATAGGCAGCGATGGCTTTCGGTTTGCCATTGAGGCACAGAAAAAAATACCACAGATAGGAAATGTACGGATAGAAGATGATGTGGAGGTCGGAGCCAACTGCGCTATTGACAGGGCTACACTTGGCTCCACTATTCTTCGCAAGGGTGTTAAAATGGATAATCTCGTTCACATTGCACACAACGTTGAAATAGGCTCCAACACATACATTGCTGCCAACTGCGTGATAGCAGGATCCACCAAAATAGGAAGCAACTGCATGCTCAGCGGACAGGTGGGCGTTGTAGGGCATCTTACCATTGCAGATAACACCATTCTGGCTGCCCAGGCAGGTGTATCGAAAAACATCAGCAAAAAAGGAGAAGCATACCTTGGATCTCCGGCTTTCGAAATAAAAAAATACAGGAAAGCTTACATCCACTTCCGCAACCTGGAAACTATTGTAGAGCGCATTGAAAAACTGGAAAAGGGTAATAAATAAAGATCCACTCACCTCTTCCCTGCACTTTCCCGCAGCATTTCCGGAAAGCCCATTCCTCGCACCAATGCATTTACCGTCATTGCAATTCTTTTTGCTTTGGTAGCATCTCCTTTTGCACTGTCAATCCATTTAGAAAAATAACGTTGATGAGAACCGGTAAGTTGTTTAAAATATTTAAGAGCTGAAGGTTCATCGGCCAGACAAGCCATGAGATCGGGATTAAAAACAAATTCGCTCTTATCTTCTTCCATCTGCACTTTAAGCATAGCCCCTTGACGTTTGCCTATGCCTTTTCGAATGGCAGCATTGAGCGGAAGTATAAATTCACCCTCTCCCATGGGGAGCAGTGCTGTCTTCGCAATAGAATAATTATCCAGTTTCCCTTTTACACGAAATGATTTTTTATTCCCCGGCTTTAACTTCCCGGCTACGTCTGCAGGAATCACAATATAGGTCCAGCCGGTTTTTTCACCCTTCTTGTCAAACTTCAATATGATCGTATTGAATTTTACCATAATTACGTGTCGAAAGTTACAAACTTTATAAAAATGCCTTGCGCTGATTAGTCGTTAGTATCAAAAGTTATCGGCATATCACCATACAAGCTGTTTTAGAAGTAAATTTGCAATACGTATCCTATGGCTCTAAAAAAAATTTGCTGAAACAACACACGTCTATGAAGTTCATCAGTTTTTTATTTACCATCACATTACTTTCCTGCGGAATGTGCAAGAAAAATTCCGAAACAGGCCCTGCACAGGTTCTCTTTGGAAGTGGCGGTGGGTTTACAGGAGCTGTCATATCCTACTCTCTTTCTTCAGATGGAGCGCTGAACAAGATCGAAGGTGAGAAAAACATATCACTCAAAACCATTGACAAGAAAACCGCAGAGGGTCTATTGACAAAAGCAAAAGCCCTGAAAGATTACCATTACAATACTCCTGACAATATGAATTGCTTTATCGAGATCAAATCCAAAGACTTCAATGAAAAATATGTATGGGGTATGAATGCGGTAAAAATTGATGCCCGGTTAAAACAACTGTATGATGACCTAATGGCTTTAACAAAATAATTTATGAAAAAGATCCTGCTCCTGCTTTTTGTATTGTCTATCTGTCATTCTCTCTCCGCACAAACGGTCAATAAAGATTCGGCATGGATCCTAAATAACTATTATAAGATAGAACGCAGCATTCCGATGCGTGATGGGGTAAAGCTTTTTACCACATTCTACATCCCCAAAGATTCATCGCAGAAACATCCCTTTATGATGCTGAGGACTCCCTACTCCTGTGCACCTTACGGGGAGAATAAATTCAAAAATGTGTGGAGCCGGAATACCCGCGAATATTTTCTCCAAAAATATATTGTTGTCATTCAGGATGTACGTGGACGTTATATGAGCGAGGGGCAGTTTGAAGATATCCGCCCGTTCATCGAGAATAAAAAAGGGAAAGAGACAGACGAAGCCAGCGATACCTATGACGCGATCGACTGGATGGTGAAAAACATTCCTTTCAATAATGGAAAAGTGGGGATAAGCGGTATTTCCTATCCGGGATTTTATTCTACCATTGGAGCACTCGCAAACCATCCTGCTCTCAAAGCAGTGAGTCCTCAAGCGCCAGTCACTAATTGGTTTTTAGGCGATGATGTGCATCACAAAGGTGCATTTTTTGTGATGGATGATTTCGGGTTTGATTATTCATTCGGCAGGCCAAGGCCTAAGCCCACTACCGAGGATGCGCCTGAGTTCAACTTTCATACTCCCGATAATTATGATTTTTTCATGAAAGAAGGAACGCTCAAGAATCTCACAAAGCATTACATGGGCGATTCCATGACTTTCTGGAAACTGGAAATGGATCATCCAAACTACGATGATTTCTGGAAAGCGCATACCATAACATATCACCTCAGCAATGTAAAACCTGCCATGCTCATCACCGGAGGGTTATTTGATGCCGAAGATTGCTTTGGAACCTGGAGCACATACAAATCAATTGAAAAACAAAGTCCGGCAACTTTAAACAAAATTTGTGTCGGCCCCTGGTTTCACGGTGGATGGGCCCGCAGTGATGGCAGCCATTTGGGAAATGTGCAGTTCGGAAAAGGTGTATCGGAATACTATTACAAAAATGTAGAGATGCCCTTCTTCAATTATTACCTGAAAGGAGAAGGAAAAGATGATCTTGCCGAAGCAACTATTTTTATTTCAGGGGAAAATCAATGGCATCAATTCACTGAATGGCCTCCTAAAAATATTGAGCAGAGAATTATTTACCTGAACGAGAACAGCTCTTTGAGATTTACCCGCCCCATCACCTCTTCCGGTTTTGAAGAATATGTAAGCGATCCTGCCAGGCCTGTACCCTACACGGAAGATGTTCACCTGGATCGAACCCGGGAATATATGACAGATGACCAGCGCTTTGCTTCCCGCAGGCCGGATGTATTGGTCTACAAGACTGAGATTTTAACCGAAGACATGACACTTACCGGCCCGGTGATTGCGGATCTGCAAGTAAGCATCTCCACTACCGATGCGGATTTTGTGGTGAAGATTATTGATGTATTTCCGGACAATTTTGAATACAACGACAGCCTTTTAAATTCGAAATCCAAAATCCGAAATTCGAAATTTTCATACCCTATGGGAGGCTACCAGATGCTGGTTCGCGGTGAGATCATGCGCGGAAAATTCAGGAATAGCTTTGAAAAGCCGGAGGCTTTTATACCCAACCAGCTTGCCGAAGTAAAATTTGAATTACCGGACGTAGCCCACACTTTTCAAAAAGGCCACCGGCTTATGATACAGATACAAAGCTCCTGGTTCCCGCTGGCAGACAGGAATCCGCAGCAATTTCTGGACATTTATCATTGCGATGAAAAAGATTTTGTTAAGTCTATCATTCGGATCTATCACGATGCTAAACATGCAACATCAGTTATACTGCCAGTTTTGAAAAAATAAGGCAGATGCTATTTTGTTATGTATCTTCGCTACATGAAGAAAAGTAATTTCCTCTTTGCACTTTCGTTGTTAATAACAGGCTGCCATTCCGGGAAAGAGGAAACTCTCACCTTTTACAAGACAAATGTTGTTTGTCAGCTGGATAAGGAAATTGCTTCCGGCAGCAGGGTAAAACCACTCTTCCTTGAAACAGAAAAACAGGCAGGAATAAAAGAAGCCTGGGTGAACCGGGAAGGAACAGTCATAGCCATTGTTTGGAAAGAAGGCATTGCCGAGGAGGAAAAAGCAAGTACTATACAGCCACTCTTCGAAAAACAACAGATGAAGGCGGAATTTGTTGCTGATAAGGAACAACAAAAACAGCTCAAAGAAAATTTCATTGCAAACGTAGCCCCCGCTCAAAAAAAAGATAAATGGTATAAAGGAATGGATGTTGACAAGCTAAGTATGGAAGAAGCCAGGGTTATCAGCGATACCGCCACACTCTTTGCCCTGAAAGCAGAACTGATTGATGAAAAAGAAGCGTCAGTAATTAAAAATGATATTGAAGAGTACATGAGAACAGAATTGGTAAAAGTACGCCCTTACAAAGAACTCGTGAGCGATGAAACTGACCTCAACTGGAAAAAATACGGGTATGAGATCTATGTAAAATATATTGGCAGTACACGCGCTGAAAAGGTGCGGGATTATTATATTGACTACAAGAAAAAGCAGATGAATGAATAAAAAAAGTTCATTGTATATTGAGCTCTTTAAAAAAATTCTGACAGGAGACCACAGGCTATACAACACTGAATATTTTCCGCTTTATAAGTCACGCTTTATATCTTCAATACCCCTACTCTTTCTGGATCGGTTCTTACGTTTAAAGAATCACGCGATCTGCATCATACATAACTACAAAAAAGAAATGTTTGTGGAGGGAAAAGGATGGCCTACTCACGCAGACACGATGATAGGCCTCAAAAGGCTGGAAAATATAGAACAATGTGTAGAAGATATACTGGAAAATAATATTCCCGGAGATCTGATGGAAGCCGGCGTGTGGAGAGGAGGTGCGGCCATATTCATGCGCGCTCTTTTAAAAGATAAAAACATCGGCAACAGGATAGTATGGCTGGCAGATTCTTTTCAAGGGCTGCCTAAACCTGATCCTGGGCGTTATCCTGCAGACAAAGGAGACAAACTTTATAAGTTCGAAGAACTTATTGTGCCACTTGAGGATGTAAAATATAATTTTGAAAAATATAATTTACTAGATGAGCAGGTTAAATTCCTGGAAGGATGGTTCAAAGACACTCTCCCTTCGGCACGTGTTCAGCAGCTGGCGCTTTTAAGAATTGACGGAGATATGTACGAATCCACCATGGATGTCCTGAAAAATATGTATCCCAAGCTCTCCAAAGGCGGATACGTGATCGTGGATGACTACGGAGGCATTCCCGCCTGCAAAAAAGCAGTGCATGATTACCGCGAGCAGAATAATGTCACAGCAAAAATTGAAACAATAGACTGGACAGGAGTTTACTGGAAAAAATAGCTCAATTCGATTTCATGTTGTTATTTTTTCGAAACGCTTGGCTATACTTTCATAATTATATTGTTCCATTACGTGGGCGTATCCTGTCTCTCCCACTGAATTCATAAGCGCATCATCCCTTAAAATGTTTTTGATCGCAGTCACATATTCCTCTTTAGAAGAAGCATAAATTATTCCCCCTTGTTTGCCTAATTCCCGTAATTCATAAGTAGGGCTTGCAATAACTGCTTTTCTCGCAGACCAATAATCAAAAAGTTTTATAGGCGATGTTGAATCGTTCAGCTTATTTAATTTAAGAGGAAGTATACCAAATAAAGATTCAGCAGTAAGCCGCGGAACTGCTTTAGCCTCTGCATTGCCTTTTACGGCAATGTTGGGATAGTCAGATGCTCTATCCAGCACATAGCTATACAGGTCTCCTTTTCCATAAATATTAAGTTGTATTTCGGGGAACTCTCCGAATATCTCAAACAACATATCATAATCATACCAATCTCTCAACGTAGAAATAAAATTTACAGTTTTTGTTTCCTTCTTTATCTCGTCCAGGAATAAGTGTGCATTTTCAATGAAATCGTTCGGCTTTCCATTAGGCACAAGAAAAACATTTTTATTGAATTTTCTGAAAACTGCCGCCTGCTTATGACTGGTTGAAGATATCGCATACGAAAATTTACCCATGACTGGCTTAGATATGTATTTCAAATAGAGCTTCATGAGGGGGTTTGTTTCTATTTCCTCCCAATCATCCATCACAGAATAAATAAATTTAATTTTTGAAAGCCGGCAATAGATACAGGGAAGAACGCCCATCAGGTAATCAAAAGAAACAACCACATCCGGCTTATGGTTCCGTATATAAAAAATATTCAGAAAATTTTCATAGATCAGCAACAAAAATGATTTAGGAATCCGGGAATAGCGTTCTAGAACTTTCACACCGCCCTTCTTATTATCCGAAAGAGAATGAAGCCGTGTAGAATGTTTTTCCCAATTTCTATAACGAATGGGGTTGAGATAGGTGCACGTATGTCCTTTTTTTGCCAGCGCAAGCGGCAGTTCCTGATTATGCCCCAAGTAACCATCCCAAACTATAGAGGATAAAAAGAGATACTTCATTGATGAGGCAGGTACATTATTTTGAACCGCCGAATTTAATTTCAAAATAAAATCATCTGCATAATATTTTTCTGCATTTCTCTTGCCTGCAGCTGTTAAAAGAGTCCTGGCAGTTGAGTCCTCCATTAACCGAAGAATTAAATCTGAAAGCTCCTTTGTGTTGCCTGCTTCAAAAAACATCACATTGTCGCTATCCACAACTTCGTTGAGCCCATCTACATTACTTGCAATAACCGGCATTCCCATTGCCTGTGCTTCAATTTGCGTAACGCCCATTGGCTCCCAATGAGAAGGAATGACAAAAAGATCTAAAAGAGAATAGAACCAAACCATATCTGGGATGAACCCAACATAAATCACTTTATCTTCTAAATTATACCGCCTGATCATTTTCTTCAATTCTTCATCTTCAACACCCGTACCTGCAACCATAAATTTCAAGCCGGTCATATTGTTCAATTGACGTGCTGCTTCAATAAACTCTCTCCAACCCTTGCGTTCTATAATTCGCGCTGCAAAGCCCACAACAAAATCATGCTCACCTATGTGCAGTTTTTTTCTCTCTGCAGCAATCTCCCATTTAATATGTTTTGAATTGAAAATATCCCGATCTACACAATTATAAATAACCCTTATCACATCCGCTGGAACAGAGGCCTTTTGAATCAGTGTGTTCTTTACAAACCGAGAACATGCAATGAAAACATCTACGTTATACCGGAATACCCGAAGCAAGAAAGCCAACATCCTATTTTCCAAAATATCCCCTTGCTCGTGAAATATCAATTTAATTCTTCCGAAAAAAAATAATTTGAGAAGAAAGCCAAAGGCCTGTGACCGGGGTAAATGACAATGAACTGCCGTGATATTATTTTCAGAGATCAATCTCATAAGATGAAACAAGGGTAGAATTGAGTATCGGGAAGATGAAGGATATATGTTCACATTCTTATGATCCACCTCTATCTCCGGGGCTGCCTTTCTCAAAGCAAATAGAAAAATATGATCATTATACCTCTGCTTTTCAAAAACAGTCTTGACAACCGTCTGAGCACCACCCAGGCCGAGGGTGTCGATAATATGGAGTGACTTCTTCAAGCTAAACCCGGGGTTAAGATGCTTTTCATACTCTTTTACAATATTATTCCATCCATATCTTTTTTTCAGCAAATCTCTTTCTTGGTCATCAAGTAAATGACCAGGCAAATAATGATGCATATAATATTCACTAAACCGATTTGCAACTTCTTTTGGAGAACGATAATTCACAAATACTCCATTCACATGATCAGATATAATTCCGGAAGCAGATTCCAGAGGAGTAGAAATCAAAAAACACCCGCAAGCAAGCGCCTCCAGCATTGAAACGGACATCGCTTCATATAATGAGGATATAACAACCACATGTGATGACTGATATTCTGCCAGCAGTTCATCCTTTGAAAGCCAACCTAATATTTTTATTACGCTATTTAATCCATTCTCTAAAATAAACTGCTCCATTTGTTTTCGCAGTGGGCCGTCACCGGCAATAGTCACAACAACATTTTTATTTTCAGCCGCATATATTTTTATTGCCTGGAGAAAGGTCATAGGGTCTTTTTGCGCAACCAGCCTTCCCGCAAATAATATTTTAAAAACATTCTTTCTTTTAGAGGGGTCCGGTTTAAAATAATCAAAATTGGTTCCATTGGGGATCACAATGTTCTTCGCGGATCCTTGTGCACCCAGAAACCTATCAATATTTTTTTTCATCCCTTCCGTAAGCATGATGTTTTTATGAGAATGAAGCGAAATATTTTTAATTCGGAAATAATTTAAAAGATGGTAAAAGAACATTTGCCTAGGGAACATCCAGGGTATATCGTGCCCATGAGAGAGTATCACGTATTCTAAATTGAATTTTTTCTTTAAATACCGAGCTACATTCCCTCCGGGAATTGCATAATTTGCTAAACAGAGATCAAAAGTCTCATTGTCACAATAATCGTTCAAAAATTTTTTAGATAAAAAAATCCATGAGAGCATTTCACGCACCCCTGATCCGTACGCATAGCGCCTTTTGGATCGTAATCGTATGATCTTCAAATTCCCATCCTCTTCCACTTCCTTCTCACCCTGGAACCAGGTAGTCACTACGGTTATCTTGTGGCCAAGGGATGCAAGTCCTTCGGAAATATTCTGAGTAACTGCCCCAGCACCACCTCCAAGCGGAGGATATTCATAATTAAGAACAAGAATCTTCATCTGCATTAAATATTGTCAGCCTGATGTGCCGCATCAATGATAAATAAAAACCTATCAACATACGTTACGCAACCAGGAGCCATTTGCACAAAGGATATTAGGTATATTAGCTTCCTCGTTAAAGCAGAATTAGCACAAAATAAATGAGCCCTTCACTCACTCAACCTTGCGATCACATGGCCGCGTTTAAAGTTAATCATTTTAATTTTCCTATTTAAAGAATATTATCCATAAATGTCATTCTCAAATACACATAAAACATACCTGTTATTTCTCCTGCTCACATTTATATTCTACGGCAACAGCATCAAAAATGAATATGCCATTGACGATATACTGGCTGCCGATAACCCCACAGTAAAAAAAGGGCTAAAAGCCCTGCCCGAGTTATTTACCACCAGTTATTACGCAGACAAAAGCAACAGGTTCGGCTACCGTCCGGTGGCCAAGTCAACATTTGCAATGGAATATTCTTTGTTCGGTACAAGTCCGCACATGAGCCATCTCATCAATCTCATCCTGTACTGGATCAGTGTTTGCCTTTTATTTAAAATGCTGAATCAACTATTGGGTCCATCCTGTTTTTTCTTCTCCGCCATGGTCTCTGTCCTGTTCCTGGTTCATCCCATTCATGCCGAAGTAGTGTGCAGCCTTAAGAACCGTGAAACTATTTTAAGTTTTATAGGGACAATGGCTGCCATGCTTTTTTATGGAAAATATATTGTATCCAACAAGCTCAAATACATCTTTTACGGTGCTCTCTCTCTTCTTTTTGCCTATGCATCCAAAGAAGATTCAATGGTGTTTCTTTTTATCATTCCTTTCTCCCTGCATTATTTTAAGAATGCTTCAACCAAACAATTATTCCGAATCATTGCCAGCTACCTCATTCCATTTGGCATTTTGCAGCTCCTTGTATTTTATTTCCGCATCGGGCTTGATGAAAAAAGGGTTTATGAATATTTTGAAAACCCCCTCTACTTCGATTCCACGATCTGGAACAGGACCTCGATGGGATTTTACACGCTGGCGTATTATGTGCGTTTGTTGCTGGCACCGTATCCTTTGATCGTATATTACGGATACAGCCAGGTTTCAATACATGAATGGAACAGCTGGATCGTCATTCTTGCATCCATACTCACGATAGCAACACTGATCTATTGTTTTGTTCAATATACAACGAGAAACCTTCTTGTTTATGGGATCTTGTTTTTCATTGTGGGAATATCCATGTTCCTAAATGCAGTGATCCCGGTTACAGGAATTATTGCAGAGCGATATGCCTTTGTGGCTTCTATCGGTTTTTGTATCGTTATAACTTCCGGATTATTCAAACTATTTAAAACAGCTATTTCATCGCAGAATGAAAAAGTATTTTTTAATAAAAAAGGGGTGCTCATTTCAATTTCAGCATTGGCAATGATCTGCTTCGGCATTGTATTTAAGCGCAACCCGGAGTGGAAAGATACTTACACCTTAGCGAAAGCAGATGTAGAGCATGCCCCCAACTCCGTGAAAATACATGACCTCTTGGCCGATATATCCCTGAAAAAATACAATGAACCGGAAATAACCAAAGAAGAAAAAGAAATGCTTATTAAACAAGCTACTTCAAATTATCAGCAATCATTAAATATATATCCGCTTCAGGCGTCGGTGGTAAATAACCTGGGACTGGTAACAGCAGGGGTATATAATAACTTCAAGGATGCGATCCCCTACTTCCGGAAAGCAATTGAAATTGACAGCACGTTGTCTCAATCCTATTACAACCTGGGGGTATGCTACAACCGATCTATGAACCCTGGAGATGCTGAATTAAATTTTAAGCGGGCCATACATTTTAATCCAACCCACATGCAGGCGTATTTTGACCTTACCGGCTTATACATTAATACGAACAGGCTCGATGAAGGAATAAAATTAAATAGGGATGGAATAAAAGCAGGAACAAAATACCCCGACCTCTATCTCAACCTGGGCGATCTCTACCTGATCAAGAATGATTCTGCCAATGCAATTTCTTATTATGAGCAAAGTTTATCCCTGCGGCCCCAAAACAAAAAATTATGCCTGATGCTTGAAAGTTATTACAAAAAGAAAAATGATCCTGCCAAAAGCAGTTTATATAAAAAGATGGCGGAAGACAGTAACTAAGGCAGTCTACTTAAACTTCACAAACTTCTGGCAGGAAAGAGTGCCTCTTTCAAATCCTGATAATCTGAAAAAATAAACTGCCTCGTCTAATGCACTCACATCTGCACTGATAAGGTTATCGCCTTCTGCTACAGGAATATATTTTTCATAAAGAACCCTGCCCAGCACATCCGTAATTTGCATAGTAAGATTACCACTCTGTTTGGTAGAGAATACCATTGAAACATCGTGGTTAACAGGGTTAGGAAAAAGATTGCCTGAATAAAGATCAAGGTTCTTGTTGCAATGCACATAACTTATAAGCGAATAGGAATTATCTCCGTTGTAATCTGTTTGTCGGATGCGGTAATACGCAATACCGTCATCGTGTGCCACATCATTGTCTGTAAAACTATATTTATGAGTGATCGAACTGGTGCCTGAACCTTGCACAGTGCCTATCATAAAAAATTGCTGGGCATTATAACTTTTCTCTATCGTAAAGTAATCATTGTTCAGCTCCGTGGCGGTTGCCCATTGCAAGTTTACCGCGCCCTCCGAGCAAAGCGCATGAAAATAAAGAAGCTCTACAGGCAGAGGATGAAGTGATTTGCTGAAACCAATATCCGCGCAGCAGGCGTAGCCATCACCTTTACCGCCCAGGTAGATATTACTTGGAATTACAGCCGACAAACACGTTACTGCATAACCATCTCCTTTGCCTCCGTAAAATGGATTATCAAAAGTCACCACTGTGCTGCGCATGGCATAGCCATCTCCCCTACCTCCTATCAATGCCTGTGGTAATATTGCATTAGAACTTAGATCTGCATAGCCATCCGACTTTCCTCCGTGGAATGCTTCCTTCAGCCCATCGAATACATTTATCTGAGCTTCTAACCTAAAAATTATTAGGGAAAAGAATATGAGAAAAAAAATAATATTTTTTTTATTCATATTCATAATATATAACTTACCGGAAATAATCGATTATGGTTTTCCAACACCCCGCATACCATAAGCTATCCCGCGGGTATTATCAACTTTGGCGGCATAACTCCGATTAGACAATTGAACAGTACATGTTTGGGAATTATAGGCTCCCATGTTTGAACCATCAAAGGCTACATCGTTCCAGCCCCCCCCTCGGAACCCGGAACCATTCCCCGGAGCCTGAAATGTGAATCCTCCATGAACCCCTGCTGCCACCGAACCCGGATTGGGCCATCCTACTGTAAAGTTTTGGCCAATTCCATAATCTGTATTGGGGCCATTTAAAAAAGGAGCTTCGCCAACACCACTTTCGGTACCGACAACAGAATTCGATGTACTCATTGTCAAATTTCCGTTACCATAATAATCCGCCATCGCACGGCCTGATACCCATCCAATTGATACAACCCGTTCAGCCACATTGCCGCCCATATCCATCACACCGTAATAGGTGGCCCCTGCTTGCTCACGGTTTGAATATTGAGTAGCAAACATGCCGCATCTGCCGGGATTTACCAATGCAGAGTTAGCCACTGCACTCGAATAACAATTAGCACTGCCGGTTGCATTGACTGTGTTACCACCCGAAACATAAGAAGCGCCCGAACCAGCTTCATCAATATAATTATTCTGCACATTTGCGCTAAGTGGAATTAAATTTTGTGTTCCCCAGGGGAATTCGGCAATAAGAGGTGTAACAGGCCCCCGACAAATTTTTTCATATTCCATTTCCGTCATAGGTCGGAGATTCACCCAGAAAAGATAGGCACAGCCATCCGTCCAACTGAGATAATTACATGCCCGCTCGGGCGCCCCGGCTATATAGTTAGGCGCAACCGTGGAAGCTACTCCTGCATTTCCCATAATAGTGTATCTGTTTAGCCCGAAGTTAGCGGAGCTATATCGCAAGGTTGCCTGCTGCGGTGTAAGATGGTTCAGAAAATCCGCATATTCTCCCTGACTGATCTCATATTTCATACACCAAACCGCGGAATAGCCCTTTAAATACGATGTTAAAGCAAAGTTTGCTCCGGGTGCACCGGTTGCATTATCCCAGTCATCCTGATTGCCCACACCGGCCTGACCTGTATGATTATTGTTCCCTAAATTACCTGCTATACTGCCTCCAAGTGACCAAGTGTTTCCTACACCAGTGCATGCATCAGATCCGATAAGAAAAGGCGCTGTACTTGTTCCACCACTTGAATTAAACTGCCCATGAATTAATGATGTGTAAGGTGCGGGAGGATTAGCGGCATCTGTTCCATCTCCCAGATAAAAAGAATTCTGAGGGATGTACACCATCTCGATCGCAAGAACACATACTTCAATATAGTTTGAAACGAAATCAGCATTAGAGGGCACTGCACTTGCTCCCCAATTAGGAACATTTGTTGCTGTAGTATAGGTCCAAGTGACATAATTGTTTGTAAAATTTACAGTACCCGTACCGTTAGCAGCATTTCGGTTTATATAATAACCGTTATGGGTTGAAAGCGTGAAAGCACCACCCGCTCCTGCCACCGCCGGTGCTCCAGCAGATGTAACCGTATACCATTCCAGCGATTTGGCAGTAGTACTTACATTTCTCCACTTAAATGTGATCCAAGCCCCATCATAATTGTAAGGTGCGTAATATCCAGCACCTGCCTGATCGCATCTCCAGGAATTATCCCAGGTAACATCAAAATTAATACGGATTGTATTAACGCCATTATTATTGCTCAAACTAACATTTGCAATGGTTATATTATTTGCAAAGGCAGATAAACTGCAGGTCAAAACAAACCAAAAGAGAATATATTTTTTCATACAAAGGTTAAATAGATGTATCTTATATTACAAAGATATAGCATTTTCTCTCTAAATAGAACTTTCAACCTTGCCTTTTCGACCAAATAATTTCATGTCTAATATGTGGATAACCATGACCTTACGCCTAGAGCCAAGTTTTGTATATTTGAACCCCAGCGTATACGCAAAACATAAAAAATGGTTACACAGATCACCAAAGGAGTTAAGATCACTGTTCGTACGGACTTTCAACCCGGCTTTTCACGCCCCGAAATGAGCCATTTTTTGTTTACCTACAAGATTCTGATCGAAAACAGAAGCGAATACTCTGTTCAGCTACTGCGCAGGCATTGGTATATTTTTGATTCCAATGGAGAACACCGGGAGGTAGAAGGAGATGGCGTGGTAGGGCAACAACCTGTGCTGATGCCCAATGAAGTTTATGAATATGAATCGGCCTGCAATCTTACCACAGAGATAGGAAAGATGAAAGGTGTATATGAAATGGTGCGCATCATGGATAAAGAACAATTCGAAGTAGAAATTCCGGAATTTAAACTCATAGCACCACAAAGACTAAATTAAAGGGGTACCAATAACGAATGACTACAAATATTACTAATCAGGCGTGTATTCATTTGTAACATTCGTAACTATTCGTTATTAGTAACCAGCAAAAAAATAAACAATAATCATAAAATATAATTTTCATGGCAAACGGTACTTTCAAAATTCCAGTCGCAGTAAACGAACCCATCAAACAATTTGAACCGGGTTCTATCGATAGAGAAAAACTCAAACAAACCATCAAAGAGATGCGTTCTCAAGTACTGGATATACCGATGTACATTGGAGATAAGGAAGTGCGCACCGGAAAAAAAGTAGCCCTCACCTGCCCTCACGACCATAAACATATTTTGGGATATTATCACAAAGGAGATAAGACCCACGTGAAGCAGGCCATTGCCGCAGCTATGAAAGCAAAAAAGAAATGGATGGACATGCCCTGGGAACACCGCGCTGCTATTTTCTTAAAAGCCGCTGAGCTGCTTGCCGGCCCTTACCGATATAAGATCGTTGCCTCTACCATGCTTGGTCAGTCCAAAAATGTTTACCAGGCCGAGATTGATGCAGCCTGCGAGAGCATTGACTTTTTACGCTTCAATGTAAAATACATGACGGAGATATACAGCCAGCAGGTAGATTCCACCTCTGCTATGTGGAACCGTTTGGAATGGAGGCCGCTCGAAGGATTTATTTACGCGCTCACTCCTTTCAACTTCACTGCCATCGGATTGAATTTAACATCTTCCTGCGCCATGATGGGAAATACGGTGGTATGGAAACAATCCAACACCTCCATTTATTCCGCTTATTATGTAATGGAAGTATTCCGAAAAGCCGGAGTTCCGGCCGGCGTGATCAACTGGATACATGCAGGTGGAGCTGAAACGGCTGAAGTAGTTTTGAACAGTCCGGATTTTGGAGGAATTCATTTTACAGGGTCCACAGAAGTTTTCCGCAGTATTTGGAAAAAAATTGGCGAGAATATTTCTATTTATAAATCCTACCCGAGAATTGTGGGTGAAACCGGCGGGAAAGATTTTATCATCGGGCACAGCTCGGCAGATCCCAAAGTGCTTGCTACGGCAATTCTGAGAGGGGCTTTTGAATACCAGGGACAAAAATGTTCCGCGTGTTCCCGTGCTTATATCCCTTCTAACCTCTGGAAAGAAGTAAAAAAGATATTCACGGATGAAATTGCTTCTATGAAGATCGGGCCCACTGAAGACTTAGGCAATTTTATTAATGCCGTGATCGATGAAACCTCTTTCAATAACATCACCGGATATATTGACCGCGCCAAGAAAGATAAAAAAGAGGCACAGGTAATCATAGGCGGCACGTACGATAAATCAAAAGGCTATTTTATTGCTCCCACTATCATACAGGCAAAAAATCCTTCGTACAGAACCATGTGCGAAGAAATTTTTGGCCCCGTACTTACAATCCATGTATATGACGAAAATAAATACGAGAAGTTGCTTGATACCGTGAACAATACATCACCTTATGCACTCACAGGTGCTGTGATCGCGCAGGACCGCGAAGCAATTGTACTTACCGAGAAAAAACTGGTTCATGCAGCCGGCAACTTTTACATCAACGATAAATGTACAGGTGCCGTGGTTGGCCAGCAGCCATTCGGCGGTGCAAGAGCTTCCGGCACAGATGACAAAGCCGGACATATGATCAACCTACTGCGCTGGGTTGCTCCCAGAACGATCAAGGAGCTTTTTGTTCCGCCAACAGATTACAGATATCCTTTTTTGCTTCCGGATAAAAAATAAAATATATGATTTAAAAAAAAGGTAGGATAGAAAATATTCTACTTGTTTTTATTTCAGAGGATCGCTTTGATCACCTCCATAAAATCTTTTGGATTGAGCGAAGCTCCACCAATCAATCCTCCATCCACATCGGGCTGAGAGAAAATTAGTTTTGCATTTTGAGGGTTGCAGCTTCCGCCATATAGGATGGAAATATTTTCAGATGTTTCTTTGTCAAATTTTCCGGAGATAACAGAGCGAATATAATTATGCATTTCCTGGGCTTGTTCAGGAGTTGCGTTTTTACCTGTTCCTATCGCCCACACCGGTTCATACGCGATGACCACATTTTTCATTTGCTCTTTTGTCAGATGAAATAAACATTCTTCCAGCTGATGTGTAATGGTTGGAAATTCTTTGGAGACCTCCCGCTGCTGCAAAGATTCTCCCACACAACAAATAACCTGCAATCTGCTTTCAAATGCCCGATCAATTTTTTTTGCAACTATCTGATTTGTTTCGTGAAAATAATTCCTGCGCTCAGAATGCCCGAGTATTACATAACCGGCCTTAGCAGCTTTTAGCATATTGGCAGATATCTCTCCGGTAAAAGCCCCTTCTTTCTCGGAAGAACAATTCTGTGCCCCCACTTTAACATCCCAACCTTGCGCCAGCATGGCTGCATCGGCTACCAACAAAAAGGGTGGAAAGACTATGATCTCCGGAAGTTGCTTACCTGTATCTTCCAGCAGAGATATTTCGAAATCGAGCATTTTGAAAAACTGGGCAAGCATCTCCACCCCCTCGCGGTGGGTCTTGTTCATTTTCCAGTTACCGGCTACTATTCGCTTACGCATGATTACACCGATATTAATACACGATTACACAGATAATCTCTTTACATCGCAACTCTTATTGCCAAAATTAATCAATAATCCCGTTTTAATGCCTGTTGCTTTTAAATAAGCTAAGACCTGAGATGTAAATATTTTCGGCATATATCCTTCCACAGATTTCAATTCAACAATCAACCTGCTCTCAATGACCAAATCAGACCTGAACCTCCCGACTTTTTTCTTTCTAAAATAAACATCAAATTCCTTTTCTGTTTCAAAAACAACCTTTTGATCCTTTAAAAGAGAAACGAATGCATTGTGATAAATTTTCTCAGGAAACCCGGGGCCTAATTCATTGTGAATCTGAAAACAATAACCGATTATTTTCTCCGTCAATAAATCTTTTTCATAATCACTCATCGGTGAAATCCGTTAAAATCGGTGTAATCATTGGAGACGCACTCTTGGATCCAAAATACCATAAACAATATCTACCACAATATTGATTACCACATAGATCAATCCGATCACAAGAACCCCTCCCATAATGATCGGGAGGTCCTGTTTGTCAAGCGCATTTACAATTTCAGAGCCTATTCCTCGCCATCCAAAAATATACTCCACAAACACCGCTCCGGCCATGAGGCCGGCAAACCAGCCGGAGATGGCAGTAACAACGGGATTGAGCGAATTTTTTAAAGCATGTTTGAATATGATCGTATAAAAGCTCAGGCCTTTTGCAGTGGCCGTGCGAATGTAATCCTGAGAAAGTACATCCAGCAGAGAGCTGCGGGTTAACTGCACGATAATAGCAAGGGGACGAATACCCAGGGTCATGGCGGGGAGAATAATATTTTTAATGGAAAGATGCTCGTCACCATAATCATCAATGATGTACAGGCTTCCCTCATTATTCAGCCCTGTACCCGGAAATAATATATAATGGTCGATGAACGGAATAACATTCCAGACAAGATTAAATAAATACCCTGCAACCCAAATTATAAAACCGATCAACAGCCAAAGTAGAAACTGGCGGATCATGATATCCGTCTTTTTACCCTCTACTTTTTCCATCTTCAATCTTCGTAAACCAATAACCGATCCGATGATCCCTCCCAGGAGGAAAAAAGCAAGAATGATGGTTGGAAATGGAAATTCCTTGGACCATAAATACCCAAAGGTCATCGCCACAATAAGCCCGACATAAAACGAGGGCCCCGACATTCCAAGTACAGCGAAGAAAAGCGAACCTGTATCAAGCCATGTCCCCTTTTTTACGGCAGCCAGAATACCGAGCAGAATGCCAATGATAGATGCGATCAGCATGGCCGCAAAAGCCAGTACAGCGGTTTCTGGAAGCGTATCCACCAGGATATCAGCAACCGGTCGGCGCGTAATGTATGAACGCCTCATATAGGGTATTTTCAAAACCACCTCTTTCGAAGAAGAAACCGGAAATAATTTTATCGCAGATGTATATTTTTTTTCATCGAGATAGAATGAGCTCTCCCTGTTTTGCATATCATGTACAGACAAAACAGAAATGTCATTAAGATACAGGAGGTATTGTACAAATACAGGTTTGTCCCTGCCTATATCTTTGGTGATCGCATCGATCTGTTCTTTAGAAGCATTCTGCCCCAGCATCATGCGGGCTGGATCACCCGGTAAAATATTGAAAAGAAAAAACACAACAGAGACCACTCCCCACATTACGAGGAAACCATAGAACAATCTTTTGAAAATGAATCGGCCCACAAAGTAAAGTTTACAATATTACTAATAACGAATCGCTGCGAATACTACTAATCATGCGTTTATTTATTCGTAACATTTGTAGAAATTCGTTATTGGTATCCAGTTTACTTATTAAAATATTTAGCTTTCACATCTGAGTACGATGGAAAAGAATGATAATGCCACATGTCAATAACAGTCCCTTTTTTCAAAAGCATAAGCCCCGGATTGGAACGGATCATGGTTTTGAGTGTTGTTCCGTCCGTTGTGTAAAAATCAACATCGGTGCCTGTTTCCTTTTTAAATGCCTCAATCTGATCTGCCGATGCAGTAAGTAGTATGACGGATATATTATCGGCCTTACATAGTTTTATGAAATCATTTATTTTTCCAAATACATCTTTGTTAGTTTTATCCAGATCATAACATACAATAAAGAAATTGTAATTCGGGTTATTCAGAATATCATCGGTATATTCACTTCCATCGACTGAAGTTATGCTGAAATCATGAATGGCAGGCTTATCCCCTTCCCGGATCATTTTGTCTTTTCTATCTACATAGGTATACGTTGAATCAATTGTTTTTATCTGCTCAGGTGTAAGCTCAATTTGTTTGCCGTCTTTCTTGTAAATAAAAACCATCTGAATACTGTCGGTCTTGGCCCCCGGAGGCAGCTTCATGCCTTCCTGTATATTTTTTCCGATGGCATAAGGCCTGAAATCTTTTATGGGCAGATAATTATAGGTGTAAAGCGGAAATGCAATACATTTTATTGCAGCTATAACAACCAGTATATTTTCAATGGTCCTGCCAAAAATCGGGCGGATATCATTGCTTTTAATGATCATAAAAAAGGTCATGACCAGCATAATCACATTGTTCCTGAACTCCTGCCAGGGTGTCATCACAATAAAATCGCCAAAGCAGCCACATTCGCGTACTTTATCGTAATAGCCGGAATAAAAATTGAGAGAAGCAAAAAAGATCAGCATCAAAGCCAACAACCAAAGCGTAAGCTTGATACGTGCACCAATGAGCAAGAGAAAACCGAGCAGTGTTTCGAGGGCGCACATAACAATGGAAAGGAACAAAGAGAGGGACTTCATCCATTCCATGCCGAACACTTCAAAATACTCATCCAGCTTATAGGAGAATCCTAACGGATCGTTGGCTTTGATCAATCCTGAAAAGATGAACAACAATCCAACTATAATTCTGAAAAGTGATATTACAAAACGCATAAACAGTTTATAGTTATTGGTTTATGGTTTTAGTTCTGCGGTTCTTAGTTTTGGTTTTATGCATACTATAACTATTAACCATCAAACAATAACTTCAAACTAAAAAACCATAAACTAGACAGCCTGATTTTCTTTCTCTTCGATCTTTATCAGCGCAAAGATGGCGTAGTTGATCATGTCGTGGTAATTGGCATCAACGCCTTCTGATATCAAAGTTTTTCCTTTATGATCTTCGAT
This sequence comes from Bacteroidota bacterium, assembly GCA_023251625.1. Classification (GTDB taxonomy): domain Bacteria; phylum Bacteroidota; class Bacteroidia; order Palsa-948; family Palsa-948; genus Palsa-948. The sequence goes on from JAHEYK010000025.1 coordinate 24,926, forward strand.
CTGCCGAACACGTAGCAGTTTCATCAATATCAGGTCTGCAAACGAACCGATGCGCATATCGCGCCACGCTTCTCCGTAATCGTGGTTCTTGTTCTCCATCAACGACTTGGCCTGCAGGGAGAACTTATCAAATAGCTTGCCTGCTTCTTCTACCGAAATATCCTGACGGGTGTCGTTCTCCAGTTCAAGTTGTATAAGCCCGATGATCGAGTAATTGACAATACCAATGTAGTCTGAGCCAATATCTTCCTTTATTTTTTGAGTACCTTTATCATCGATGGTACGGATGCGCTGTGTTTTGATGAATATCTGATCCACAATGCTGGGATTACGCATAACACGCCAGGCGCTGCCGTAATCAAGCATTTTTTTAATGAAAATGTCCTTGCACTGTTTAATAACGAAATCAAATTGCTCAGTGGTCTTGCTCATAGATACAAAGTTAAACTTTTATGGAAATTAAAGGGTTCATATTGATAGCTTTAGTAGTTGGTATTATTGCCACTAAGGCACGAAGACACCAAGAGGACACCAAAGGATCATTTAAAATTTGCTTTTCTTTGTGCGACTTGGTGCCTGGGTGTCTTTGTGGCAAAACTTGGGCTTCCAATACCAATTAAATATTAAAATGCATCTTCAATTTCATAATAAAAAATTAGATCTCTCCTGCTCTGCCGTGATGGGTATTTTAAATATTACACCTGACTCTTTTTATGACGGAGGAAAACATGCGGATGAAAAAGCTGTTCTTGCTCATGCCGAAAAAATGATCTCAGAAGGCGCAGACATCATCGACATAGGCGCCTGCTCTACCCGCCCGGGTGCTGAACTTGTCGGTGAAGAGGATGAATTACAGCAACTTATCCCTGCCATTCAACTGGTTCGAAAAAAATTCCCTGATGTAATTATTTCTGCAGATACATTTAGAAGCAAGGTTGCCGAAGAAGCCGTAAACTCAGGAGCGGATATGATCAACGATATTTCGGGTGGTGGGTTTGGGGTTAAAAGTTTGGAGTTTGGAGTTGAACTCCAAACCACAGACCCTAAACTCAAAAACAACATATTTGAAACAGTTGCAAGATTAAATGTGCCTTACATACTCACTCACATCCAGGGCACTCCACAAACCATGCAGAAAGATCCTCAATACAAAGAGGTGGTGAAGGAAGTGAAAGAGTACTTTGTTGAGAAGGTTGGAAAGTTGGAAAGTTTAAACGTTAAGCAAGTGATTATTGATGTTGGTTTTGGCTTTGGGAAAAACATGGGCCACAATTACTCACTTCTTAAAAACCTTGACGAGTTTAAATGTTTCGGATTGCCCATTTTAGCCGGTATTTCCCGAAAAGGGATGATCTATAAAACACTGGGAACAACACCTGAAAACGCGTTGAACGGAACCACCGCTGCAAACATGATCGCATTAATGAACGGGGCAAATATTTTAAGGGTTCATGATGTAAAAGAAGCGAAGGAGGCCGTCAAAATATTTAACTTTACACAAAACCGGTAATGGATTTTCTCTCCTTCAACCTGATAGACCTCCTCGACATCCTGCTTGTCGCCATACTGCTTTATCAATTATACAGATTGGTACAAGGCACGGTGGCTATGAATATTTTTCTGGGAATTATCTCCATTTACTTTATCTGGAAAATTGTAGAGGCACTGAAAATGGATGTGCTGAGCAGCATACTCGGAAAGTTCATTGACGTTGGTATCATTACTCTGCTAATAGTATTTCAGCCGGAGCTGAGAAGATTTCTTTTACTCATCGGAACTCCTGAGATATTGGAAAAATTTTCGTTTGGAAGACGTTTTTTGTCGTTCAAAGGAAAGCGAAAAATATATCCTGCTGATCTGCAATCTATCCTAAAAGCATGTAGGGAAATGAGTGATACTCATACGGGCGCATTGATCGTGCTGACAGTAACTTCTGACCTTAATTTTTATGTTAAAACAGGGGAACAACTGGAAGCAAAAATATCTGCCAATACGCTCGAAAGCATTTTTTACAAGAACAGCCCTCTGCATGACGGAGCCGTAATCATCTCAAATGGAAAGATCCGCGCTGCCCGTTGCGTTCTGCCTATCACAGAACGGGAAGATTTTCCTACACACCTGGGTATGCGCCACCGTGCCGCAGCCGGCATCACCGAAACCTCCGATGCACTGGCCATTATTGTTTCGGAACAAACCGGAGAGATCTCTTTAGCAAAAGGCGGCCATATACAAAATGGACTTTCCGTGGATGAATTGAAGAAGAGGATTGAGAAGGAAATGAGTTAATCCTGCGGAAACCTGTCAGGGTTTTAAACCCTGACAGGTTTGGTTCTAATTAAATCTTCTTCTTCTCTGCGTCTTTCTTCTCAAAATCTTTAATGATATCCTCCTCTGATTTTCCAAACATCGTCATGAGGGCCTGCGCATCATCTACAAAAGCATGTTTAGGGTATTTTGCAATGAGCTGGTTGTAAAACTCTTTGGCATGCACGGTATCTTTAAAAAATTCCTGGTAATAATATCCCTGTAGGAACAAACATTCCGGAACCTTTGCAAAATCAGGATAGTCCTTGCACACACGGCCCAAATAATCAATAGCTTTTTGATTATCTCCAAGAGCCCTTGAAAGATCGGATGAGCGAAAAAGGTATTCAGCACAGATCGTATCGGCTGGGAATTTTTTTACATACTCCTGAAATGCCGCAACTCCTTTTGCAGCCAGGGCTTTGTCCAGCTCCATAGTCTGAGGATTGAACATTTTATTCTGGAGGGAATCAATGGAGCTAAGAAGCGTTTTTTTCTCTTCAGGAGTTCCCGTGTTTTCACCATGGTTACTACATGAAGAAAGCAGACAATAGACAGTAGACAGTAGACAGTAGACAAAAAAAGTCAATGGTTTTTTCATGTTAGTTATTTTTAAAGTGAAAATTTATTTTTTATTCGTACACTAATTTGCACAGATTAATTCAACATAATTCGTGTAATTCGTGGCATTATTTTTTATGTGGAAATTTCATTTTATACTCTACTTCAACATTTCCTTT
>JAHEYK010000026.1:0-5108 GCA_023251625.1 Bacteroidota bacterium
GATAAAGCTTGTGAGGCATTATTGAAGGACACGAAGGGATACCAATAACGAATGGGTACGAATACTACTAATCGGGGTGTGTATTCATTCGTTACATTCGTATCCATTCGTTATTAGTAACCAATGAAGGGGATATTGTATCTAATACCAGTGCCCATTGCTGATGAGGATGATAACTCCGGTTTGGTTTACCCTGAGTTGGAGAAGATCGTTAATTCCTTATCCGAATTTATTGTAGAAGACCTTAAAACCGCCAGGCGCTCTATGCGGAAAATAGGCTTTAAGGGAGACTTCGATAAAATGACCTTTCATGTATTGAACGAACATACTGATAGAAAGGGAATTGAAAAGTTCCTTAAGTCTGCAGAAAAGGGAGGCAACGTAGGTTTACTCAGTGATGCCGGCATGCCTTGCATTGCTGATCCGGGCTCAGACATTGTCAGATTGGCCCACCAGAAGAGTATTAAAGTGGTTCCGCTCTACGGACAATCTTCCATATTCCTGGCCCTTGCCGCATCCGGCCTCAATGGACAGAATTTTACTTTTCATGGATATCTTCCAAAGGAACAAGCCAACCGGAGGAAAAAACTCAAAGAGATCAATGCCTTGGCTCTCTCCCTTTTGGGGAGAGCGGGGAGTGGGGTGACTCACATCTTTATCGAAACTCCTTATCGGAATAACCACCTTTTGGAAGATATCCTCGCAACTTGCTCTCCTGAAACATTACTTTGTGTTGCTATGAATGTGACTGGAAGCAACGAAATGATCCTTACTAAGTCAATTGCAGAGTGGAGGAAAGGAGCAACTCCTGATTTGGACAAGCAGCCCGCGGTGTTTTTGTTGGAGAGGTAACGGTTCGGGGCTTTGCGTTCGGGTGGGAGATAGGACGAAGTCCTGTCGACCGACCCGCATGCCCGAACAAAAATACTAAACTGTCCGCAAGGACAGAAACCCACCTGACGCGAAGCCCCTGTTAGGGGCAGTTTTTCTGTCATGACCGACCCTCTGCATGATTTACCTTTTATTTTTTACATGCTTGTCTAAAAAATTTTCCACGGCTCCGTAATAGTCGAAACGGTTGTTCTGATTGTTGAAGCCATGTCCTTCATTATCCTTCACCATATATTCAACATACACTCCACGTTTCTTCAAGGCGGAAACCATCTGATCGCTTTGAATTCTGTTAACTCGAGGGTCATTTGCTCCGCATGAAATAAATAAAGGTGCTTTGATTTTATCTACATGAAATAAAGGAGAGATTTCTGCCAGCATAATACTATCCTTCGGATCATTTGGATCACCAACCATTTCGTAAAACTGTTTAATGTACGGACCCCACTCTGGTGCCAAGTTTTTAATAAATGTAAACATGTTACTTGCGGCTACATCAGCCACGCCTGCCGCGTAAAGGTCAGGTGTTAATGTAATACCAAATAGTACCGCATTACCACCATAGCTTCCTCCATAAATAGCTATGCGTTTGGAATCTGCTACGCCCTCGTTCTTTAACCACTCAACTCCATCAGTAATATCGTCTTGCATCTTCTTGCCCCATTGTTTGAAGCCTGCCTCATAAAACTTTTTACCATAACCTGTGCCTCCTCTAAAGTTCATTTGTAAAACAGCGTATCCACGATTTGCCAAAAATTGCACCTCAGGGTCGTAACCCCATTCATCTCTTGACCATGGGCCACCATGTGGATGTACTACAACGGGAAGGTTGTTGGGTTCAATCCCAATAGGTAATGTCAGATAGCCGTGAATTACTAATCCATCTCTTGCCGTATAAGCAATGGGCTTGGTATGGCTCATTTGTTTTTCAATAATCCATGAAGCAGGATTCGTAGCCTCTTTAATTTCCTTGGTATTGAAATCATAGACATAAGACCTGCCTGGCATTCGGTCATTGTAAATTCCGACTATGGCTTTTGTTCTCGCATCATCATAACCATAAATATTGGTTGTGTAACCATCAAATTTCTGGTCAAGCCCTTTATATATTTCTTCCCATTCCTTGTTAAAAAAATATCGCTCAGGTTTTTCTCCCGTCCATGAAACAGAAACTAATGTTTTTTTCTTTCTGTCGAAAATAATACTACCAAGGTCATAATCTTTGTTGCTATATAATTCCTTCACATCCTTTTTCGCTGAAGGATCATATTCAACTAATGTTACCTTATCCCTTCCGATGTTGGTAAGAACATAAATATTCTTATTGTCTTTGTCAAAGGAGCCAATAGTAAATTGGTCATTGGAGGATATTGTAACCAAAGACGAAAGAGTTTCCTTCTCAGTGCTTCTATAACTCCACGAAATATTTAGACCATCTGGCTTAGAAGCCAATCGTATAACACCTGTGTTGTCTGTAACCCAAGTATCATAATTCTCTTTATTTTCGTATAGCAGTTTAAGTTCTCCTGTTTCTATGTTGAGCAAGTAAGGGTCATCACACTCTCTTATCCTCTTGTTAATGCCCACAATAAGTTCTTTTTCCTTGCCGGGTATTTCCTTCAGTGCATCGATCACATTTGTGTGTATGCCGGGAAAAGGTGTCAACTCTTTCAGGTCGCTGCCATCAGCCTTAACGGAAAACATCTGAAAATTTTCATCACCCCCAATATCTTGTGGATACACAATTCTGTCGCTTTTCCAGAAATATGAACCAATACTTCGAAGAGTATCATTGGTAACACGGATACCAATAGTATCGGTAGTCTTCAGTACAAAAATATTCATCATGCCTTTGTAGTCGGCTTTGTAGCTGAAATAGTTTCCATCTGGCGAAATTCGAAGCGAACTTTTATTGGGGTTCTTGAAAAAGGTCTTCGCATCAATCAACGGTGCAGGCATTTCTTTTTCTGGCTGTTTCTTGGGCTGGCCAACCTGTCCACAAGAACTTGTCAAGAGAATTAATCCTAGAATGCAGATTGTTAAGCGTCTCATATTTGTTTTTTTGAAATTGCCCCAAACTTGGGGATACCCGTCAGTCCATTTACAAACGAAAGTTAAACGGCTATATGGGCGTAAATTTATTAAAAAAAATTACTTCCTCCCAATCAGCACTTCCTCCACCTCTTCCAGCTTCACATCCTTTGCTTTCAGCAGAATTAGAAAATGATAGAGTAGGTCTGCAGCTTCGTTCTTAAAAAGATCAATGTTGTTGTCTTTTGATTCTATGACAAGTTCCACGGCTTCTTCGCCTACCTTTTGCGCTACCTTGTTTACGCCTTGTTTGAAGAGTTTGTTGGTGTAGGAGTTTTCGGAGTTTGAATCAATACGTTCACTGATAGTTTTCTCCAGCGAATACAAAAATCCTTTTGACGTATCGTTATTGAAGCAAGCCCTCGTTCCAGTGTGGCAAGCAGGTCCCTTTGCATCCACTTTAATCAAAATGGTGTCGTTGTCGCAGTCAGGTTGGATGTCGACTACCGTAAAGTAATTGCCGGAGGTCTCTCCTTTAGTCCAGAGACGGTTCTTGCTGCGGCTGAAGAAGGTGACCCGCTTTTCTTTTTCGGTCTTTGCGAGGGCTTCTTCGTTCATGTAGCCCAGCATGAGAACCTGTAGGGTCGTGTTGTCCTGGATTATTACAGGCACAAGTCCATTTCCTTTTTTGAAATCGATATTCATCAGTTTGTGGTTTGTTAGTTTTTAGTTCCGGTTGTTTGGTTTTTGGTTCTGGTTTAATGACTACAACTGTCAACTATAAAACCCAAACTAACCACCAATCAACTATAAACTATCTTATTGCTATTTTGTTGTTTTTTAAATATTGTTTTAATTCAGGTATTGGAATTTCGTTGTAGTGAAAAATACTGGCAGCCAATGCTCCGCTGGCTTTTGTTTTCTCAAATACTTGTTTAAAATGTTCTTTTGTTCCGGCACCTCCGGAGGCGATCACGGGAATGTTTACTGCATTGCTTACCGCATTGGTTATTTCCAACGCAAAGCCGTTCTTGGTACCATCGTTATTCATAGAGGTGAGCAAAATTTCTCCTGCTCCCATTTGTTCCGCCTGCTTGGCCCAATCAAGGGCATTTAGGGTGGTAGGAGTACGTCCTCCGTTTATATAAACGATCCAATCGGCCACCCCATCCCTGCCTTCCCCGAAGGGGAAGGAGTTGCGCGTATAAGGCGCTCGGCTCTCCCCCTTTGGGGGAGTTGGAGGGGGTGTTAGTGTTGTATCAATGGCTACCACCACACACTGACTGCCAAATTCTCCTGCAATTGCCCGAATGAGCGTAGGACGCTTTACCGCGGATGAATTAATGCTGATCTTATCCGCTCCTGCTTTTATAATTGCTGAAACATCTTCAATGGAATTAATGCCCCCTCCAACAGTAAAAGGGATATTTATTTCTCTTGCTATCTTTTCTACCAATGCAACCAGTGTCTTCCTGTTTTCTACAGTGGCGGTGATATCCAGAAATACTAATTCATCAGCTCCTTCCAGCGCATATCTCTTGCCCAGTTCAACAGGGTCGCCGGCATCTTTGATGTCGACAAAGTTCACTCCCTTGACGGTGCGGCCGTCTTTGATGTCCAGGCAGGGTATGATTCTTTTTTTTAGCATGGTCAAAGGCCCACCCCAGCCCTCCCAAAGGGAGGGAGCTGCGGGGCTAAAGCAGAACTAAATCTTTTAGTTTAAATTTTTGTTCGTACAAAGCTTTTCCAATAATTACTCCCTCACATCCGATTGCTTTTACGGCAATGAGATCTTCTATACTTGAAACACCGCCACTTGCAATAAGGTTGATCTTGGTTTTCTCCAGAATATCAAAATATAATTTGTTCGAAGTGCCTTGCAACATTCCGTCTTTTGCGATATCCGTGCAGATCACGTTCTTAATCCCTTTTGTTTCGTAATGTTTTATAAAATCTATCACATCCAGCTCCGAGCTTTCTGTCCAGCCCTGGGTGGCTATCTTTCTGTCTTTGCAGTCTGCTCCGAGAATAATTTTATCCGCTCCGTATATCTTCAACCATTCCAGAAATAATTGTTCATTGCTTGCTGCTATGCTTCCCCCGGTAATTTGGCAGGCACCGTTCTCAAAGGCGATCTTCACATCTTCGTTTGATTTTAACCCTCCTCCAAAATCTATTTTGAGGTC
>JAHEYK010000026.1:5208-27798 GCA_023251625.1 Bacteroidota bacterium
TGGATGGGAACAGCCTTACCATCGTATCAAAGATCCCAAGGCATTCAGTATTCCCTTCTTCGGAATAAGTGCAGAGCAGTTGTTGACCTAGACAGATTCCCAGCAAAGGTTGCTTCAATGACACGATTAGTTTGTCAAGTCCTTTGCTCTTCAGATACTGCATCGCAGAGCTTGCTTCTCCAACGCCCGGCAGAATTACTTTATCAGCCCTTTCGATGGTTTCAAGATCATCAGTCACCACACATGAAGCCCCGATACGGTTCAGTGCGTTCTCCACCGAGCGAATATTTCCTGCGTTGTATTTAATTATTGCAACTCTCATTTTTATTTTAGACCTGTCAGGGTTCAAAACCCTGACAGGTCTTTTTTTAAAGTATTCCTTTCGTTGAAGGTATTGTCATATTATTCATGTCTCTCTGTACTGCCATCTCTACTGCCTTTGCAAAGGCTTTGAAGATCGCTTCTATCTTGTGGTGCTCGTTTGTGCCTTCGGCTTTAATGTTCAGGTTGCATTTAGCTGAATCAGAGAACGATTTGAAAAAGTGAAAGAACATCTCTGTCGGCATCTCCCCGATCTTTTCTCTTTTGAACTCTGCATTCCATTCTATCCAGTTGCGGCCGCCGAAATCCAATGCTACCTGTGCCAGACAATCATCCATAGGTAAGCAGAACCCATAACGCTCGATTCCGCGTTTGTTGCCCAGCGCTTTTGAGAATGCTTCTCCCATTGCAATACCTACGTCTTCAATGGTGTGGTGTTCATCGATCTGCAGGTCTCCTTTCGCAGTAATCTTCAGATCCATATTTCCGTGTTTGGCAATCTGTTCGAGCATGTGGTCGAAGAAGGCGAGACCTGTAGAAATCTTTGATTTCCCTTTGCCGTCTAAATCCAATTCGACAATAATATCCGTTTCTTTTGTTTTTCGGGTGTGAGTAACCTTTCTTGAAGGCATCTGGAAGAATGAATATATCTCATTCCAATCTTTCGCATCACAAGCAAGCACTTCCTTTAATTCGAGACCTATCTTCAGTCGTTTGTTCAGGTCATTCCGTACAAGAATGGCTTTGCATCCGAGGTTCTTTGCCAGCTGAATATCGGTGATCCTGTCTCCAATCACAAATGAGTTTTTCAGGTCATAGCTTCCGGTTAAATATTTTTTAAGCATTCCGGTCCTCGGTTTGCGATTAGGAGAATTATCTTTTTCAAATGATTTGTCGATGTGTATTGCTGAGAATGTAATATCTTCATTGCTAAGTGTCTTTAAAAGTTTTTTCTGAACTGTATCGTAAGATTTCTGCGGATATTTTTTTGTACCCAGCCCATCCTGGTTGGAGACCATTACGAGTTCGAAGCCCAGTTCCTCCACTATCTTCCGTAAAGAAGAGATAGAGTAGGGAAGGAACTCTAGCTTTTCCAAAGAGTCGATCTGGAAGGTGACAGGAGGTTCTACAATGATGGTTCCGTCACGGTCTATAAATAATACTTTTTTCATGTTTATATTTTATTTAATGCTTCAATTAGTTTTTGGTTTTCTTCCGGACTTCCGATCGTAATGCGGATGCAATTTTTCACCACGTTGTTCCTGTTTCGGGTAATGATCTTTTGGGCTACAAGTTCGTTGTAGATCTTATCAGCATTCTCCACTTCAACCAGCAGGAAATTGGCCTCAGAAGGATGTATCTTTTTTACTTTAGGTAACTCTTTTAACTTATTGATTATTAATTCCTTTTCTTTTAATATGATCTCCTTCATTCTTTCAAATTCCGGATAATTATCCAAGGCCTTCAAGACTGCTTTTTGGTTGAGTTCACTAACATTGTAAGGAGGCTTTACTTTGTTGAATAAGGAAATGATTTTGGCATCCGCATAGGCAATCCCAACACGGGCTCCGGCAAGTCCCCAAGCTTTGGAAAAAGTCTGCATGATGAGAAGGTTGGAATAGTTCGGTAATTGGGTAATAAGGGATTGGTAAGAGGCGAAATCAATATATGCTTCATCTACGACCACAATGCCGTTAAAGTTCTCCAGTATTTTTTTAATGTCTGCCCATTTTACACTGTTTCCTGTGGGGTTATTGGGACAGCAAACAAATATCAGTTTAGTGTTCTTATTGATCGCAGCAAGAATTTTATCTGTATCCAATTGAAAGACCTCAGGTAAAAGATCAACTTTCTGAATTGCAACATCATTTATGTTTGCTGACACTTCATACATTCCGTAGGTAGGCGGACAAATGATCACATTGTCTTTATCAGGCTCGCAGAAGATGCGGTAGGTGAGGTCTATCACTTCATCGCTGCCATTGCCTATGAAAACATTTTCTGAGGAAATTTTTTTGAGCTGACCCAGGTTCTGTTTCAATTCCCTTTGATATGGGTCCGGATAACGATTCAACTCCCCGAACGGATTTTCGTTGGCATCCAGGAATACTCCATCCTTACCCGAAAACTCATCGCGGGCGGAAGAGTAGGGTTTCAGGGAGAGAATGTTCTTTCTGACTATGGTCTCGAGGTTAAATATCATTTTCTGTTTCTTTAATGATCCTTTTAAATTCCAAGCTCCAAGTACCAAGCTCCAAATCCCAAGGAAGCTACAAAAGAGAAATTGCAAATTTTAAACCTGTATTTTTCTTGTGGCTTGGAATTTTGGTCTTTGGACTTGGGACTTATTTGTGTTTTGTTATTTGTCATTTGATGCTTTTAATCTTACTGTTACTGCATTCTTATGCGCCATTAATCCTTCAGCTTCAGCCATAAGTTCTATTGCCGGACCAATTTTCTGTATTCCTTCTTTGGAAAGTTCCTGGAAGGTGATCTTTTTCACAAAGCTGTCCAAAGATACGCCACTGTAAGAACGGGCATAGCCATTCGTTGGCAATGTGTGATTGGTGCCGCTGGCATAATCGCCCGCGCTTTCGCAACTGTAATTGCCCAGGAATACAGAGCCTGCGTTACTTACAGCAGGAATGTATTTCTCCGGATACTTCACAGCTAATATCAGGTGCTCAGGTGCATAGATATTGCTGAATTCCACGCACTCCTGCAGGTCGTTCAGCAAAATGGCTTTACTGTTCTTCAGAGCGTGCGCTGCAATATTTTTTCGTGGAAGACCCTTTAATTGCTTTTCTACTTGGGAAATTGCCTGCTCAATTATACTTTTATCGTCAGACAATAGAATCACCTGGCTATCCGGACCGTGTTCAGCTTGTGAGAGAAGATCGGCAGCCACAAACTCCGGATCGCTTTGTGCATCTGCGATGATCAGCACTTCGCTGGGTCCTGCCGGCATATCAATGGCAATGCCGCGCTGCTGGGCGTATTGCTTTGCAGCAGTCACGTACTGGTTGCCGGGGCCAAATATCTTGTCCACTTTAGCAATTGTTTTTGTACCAAAGGTCATGGCCGCAATCGCCTGAATTCCTCCGACAGAGAATATATTTGTAATACCGACCAGCTGAGCCGTGTATAAGATGGCAGGATTAATGTTTCCATTTTTATCAGGCGGGGTGCACAGGATAATCTCTTTACATCCTGCCAGCTTTGCGGGAATGCCGAGCATTAAGATCGTGGAGAATAGGGGCGCTGAGCCTCCCGGAATGTAGATGCCCACTTTTTGAATAGGCCGGCTTTCTCTCCAGCATTTTACGCCCGGTATGGTCTCGATCACTTTGGCGTTCTCTTTTTGCGAAGCGTGAAAGGTTTCAATGTTCTTCTTGGCAAGTTGAATGGCATTTTTCAGTTCTGAAGAAATAGTTTGCCCTGCTGCAAGTTTCGCTGCGCTGAGTTTTATAGGATTTACTTTTACCTTGTCAAAAAACAGGGTATATTTCTTCAACGCGGCATCACCGTTCTTACCTACATCTGCAAAAACCTTTTTAACTGTATCCTCTAGCGATGCAACCGGCTTTACCGGCCGTTGAGCCAGCTTGAGCCAAATATTTCTTGAAGGGTTAAGTATCTTTTTCATTTTAGACTAATATTTATTCGGAGCGTCATTGCGAGCCTGCCTGTGGTAGGCAGGCGAAGCAATCTTTCTTTGAGATTGCTTCGTCATCCCGAAACGGGATTCCTCGCAATGACGGTTCTATCATAACACCATTTTTTCTATTGGCACCACCAGGATTCCCTGTGCGCCATTTTCTTTTAGTTGTTCAATTATCTCCCAGAATTTTTCCTCATCGATCACGGAGTGCACCGAACTCCAACCTTTTTCTACCAGTGGCAGGATAGTAGGGCTCTTCATGCCCGGCAGTATTTTGCAGATAGTATCCAGTTTATTGTTGGGCGCGTTAAGGAGCACATACTTGCTGTGGCGTGAGCGTTTCACGGCCTTCATGCGGAAGACCAATTTTTTCAGGATGGCGGCTTTTTCTTTTTCCAGTTTTTCGCAGGATACGAGCACTGCCTCTGACTTGAAAATAACCTCCGCTTCTTTGAGGCCATTCGCGAACAAGGTGCTGCCCGAGCTTACCAGGTCGCAGATAGCATCGGCCAAGCCTACGCTGGGTGCGATCTCTACGGAGCCGCTCACGGTTTCGATCTTGCTGCGCACTTTCTGCTTTTTCAGGTAATTACCCAATATCAATGGGTAGCTGGTGGCGATCTTCTTGCCTTTAAGGTCAGCCGCACTTTTGTATTCAGTATTTTTTGGAACGGCAATGGAAAGCCGGCATTTGCCGAAGCCCAGCTTTTCTACCACTTTGATCTTCTTGTTCATTTCGTAAACGATGTTCTCGCCTACGATACCCGCATCGGCCACTCCATCCTCCACATACTGAGGGATATCGTCATCACGCAGGAAGAGCACTTCGAGCGGGAAGTTATATGCCTCCGAGCGCAGTTTGTTGAGCCCGGTGCTGAGGTCGATCCCGCATTCTTTCAGGATCCTGACCGAGTCTTCGTTGAGACGGCCAGATTTTTGGATTGCAATTTTTAGTTTCATTTTCTTTGTTTTTTATGTCTGAGAGAACAGAATTGGGTAAAAAAAAACCCGCCTGTTTTATCAGACGGGTTTTGAAATTTATTTTTAGTCACATCAATTCCACCTCGCCTGAAAGCCAGTATGCAGATGGTGATGATGTGTTCTGATGTTCATGATGCAAATGTAATACAATTTTGGAAACTGCTACTTATACTTATCATTGAATTGCCTGATTGCTTCAATTTGGTGCTTTTTCCGTGCTTCATTATTTGAAAGGCCAATTACCAAACAGGCAGTGCCGGCAGCCAGACATGCACCGCTTACTTCGAGAAAGGAACTATAGGAAGGATCTCCGCTAGCCCATATTAACAGAGCCAGGTAACCTGATCCAATGGCAACAGCTCCGAAGGGTATTCCTACAAAGCCAATGTATCTCATTTTTTTTGCTTGCTGAGATTTCATAACAGAGTAAACAATTTTATTGTCTTTGGATTTTAGCATGACCTCCTGAATATCCCTTTCGTTATACATTTCGTCTTTGTATACATACCTGTTCCTGCGAACCTCAATTTCATTGCTCATGGGTTTGGGCGCTGAGTAGGTGGACTGCACTACCTGTTGCTGAGCCTGTTCTTTTTTAAAAACCTCAAGGATACCGCCCATGTATTTGATCTTTGACACATTTGATTTCATTTCAACAAATATGGGGCCGTCAAGCATCTCGAAACGTTTGTACCTGACCTCTGTTGGAGTGATCTCTGTTACTTTGGCGCTGATAACATCTCCGTTGTATTTGTAAATAGAATCCTGAGCCATAGCCAACATGCTTGCTGACGAGATAATGATTACGGTGAAGATCTTTTTCATGAGATGATTGTTGTATTCTTTATACGTCTAAGATAATCAAAAAACTATTTCAATGTTATTTTACTTCCCAAACCATTATTTTCCTGTCATCACCTCCCGATATAAGATGTTTGCCCCATAAAAGTTTATTTACCGAGTTGATGTGCCCTTCAAAATTTTCTTTGTTAATACGCGTCAGCAGCTCAAGTGTGTCTGTATTCCAGATCTTGATGGTCTTGTCCCTGCTTGCTGTTGCCAAATATTTTCCTCTTGGACTGAAAACAATACTATAAATAGAATAATTATGTGCAGGAATAGACTTTTGTTTTTGCCAATTGCCGTTTGCAACTTGCCAACTGGTTAGATGCGCATCTTTTCCTCCTGAAAGAAGGAATTTTCCATTGGAAGAAAATTTTACAGCGTAAACTGAATCTTTGTGGGCAAGGAATTCATTCACTATTTTATGAGTTGCCAGATCAATTACCCGTATATATCCATCACCACAGGCAATTGCTGCGTTGTTGTCATAAATATCTATCGCCCTGAGTTTTTCGTTGCATAGCTTAAAAAGTTTTAAGGTGGCAAGATCCTCTGAAGAGATAATGGTAACCACTCCGTCTCCTCCGGCAGAAAGAATAACCTTGTTTTGAGCAGAGTATTTGATGTCAAATACAGGTTGGTTGTGGTTCAGCAGGATCTTAATTTCTTTTTTTTCATTCAGATCGATCGCGTGAATTTTTCCTTCAGAGGTGCCGGCAAGCAATATGTTTTTCTCCTTTAGAAAACAAAGCGAATAAATAATGCCGGGAAGTTGAGCTGAAAATTTTTCAGGAGTGTATGTGTCCAGGTTCCATTTTGCGAGTACCTTGTCACTGCTGCCACTGAAAAAGCAATTCTCTTCAGCTGCGGCCTCCAGCGCATAAACAGCGCCATTGTGGCCTGAGAGTTCAGCTAATTTTTTAACCTCTGTCATTGGATACTATAATGGCTACGAATGTAAGGAATGAAGACAAGTAGTATTTCCGACCATTCGTTAATTGGCGCATCCTTAATTCTTGATCTTTACAGGCAATGCGTCATAAATGCTTGATCCGCTCAGAGCCTGTATATTCACAGGTAAACCATAGCTGCCGTAGATGCTGCTACCGTTTATTTCTTTTACATTCATTGGAAGTGTGCTGTTGACATAATTCCCACCAACCTCTGCAATGTTCACTTTCATGGTCTCGGAGAATTTTATATTGATTGATCCGTCCGGATTTAAAGGCACAGACACAAAGCCTGAATTAATTTTGGAAGCGTTTGCCTTTGGAAAAAGCTCAGCCTGCTGAGAAGCAATAAAAATTAAAGCTGCTGCAATAATTGTAAGCACAGTTTTTGTGTAAGCATCTGTTTTCATTTTTAGAAAAGATTAAAGAATTGATATTAAAGGTTATGAAATTTTGTGAGATTGCTTCGGTCGTTCCTCCCTCGCAATGACGTTGGTTATGAAATTCTGATTCCGATCACAAGTACGTCATCAATCTGCTGTTGGTCGCCCAGCCAGGTATCCATAGTGGATTCAAGAGTATTTCTCTGCAAGTTCATTGGTTGTGCCTGAATAGTAAGAAGGAGTTCTTTGAAGCGTTTCTTGGTGAACTTCTTGCCCTGATTTCCGCCAAAGTTGTCTGCGTATCCATCCGAGAATAAATAGAAAGTATCGCCTGATTCAAGCGAAAATTCTTTATTGGTAAAAGGTCTCTCAATACCGCCGTAAATGCCAATAGGCATTTTATCTGCAGGAAACTCCATTAACTCTCCTTTGCGGATCAGGTAGAGCGGATTGTTTGCTCCTGCAAAAGAAAGCTTGTTGTTTATTTTTCCACCTTCCAGATTTACTTCCAAGCTAACTAGCGACATATCCATTCCGTCTTTTTGTTCGCCTTCCTGCCCGGTTTGCCCCAATGACTTGATGATGCCTTTTTTCATGGTATCAAGAGCCGCAGCAGGGCTGGTAAAGCTTTTCTCGAGGAGAACTTCGTTCAGCAGAGAATAGCTGATAAGCGACATAAATGCACCGGGTACTCCATGTCCTGTACAGTCACACGCAGCAACAATGAATTTTTTATCTTTTTCGGCAAACCAGTAAAAATCTCCGGCCACAATATCTTTGGGCCTGTAGAGGATGAAACTTTCGGGGAATCGATTCCGCATTAACTCTTTGGAAGGTAAAATAGCTTCCTGTATTCTTTTTGCGTAGTTGATACTGTCGGTAATATTGCGATTTTTGTATTCGATCACTTCTTTTTGTTTCACCACTTCGGCTGTGCGTTCCTGAATGATCCTTTTCAATCCACGGGTAAAAAATGTAACAACACCGGCAACAAAACCTACGGAGAGAAGGAAATAAGAAATGTAGGCCCACCAGGTTCTGTACCAGGGAGGAAGAACAGAAAATTCGTAAACAGCTTCGTTACTTTCCTGATTGAATACGTTCTTAGCCCTGACATGAAAGATATGATGCCCTTCGGGCAGATTGGTGTAAACCGCTTTTGTCTCGTGTTTCCAGTTGCTCCAGCCTTTATCAAATCCCTCGAGGAAGTACTGGTATTTTTCGGCTTGCTCGTTTGTGAAATCAAGGGACGAGAATTCGAATATGATGGAATTATCTGCGAACGACAGAGTAGACTTCAAAGATGCATTTTGGGTCAATGAGCTCAGGTTTGAAGAATCAAAATAAGCTCCGTTGAAAATGGCTGAGTCCCTGCCAATTGTTACTTTACGAATGATCGCATTGTAGGCTTTGTTCTCGTGCGAATCTGCGTTTGCATCATAGCGATAGAGCCCTTCAGAACCTCCAAACCAGGTAATGCCGTTGTCATCGTGGTAAATGGAGTGAATCACTTCATCGGAATAGGGTAGGAATGGAGTAATGTTCCAGGAATAGTTGCCGTCTTTTTCTTTGTGAAGATATCCGAATTCAAATTTATATTTTACAGGCAGATGTGTTTCGAGCCAGATATCCTGTGTAGAGCTGTTGTAAGACACCCTGTGAATTTGCCTGCGTACATCCGTCAGTGCCGGTGTGAATAGTTCTTGTTTGACAAACTTATTGTTTGTAAAGGTATACACAGCGTTGGAGGTGCCGAAGATTATTTGTCCGTTCATGCTTTCAATCTCTACGGTACGGTCAGGCAATCCGGATGTGGTATCGTATTTTGACAGCGAAAACGAACCTTGCTCTAATTTTTTACGAGGTGCTTTTGCATTGTCTTTAAAACTTATTTTGATCGCCCCAGCGTTGTGCCCCAGCCACAAATCACCTTTACTGTCTTCAGCAATTGAATGTACGCTCTCATTAATATCCGCAATGGTGGCTTCTTCGATCCATTGTTTACCATCCCAATAGATGGATGTCAATCCGTTCTCAAGGCCAATATATACCCTGGAAGAATCAACGGATGATTGGTACACTCTCCAGGGCCTGCACCTCAGAACTTCTTTGGTGTTCATGTGCTCATCGATCGAAAAGATATTTCCGCTGGATACGCCCAGGAGCACGGAGCTTTTCCCGGTTTTGAAGGGATGCAGGTCCCAGCATTCCTCTTTAATGGATTCGAGCTTTTCAAAAGCCGCAGAGGTAAGGGAGGTTCCGTTGGAGATAGATCCGGGATGCAAAAAGTAAACGCCCAGGCTTGTTGCGGCAAATAAGGTGTTGTTGTATCGGACAATATCGAGTACGTTTCCACCCAGGCCATTCTTGTCAGAAAAAGAAGTAACCGGGGAGCTAATGTTGACACGTGACATTCCATTGCTCGTGGCCAGCCAGAGATTTCCAGAGGCATCGGTATTTTGAGAATACACCGTTTCATCCTGCAGGCCCATCTGTTTGTTGAGGTAGCTCTGAAGATCTCCGTGGTTGTTAATGGTTGCGGCTCCGTTTGTGACTGTGGCAATAGAATAAAATGAGTTTATCTTGAGAAGATTATAGCAAACGTTCTCTACAAGAAAAGGATCGATCTGGGTCGTAAACTTCTCCAGCACAATAGAAGGCATGTTATTGTTCTGGCCGAGTTTTAAAATATAAAGCCCTTTCTTTTTTGTGCATACTAAAATATTTTGAGAAGAATCACCGTAAAAGGGGATCATGCCGTAAATACTTTCTTCGGCAAAGGCCTCACCTCCTTTCAAAGTGACCAGTTGATCGTTGACCAGTTCCAGCAAGCCGATCTCTCTTTCACGTACAAATATATGGCCGTTGACCTGAAAGATGCGGTGGAATGATTTTTCGGCGTTCCATACTTTCATTGATTTACCGTCCCAGCGGAAGATCTTGTTCTCCGCCTGGAAGTAGATACCGTCTTTTGCTGAAAGAGTGCTCCATATATCCGAAAAATCCAAATCCTTTTTGTCGATATGAGAGCAAAGAGAATGATACTTAATGTTGCCGGAATTGTCCGGTTCGAGAAAACCGACCTCTGAAGACGCACCAACAAAAACCCTCCCAGTCTTATCAATGGCAAGGGAGCGCACATTCGTTTCGTTAGATACTTTGAGCAGCCTCCAGGAAACGCCATCGTATTCCAGGATCCCATCGTTATTGCCCACATACAGAACACCTCGTTTATCCTGAACGATCGCCCAGTTCTGTGGAGCGGCTTTATACGTTTTTGTCGAGTAATTGTAAACAGACAGCAATCCTTTTTCGCCTGTGCTGATCGAATTGTTTTTTTTGTTCTGGGAATAGGCGGCCGGTAAAAATGCGGCTGCAGTAACTAAAAAAGTACAGATAGAAACACCTCGTTTTATGCGAAGAGAAAGCATGTCGGCAAATATAGAAAAGTTGGGAGGTAACAGCCCGTCAATTATATTTTTTTAACGCATTAAGTTATCAAAAGAATATTAAATTTGCCCCTGTTAAAATAATCATTAATAATGGCCAATTCTATGAAAACAAAAGTCTTCTCTTTCGTTCTATTTACAGTGCTTATTGCATCGGTTGCATCTGCGCAGCAGTCTAATAGTTCTGTGTTAATGACTATTGGAAATGATAAGGTAACTGTGGATGATTTCCTGAACGTTTATAAAAAGAACAACAATAAAGAGGGCGCTAAAATGGATAAGAAGTCTATGGAAGAATACATGGACCTGTATTCCGTATTTCGCCTGAAGGTGAAAGAAGCAAAGGAAATGGGCATTGATACCACCAAGGCATTCAGGGATGAACTCACCGGCTACAGAAAAACACTGGCTCAGCCTTACCTGACTGAAAAAGAAGCGGTTGACAATATGGTAAAGGAAGCCTATGATCGTATGAAATGGGACGTTCGTACCAGCCACATTCTAGTCAGAATGGAAGCAGATCCTTCGCCTGAAGATACTCTGGAGGCATTCAATAAATTAGCACTCATTCGCGATTTTATTAATGGAAAATCCAATCCGGCAGCCATGAGTAAGTACGAAGCGATGGTAAAAGCAAAGCTGAAGCTGACCAAAACATCTCCTGCTAAGGATACACTCGCTGCATTTAACAAACTGAACCCTTTAAAACTCATGATGAAACTCAAGACTCATGATTTTGCATCGGTGGCAAAAGTGGTTTCAGAGCATCCTTCAAAAGCAAACGGAGGAGATGTTGGTTACCTTACCGGCATGATGGGACAGAATTTCCCATATGAATATGAGAATGCTGCATTTAAAGCAAAACAAGGTGAAGTTTACGGGCCTGTCCGTTCGCCTATGGGATACCATCTTGTTTTAATTACCGACAAGCAAACACATAAAGAAATTCATATGGCGCATATCATGCTCCTGTTCAGAAAGAGCATGTTGCATGCCGATTCCGTTAAGCTGAAAGCAAAAATTGATTCCTTATCTGCATTAATAAAAGGTGGAGCAAATTTTGAAGAGCTGGCCAAAAAAGTATCTGATCACAAAGAGACCGGAAAAAAAGGCGGTGATATTGGCTGGCTTTCATTGAATGCAAATTTCCCCGCTGAATTCAAAGAGGTGGCTTTTGGCATCAAGGAAAACGGGCAAGTATCGAATCCGGTTCAAACCAAATTCGGTTGGCATATCATCAAGAGACTTGGAACAAGAGAACTTCCTGCATTTGACTCTCTGAAAGCAGATATCAAAGCAAGAGTTCAGCAGGACGCCCGCAATCTTATTGCGAAAGATATGATGATCCAGAAAATTAAAAAGCAATATACTTTCAAAGAGACCATGCCTAACAATGTTTCTGACCTCTATGCAGTCGTTGACTCCACGCTCCCTATGGGCCAGTGGAAAGCCGAGAAAGCAGCTAAGCTCACAAAGCCCATGTTCACCATCTTGGATAAAACATATACGCAACAGGATTTTGCTGCTTACATGGAAAAGAACTATAGAATGGTTGGTAAGATCGGATCCAAGAGGATGGTAGATGCCTTGTATAAAAAGTTTGTGGATGAAACCAATGCCAATACCCGTGAAAGCCGTCTGGAAATTGAATACCCTGAGTTTAAAATGCTCATGGATGAATACAGGGATGGAATTCTTCTTTTCAACTTAACAGATCAAAAAGTATGGACAAAAGCCATCAAAGATACTGTAGGTGCAAAAGAATATTACGAAAAGAACAAAGAGCATTTTATGTGGGAAGACCGCCTGGATGCTTCGATCTATACCTGCCGCACGGAGAAAGTTGCAGACAAGGTTAAAAAACTTTTGAAAGAAAATAAATCAGATAAAGACATTCTTTCAGCTTTGAATAAAGATACTTCGGTTGTAGTAACGATCGATAGTAAATTATATCTGAAAGGCGACAATGGTATGCTGGATGCAGGAGGTTGGAACCCCGGTGTTTCAGCCAACCAGCCGATAAAAGGCAAAGTGGCCTTCTCTAATATTCGCAAGATCGTGAAGCCTACGCCTAAATCGTATGCTGAGGCCCGCGGACTTGTAACCAGCGAGTTTCAATCGTGGCTGGAAAAAGATTGGATCAGTACGTTGAAGAAAAAATATCCTGTGAATATTGACAGAAAGGTTTTTGATTCAATACAATAATGTTATTGTTTTTATTGCGTAAAAAAAGAGGCAATCTGTCTTGTGCAGATTGCTTCTTTGTTTTAGGTGCGTTCTTTGTAATGGTGTTGTGTTCATGCGGAAGTAATTCTTCACGCAGTTCAGGCGAAAAACCTATTGCCAGGGCCGGTGCTGCGTATCTATATATCTCTGATATGAGCGATGTGGTGCCGGATCATACCGGGAAAGCCGATAGTGCCGAAATTGCCGGTAAATATATTAACAACTGGATACGGGAACAACTTTTGCTTCAGCAAGCTGAAAAAAATCTTACGGAAGACAAGATCAAATTTGATAAGATGGTGGAGGATTACCGTAAATCGCTTATCACCTACCAGTACGAAAGTGAATTGATCAAGCAAAAACTGGATACGGTAGTATCGGATGATGAGATCTCAAAATATTATGATGAGAACAAAAGCAACTTTGAGCTCAAAGACAATATCATCAAGGTGATCTACGTTAAGGTGAAAAAAAAGGCGCCCAAAGTGGAAAAAGTAAGAGGCTGGTACCGTTCCAATGACCCTAAGGATAGAGAATCGCTTAGCAGTTATTGTTACCAGTATGCCGATAATTTTTATTTGGATGAAAATGCCTGGCTCTTATTTGATGATGTGCTGAAAGAGATACCGATGAAGCTGTATGACAAAGAAGCATTTTTGCAGAACAACCGCATCATTGAAACACAAGACTCGGCGCATTATTTTTTTGTGAATATAAAAGGCTTTATGATGAAAAAAAGCGCATCGCCACTTTCGTTCGAGAAAGAAAACATACGAAGCATCCTTGTGAATAAACGCAAGGTGGAGTTGATCAAAAAAATGCGTGAAGATATTTATGCTGAAGGAGTAAAAAATAAAACATTTGAAATTTATTCGAATTAATACTTGAAAATAAATGAGACGACTGTCCTTCTTTTTTCTTTTTCTTTTTTCATTCTTAACCGGAATGGCGCAGAATAAAAACCTGGATGGCGTTATCGCTGTGGTTGCCGGCAGCCCGATACTCGAGAGCGAACTGGAGGCAAAGCGCCAGCAGTCAAAACAGGATTCGACCCCGTTCAACCGCTGCACTGCACTTGAAGACCTGCTTTACCAGAAATTATTACTGGCTCAAGCCAAAAAGGATAGTATTGAGGTCAGTGATGAACAAGTAGAAGATGAACTTGACAGGCGTTTGAATATTTATATCAGGCAGCTGGGGTCAGTGGAGAAGTTTGAAGCATTTTATGGCAAATCCACTTCTAAGTTCAAGGAAGAATTTAAGGATGAACTGCGCGAGGTGATGCAAGTGCAGAAAATGCAGGCTAAGATCACTGAAGGCATCACCGTTTCTCCGGCAGAGATCAAAGCGTTTTACGAAGCCATTCCCAAAGACAGCATTGAACTTATCAATGCCCAGATAGAAGTAGGGCACATTGTCAAAAATCCGAAGATCAATCCTGAGTTGAAAAAATATGCCAAGGATAAAATTGCAGGCCTTCGTGATGATATTATTGCCGGCCGCAAAGATTTTGCAACAGCCGCCATCATCAATTCCATGGACCCGGGTTCAGCTCCCCAGGGCGGCATGTACAAAGGTATTTTGCGCGGGGCATTTGTACCCGAGTTTGATGCTGTTGCTTTCCGCATGAAGGAGAAAGAAGTGTCAGAAGTGTTTGAAACGCATTTCGGTTACCACATTTTGATGGTAGAATCAATACGAGGCGAAGAAATTGATGTGCGACACATACTCATTACCCCTCAGCCCTCTCCCGAAGACCTGCTGAAAGCAAAAGCATTTTTGGATAGTGTTGCCACACTGATAAAAAAAGATTCCATTTCTCTGTCTGAGGCGGCCTCTCGTTTTTCTGATGATGAAGAAACGAAACATAACGGAGGTTTAATAGCTAATCCATATACAGGCAGCACCAAATTTGAAATGGATCAGCTAAGTCAAATAGATCCGAGCCTTGTTTTTACCATTGATAACCTCAAAACAGGCGAGACCTCAGCACCCAGCATCACGCAGACACGTGAAGGGCAAGCCTACCAGATCATGTTTGTTAAAAGCAGGACAGAACCTCATCGCGCAAACCTAAAGCAGGATTATCAGCACATACAGGATGAAACACTCGCGCAAAAGAAACAGAAAGCAACCAATGATTGGATAAAGAAAAAAGTGACCGGTACCTATGTGCGCATTGGCGATGAATACAAGACCTGTAAATTTGATAATCACTGGGTAAATTAAATTTCCGAACATGAATTTTAGAGATGATGTTGAAGCCGTAAACGCTCTGCGCGATAAATACAAGGCACTTACTGCCGAGATCGGTAAAGTGATCATTGGCCAGAACGAGGTGATAGAAGATGTATTGATATGCGTTCTCAGTAAAGGACATTGCCTGCTCGTGGGCGTTCCCGGCCTCGCCAAAACGCTTTTGGTCAATACCATTGCGCGTGTGCTGGGCCTGCAATACAGCCGCATACAATTCACCCCTGACCTGATGCCATCTGATATTATCGGAACAGAAATACTTGACGAGAACAGGCAGTTTAAATTTGTGAAGGGCCCTTTGTTCGCCAACATAGTACTTGCCGATGAAATAAACAGAACCCCGCCTAAAACGCAGGCAGCGCTTTTAGAGGCCATGCAGGAGGGCTCTGTAACGGCATCCGGAAAAAGACACGAGCTCGGAAACCCATTCTTTGTACTTGCCACTCAAAATCCGATAGAGCAGGAGGGCACTTATCCTTTGCCCGAGGCGCAGCTCGACCGTTTTATGTTCAACGTATGGCTCACGTATCCTAAGTTTGAAGAGGAGCTGCAGGTAGTAAAGAACACCACTTCAGATCATGCTGCCGATCTGCAGGTAGTACTAAATATCAACGAGATCATCTATTTTCAGCAGCTGATACGCAGGGTGCCGGTTACAGATAATGTTTTGCAGTATGCTGTACGCCTGGCAGCCAGCACACGCCCAGAGAATGCAGAAGCATCTGCCGAAGTAAAACAATATATTTCTTGGGGCGCTGGTCCGCGCGCTTCGCAATACCTCATACTGGGGGCCAAAGCACATGCGGTGATACACGGAAAATATGCTCCTGACATTGAAGATGTACGTGCTGTGGCAGCCTCTATCCTTCGCCACCGCATTGTACGCAATTACAAAGCCGAAGCTGAAAATATTTCTTCAGAAGATATTATTAAGAAGCTGGTGAAGTAGTGGATCCCTCAGAACGGATACCCGATACCGAAGTTCAGAACAGTTTCCAAAGGTTTTCCATACATCCATCGGTCGTTGGGTTCACGCCTGGGGTCACGCACTTTAAAGGCCCCGTCTAAACGTATAATAAAGAAATTAAAATCTAAACGCATTCCTACGCCTGCTCCTATGGCCACCTCGCCCAATAACTCGCCTATCGGAATTATGTGGCCATTGTCGGTAGTGATCGATCCCCTGTCGTAGGTTGTATATGGCTTTCGCAGCCAGATGTTCCCTGCATCTACGAACATGGCTGCATTCAGGAATTTGATTATATGAAACCTGTATTCAAAGTTGCCTTCTATTTTTACGTCACCAATTTTATCCGCATAGTTGGTGTTGTTGGGGTCCACATATCCCCCGGGCCCGAGTGTCCGGGCCTGCCAGGCGCGTAAGCCGTTGGGACCTCCGGCAAAAAAACTTTTTTCAAGTGGCAACTCACGCAGGTTGTATAATGGTTTTCCCACCCCCAGGGCAAAACGATATACGAGTTTGGCTTTTTCGGTAAGTATTTTGTAATAGCGCAGGTCAAGATCGGAGCGTACATACTGCGAAAAGGGGATCTTGTCGCCTGAAATGGTATAACTTGTCTCACCACCGGGCTGAATCGTATCCAGTTGTTTATGCATAGTATGTTCAATAAAACTAAATACTCCGCGCATGGTGTTGCCGGCACCTTCCAGTCCAAAACGGAAGAAAGCAAAGTTTTTCTGTTTGCGGATATCCTGGTTTGTAAAAATGAAAGCGTAACGTGTGCCCAGCGTAAAGTGATTGCGGTAGCTGTTCTTGAGAAAAAGATCGCTATGATCGATCGTGTTTTGCAGGTTGGGATCCACGATCCTGATATTTACAATATTCAGTTCAATAGGATTGATAATATGTCTTTTGGTCCGGGTCTCATTCCAGGAGTATCCAAAGGTGGTATTAGCAATGGTACGTACGTAATCGGGCCTCCTTTGAAAGTTGTATGAACCTGTGAAATTTGTTTTTGCATCATTACTTTGTTTTCCTATTTTTCCAAACGGGGTGAGAAAGCGTGGTACACGTAACCCTATTTCTCCTCCCAATTCCAGTGTGTTGAATGGCAGCGCATCTTCAATTCCGGTTTTAATGACTGATTCTTGCTTGCTTTTTGTTTTTTGTACTTCGAGGGCACCTTTCAATTTTATTTCAAAGATCTCACCTCCTTTAAACGTGTTCTTATTCCGGTAAACAATATTGCCCGCTATGCCTAGGGTGCCTGAGGTATTGGTCCCTTCTGTTTCCAACGCAATGGATTGTTTCGGAATGTTTGACAGGTAAACGTAACAGTTAAGTTGTGAGTTTCCGGCAATATCAAATTTGATCTCCACAGAACGGAACAGCTTGAGCTCAGAGAGCCTGGAATAGGTCTGATCGGCATGGTTTTGCTGAAATACTTCGCCTTTGGATATGAACGTGGCATCTGTAAGCAGGCGTGGTTTATAGCGGAGGCCGCCGGTACTCATGATGTGATAATCGTTTACAAGCAATGTATCTTTCGGGGCAGCCGATTTTAACTTGGGGTCGTAGTCAGTATATACATAAATGTTATTGATATAGAATCGTTCATGGGCAACTTCCACAGTAGTATCTTTATCGCTCTCCAGTTTCACCTGCCGGTTCTTGATGCCCAGCGTAATATTTATTTCATGACTCCCCAGCGAGCTGTCTATCTCAAAATAAATATATTCTTTAGCGAACTGGTAGTATCCATCGTTGCGAAGCATGGTAGTGATACGGTCTCTTTCTTTTTGAAGCAGTTCCACATCGTAGTTATCTCCAGGATGAATGAGCGTTGCCGATGCATCAGACATGACATAATATTTCAGCTGTTCGTCTTTGATTTCGTAACTGAGTGCATGTAGGACATAAGGTTTGCCAGTGTTCAGTATGTAATGCACCCTCGCTTTTTTGTGCTTTACGGATACAGAATCTTTAACAGTGCTGTTAAAGTACCCCTTGTTGTTTAAAAACTGATTGATCTGCTTGGCAGATTTTTTTGCCAGTGTTGAATCGTAAACAACGGGTGGTTCCCCGATGCTGAGTATCCATTCCCTTCGGGTCAGTTTATCTTTATTCTTGAGAATTACCTTTTCAGGAGGCAGGCCTTTGGCAGCCAGCTTTTGATTTTCTGCCTTATTTTTTTCGATCCGCACAGAGTCTATCCGGTCGTACCTTGCATTTCTTTTTTGTTTTCTTCGTTCCATTTTCTCCAGATTCACGCTGTTGTAAAGGAACAAGTGGAATCTCCAGAGGACCGTTATTCTGTTTGGCCTTTGCTTAATATACGGTTCAATATCGCTTTTATCAATTTGTCCTGTTTTTTCCGTGATCAGATTTTTGTCAAGCAGCAGCTCGCCCGTGGCTAGCCTTTTTGTTGAATTGCACGAGGATAAAGCAAGTATTAACAGCACTGAACCAAGTGCAAAAAAGGAAGTATGTAGCCACGTAAATTTCTTCATTACTTTTGTCTTGTTCGGGTATCGAAAGGAGCAAATTTACTAATAAGGGTTTAATGCTTCACACGGCCTTAGCGTATTTCTACACACGTATTTATGTTATCAAAAGCTCAGATAAAAAAGATAAAACTGCTTCATCAGAAAAAATATCGTGATGAAGAAGGACTGTTTATTGCTGAAGGACCAAAGATCGTGCAGGAACTTTTAAACTCTGATTTTATAGCAAAGGAAGTGCTTGCAACGAACGAGTTTACCCCGAATAGGGCAGGCGTTAAAGTAGAAAACATAACAGAGAAAGAACTTTCAGAGATATCGGTACTCACAACACCCAATCAGGTACTTGGTGTATTTGAAACTGTAAAACCCAAATTGAATCTTGCTGTTTTAAAACAAGAACTTGTTCTTGTTTTAGACGATATACGTGACCCGGGCAATTTGGGTACGATCATCCGCATTGCGGACTGGTTCGGCATTCATCATATTCTTTGTTCTCAAACCTGCGTGGACGTTTTTAACCCCAAGGTGGTTCAGGCCACTATGGGATCGATCGCAAGAGTACATGTATGTTATTCTGACCTTGTACCTGTTTTAAAAGAACTAGGTCCGGTTTATGCAGCTGTGCTGGATGGAAAAAACATCTACTCCGAGTCATTGTCGTCTAAGGGCGTGATCCTTATCGGCAATGAATCACATGGTATTTCAGAGAAGTTATTAAAGCTTGTGACTGAAAAAATTGCCATTCCTAATTTTTCCGGACAAGCGGAGTCGCTCAATGCGGCTATTGCATCTGCAGTTATCTGCTCTGAATTCAGGAGAAGAGGCTGATAAATTGAGGCACAAAGACAATATTATCCCTTTACTAACGTTTGCAAAATCTGACTATCTTGGCTCAATGAAAAGACTGACCCCGCTTTTTTTGTTTTCTTTTCTTCATTCCGTATTTAACGGCCTTTCAGCACAATCAGGCGGAATGCACACTTTTGAATTCCTGAACCTTGCCAATCCTGCGCGTACTGCTGCGCTTGGCGGAACCCTTATCTCTGCTACGGATAATGACCTCAATCTTTCTTTTCAGAATCCATCTGTTCTTGACAGCACTATGCACAATCGTCTTTCATTCAGCTATGTTGATTATTTCTCGGACGTAAAATACGGGTACACTGCCTATTCACGTACCTATAAAAAACTGGGTAGCTTCAGTGCCGGGATGCAGTATGTAGATTACGGTAATTTTATTGCCACCGATGTTACAGGTCAGGTCACCGGGCATTTTACCGCAGCTGAATATGCGTTGAACCTTTCTTATGCCCGTCCTATCGATTCTGTGTTTTCAATTGGTGCAACAGTAAAGACCATTTATTCCAAATTGGGCGAATACACCTCTGTAGGTAATGCCTTGGATCTTGGGGGACTTTATCATAGCCGTAAACGGGCTTTGGGCATTGCTCTTGTGATCAAGAACATAGGCTATCAATGGAAAACCTATTATGATGTACACGAGCCTTTTCCTTTTGAAGTGCAGCTGGGCCTTTCCAAAAAGATCAAGCATGCTCCCTTTCGTGTTAATTTTACAATTACCCATCTTGAAAAATGGGATCTTACTTATGTGGATCCATCTATACCTACCACGGATCCGATCACAGGTGCACCCATTGAGAAAAATGAAATTGCTGATTTTGCAGATAAACTTGTAAGGCATGTGGTGTTGGGAACAGAAGTGCTTATCTCAAAGAATTTTTACCTGGCTATTGGGTATAATTATCTGAGAAGGCAGGAACTTATGCTGGAGGCAAGCCCGGGAATGGGAGGCTTTTCATTCGGCTTTGGGTTGAGGATATATAAATTTCATGTCAGCTACGGCTATGCACAATATCATGCGGCAGGCGGCCCTAATCATTTTACCATCAGCACAAACTTTTCAGACTTTTATACCAAAAAGAAGTGAGGCGCAAGATCACGATCGCGATCGATGGATATTCATCCTGCGGCAAGAGTACCATCGCCAAGGGAGTTGCAAAAAAGCTCGGTTATATATTTATTGACTCAGGTGCCATGTACAGGGCCGTAACACTGTATTGCATGGAGAATAAGATTATTAAAAGCGGAAAATTTAAAGAGCAAGATATTATTGCAGCACTTGAAAATATTGATTTGGAATTCAAAGCAAATCCCCAAACGCATTTATCGGAAATATACCTCAACGGAAAAAATGTGGAAAAAGATATTCGTGGTATGGATGTTTCAAATATGGTAAGCCCCATTAGTGCTATCAAGGAGGTTCGGACAAAGGTCATTGCTTTGCAGCGTGAATTAGGAAGATCAAAAGGTATTGTGATGGATGGCCGTGACATAGGCACCAATGTTTTTCCGGACGCAGAGCTGAAGCTGTTTATGACCGCTGATGAAAATGTGCGTGTGCAGCGCAGATGGAAGGAACTCCAGTCGAAAGGTGTCAACGTATCAGTTGAGGAAGTCAAAAAGAATATTGCGGAACGCGATCATGAGGATACCCACCGTGAACATAATCCCTTGCGTAAAGCAAATGATGCAGTTGTTTTAGACAATACCCATCTGACCATGGAAGAGCAGTTGAATTTCGCTATGAAATTAGCTAAAGAAAGGTCGGGGGCTTAATTCATCGCCAGCACTTTTTCCATTACTTCTTCAGTAGGCTTTGTTTTTTCGAAGAAGGACAGTAACTTCATCATCACTCTTTCCACCACAGCATCCGGACAGGAAGCGCCACTTGTGAGAATAATGTTTACCTCACCCCCGGCCCCCTGCCCGTCCGGCAGGCGGGCTCTCCCAGATGAGAGGGGAGAAACGGCCATGTAATTCTCAGTGACCATATTTTTTTGATCATGAAAATTGAAGTGATTGATTTTTGTTTTTGACTCTATTTCTGTGTCGGAAGAAATAAAAAAGGTAGGGAATTTCTGTTCGCAGAGCTCCACAATATGGGAAGTATTGGAGCTGTTGTATCCGCCCACCACAATCGCAAGGTCTGCAGGCTGATCAAGCAGGGCAAGGGTAGCTTCCTGGTTTTCGTTTGTGGCGTAGCACAGCGTATCGCGGGTATCGGCAAAATGTGGCCCCCCTTGCCCCCCAAAAGGGGGATTTTGGTCACCGTATTTTTTTTTCATCAGGTTTTTGAAATAATCAGCAATTTCCTGTGTTTCGCTGGCAAGCATGGTGGTTTGATTGATAACACCAACACGTTCCAGGTCCTTATCCGGATCAAAGCCGGGAGAAATACGTTCGGAGAAAAAATTATCGAACTCTTTACGTGGAAGTTCTCCCATGATGTAGGCGCCCAGTTTTTCGGCCTCACGCATATTTTTAATGATGATAGCAGGAGAATGTATCTCACTGCGGGAAAAGGTAGCCCTTGTCTCTTCGTGGTTGTGTTTTCCGTGAATGATAACTGTGTATTTATCCTCCCCGAGCTTTTCGGCTTTTTTCCATACTCGTTCTACAAACGGACAGGTAGTATCGTATTTATGAACGGCTATACCAAGTTTGGTAAGCCGTTCTTCAATGGCTAGGGTAGTGCCGAAGGCCGGAATGATCACAATATCTTCTTTCTTTAATTCTTCAAATGGAATGATCTGGTTTCCGCCCGTGTCCATTAAAAATTTTACCCCTCGGTTTATCAGGTCGCTGTTCACTTCGGGGTTGTGTATCATCTGGCTGAGCAGGAAAATTCTTTTGTGGGGATTTTCTTCTACTGCCTTGAAAGAGATCTCAATCGCGTTTTCCACCCCATAACAGAAGCCAAAATGCCGTGCTATATAAAATTTTACAGGGCCAAAATCCAGCAGGGTAGGGGAATAATCTTTTTTCCGTGGATCAGTATTCCTACGCAGCTCTTTCACTTTGGAAATGATACCACTCTTGTAAAAGCCGGGAATGTTGAAGGTTTTCATTACTTAACTATCACCTTAACAAACTGCCACTTTTCATATTCTTTCCTGTTTTGGATGGCGTCATTTTTATATTCAGGACCAAGCACTTTGGCATTTATTTCATAGTGCAATTTTGATTCATCCAGA
>JAHEYK010000123.1 GCA_023251625.1 Bacteroidota bacterium
CAATATATAGAAACCTATTTGGTAATCTATTTTGGGAGAAGAGAATTAGTCTCTGTCTCTGTAGCCGCCGCCACCGCCGCCACGTCTTTCGTAGCCGCCACCGCCGCCACCGCCGTAACCACCGCGTTTTTTGAAGCCACCGCCGCCACCGCCGCCACCGCCTTCTGTACGAGGGCGTGCTTCGTTTACAACGATTGTTCTTCCGTCTACTTCTGTTCCATTGAGTTTTTCAATGGCTGCACGAGCATCATCATCGCTTGACATTTCAACGAAACCGAATCCTCTGGAACGGCCCGATTGATTGTCGCGGATTACTTTTGCTGAGGAAACTTCCCCAAATGCTGTGAAAACTTGCTTAAGATCTTCGTCCTGAAGTTTGAAACTTAAATTTGATACGTAAATGTTCATGTAACTTGTTTTTATCCCTTGTTTAATTTTTTTGATAAGGGATGCCAAAGATATAAAAAATACAAAACGCCCGACTGCGATTTGTTAGTTAAAAGGTCGAGTTATGAAGGTTTTGACAGGGTAAAAATCAAAAAATTAGCTAATTGTTATAATTTCCTGAATTATAACACAAATCTTCACTTTATAAAAAATCGGAGTAAATTCGTAGTTGCCTCATAATCAAGCTGTTTCGCAATATGGCTCATGGCTTCCTTGCCTTTGCCTGAAGCTCGATCAGATATTCCGGGCTTATCTTCTGTCCGAATTTTTGAGACAGCCGGGCATATTCTAATGCTTCGGCGAATTTATTTATGCTTTTATAGGAAATCGAGGCATTGTAATACGCCTGGGGGTTGTTGGGGCTGAGCGAAATGTAGTGTTTGAAATCGTCTATCGCTTCCTGATATTTTTTCGCATTGAACTTAGAGATGCCCCTGTTCAGAAAAGAAAGGGTATCGTATGCATACAATTCAATGGCTTTGTCATAATCTCTGATGGACTGATCATACTGGCCCAGTTGTAATAAAGTATACGCGCGGTTTTTATAGGTAAGTGCTACTTTGGGTTCTAGCTCAATTGATTTGCTGAAATCGGGTATCGATTTAGCGTATTGGCCCATCATAGATAATGTAATGGCTCGGTTCAAATAAGTGCTTGCGTTTGAGGGGTTGTATTCGATGGCCTTTGAATATGCGTTCAGCGACAGGTCAAATTTTTTCTGAAGGCCGTATAAGTTTCCAAGGTTGCTCCATATTTTTTCGTTGGTGCTGTGTAGTTTTTGAGTAACGAACTCATAATCTTTGAGCATCTTATCCAGCTGGTTATGATCTTTGTAATAAATACCTCTGTTCTCATAGGCGATCTCAATAAAAGGGAATTGGTTCATGGCATCGGTCCAGAGCGTTTCTGCATTCGTCCACACCTTGGTGCGCTCATGTGTGAGGTAAGAAAAAAAGGCGGCTGATGCAATTAAGATCCCGGCAAACAGGTTGAAAGCAGAGGCGGTTGCTTTTTTTCTTGTGTATTCGAATGAATATCCAACCATAAAAAATAAGCCCGTATAAGAAAGATAGGTATAGCGGTCGGCCATAATAACAGACCCCACCGAGATGAACTGAAGCACGAGCGCTACTGCAACAAAATAAAATGCAAATCCGAATACCAGAACTTTCCCCATGTTCGCATCCTTCTTCAAAATAAAAAACAGGGATACTGCGATCGCAAGTACAAGGAAGGGAGAGGCGTAATAGATGGCCGGGATATTTCCCTGTGCATCAGTAAAAGGGTAGGGGTAGAATGCGGATAGGTTCAAAGGCACAAAAAACTTATAGAGGTACATGATGAACCCATAGCAGCCAAAGGTGAGCCGTTGGAACAAAGTAAAGGTTCCCATGGCAGCGATCGCGCCGTGGCTTTGTATTTCAAAAGCCACATATCCGAACACAAGTGCTGCTAAAAAGAAATGTGTTTTTCGGATCATGTTTTGAAAAAACTCTTTGATGGTTTTTATGTCTCCATAGTACCAGTCGATCAGGACAAGGGCCACCGGCAGCACTACCCCCATTCCTTTTGAAAGACAGGAGCAAACGAAAAACAGAAAACAGATAATCATACTGGAAAGTTTTTTCGTATCCAGGTACCGCAGGTAAAAGATCAGGGACAGAAAAAAGAAGAACACATACAGAACATCTTTTCGTTCTGCTACCCAGCTAACACTTTCTACGCGCATCGGGTGAATGGCAAATAGTGCTGAAACGATCAGCGCCATATTATAGGGATCGGGCAAAAATGTTTCGGAGGATGCCTTTCTGTTAACGATCTCCGTAAACTTTCGTACGAAAAAAAAGACCAGCCATACATTCAGGATATGAATGAGCACATTGTTGAGGTGATAATAGTATGGCGATAGCTTCCCTAATTTGTAATCGATAGCCAGCGAAAGCATGGTTAACGGGTGATAGTTAAGCGATACCGGAGAGGAAAATATTTCTTTGATCGCTTTTCCGTCCAGCTTCCATATCATGGGGTCTTCGGTAACATACGTACCATCATCCCAGTTGGTAAATTCGCCTTTCAGGGAAGGAAAAAATACTGCGAACGTTACTACGGCAAGAACTGCCAACACAAGCCATTGCTTCTGTTTGTAGTCGGATTGCTTTTTGCCGGAAATCTTTGGGGGTTGTTTCTTCTGGTCCGCTTGCTTATGCAATGGCTTTTTCTTGCTCATCGTTCCGCTTAGATCATGTTAAGCTTTTTTTCCAGCTCTTCCCTGTACGATGCGCTGATCGGCACTTGCTTCTGAATGTCTTCAATGACCAGGAAGTGGTGGTCGATGGCTGCAATTTTATCTATGCGGACAATGAAGGAGCGGTGCGCCCTGACAAATTCAGTAGTAGGGAATTTTTTCTCTATCTCCTTCATGGTAGAATGAATGACGTAGCGATTTGTTTTTGTATTGATCGTTACATAATCCTTCAGCGCCTCAATGAAATAGATCTCGTTCGTATTTATTTTTACGAGTTTTAAATTTGATTTTACAAAAATGATCTCCTTGGTACTTTTTGCCTCTACCAAAGAATACAGAAAGTCCCGCTCCTTTTTGGACTCGCTGGCCTTTTCATGTTTGTATAGTGCGATCTCAATGTTGGTCTGCAGATCGATTTCTTTAAATGGCTTTATGATATATCCGTAGGGTTCCGTCACCTTGGCCTTTGAAAGTGTGCTGCTGTCGGCATAGGCTGTTAAAAAAATGATGGGAATATCAAGCCTCTGCCTGATCTGGTCGGCAGCTTCAATGCCGCTCATGTCTCCCTTCAGCATGATGTCCATCAATACCAGGCTGGGCTTCACCTGTTCTGCTTTTGATATGGCATCATCTCCTGTTGCGCAAACCCCCAGCACTTCGTAGCCCAGTTTCTTCAGCGACTGCTGAATATCTTTTGCAACGATGCTTTCGTCTTCTACTATCAGTATGCCTATCTTTTGTGTTGTCATTTTTCAGTAGTTATTTTGTTTTAGGGAATGCAATGATGAACCTTGTTCCTTCGCCCTGTTTGCTTTCCAGTTTTAATTTTGCTCCGAGCTGTTCTGACAATGAGTTCACCAGCTGCAGCCCGAGCGATTCTGTGTTTTTATAGTCTACCTTTTTAGGGAAGCCTGCGCCATTGTCCCAGATTGCAAGTATAATATTTTCTTTTTTAACTTTCACTGAAATCCCCACCGTTCCTCGTTTCTTTTTCAGAAAGGCATATTTGAAGGAATTGGACAAAAGCTCGTTGATGATCAGCCCGCAGGGGATGGCATCGTCAATGTGAAGGAAAACATCGGGCACATCCAGCTTCAGCAGGACCTTCTTGTCTGAGCTTACATACGACTGCTGCAGGTTGCTGGCGATATTATTAACGTAATCTGCAAAGTTGATATTGGTGAAATCCTTGGTCATGTAGAGCGTAGCGTGAATGAACGCCATGGAGGCAATACGGTTGCGGCATTCATCCAGGAGCTCAACCGTCTTTTTATCTTTCACGTAGGCCGATTGCAGCTTGAGTATGCTCGAGATGACCTGCATGTTATTTTTAACGCGATGGTGTATTTCCTTCAGCAGAATTTCTTTTTCGTGAATGGATCTTTTGAGCTGATCTTCCGTTTCGCGAATGAGCGTGATGTCGCGCGAAATGCTCATCATGCCAATGTTCTCTCCGCGTTCATTTTTTAAAACAGAGGCGCTGATAAATGCCGGAAATGTTTCTCCGTTCTTTTTCACGTGCTTCACCTCTCCCAAAAAATTTCCGTCTTCTGAAATTATTTTCCGCACTTCGAGGTATTGTTCTTCGTCTGCATACAGCACCGAGAGGTCTTTGGTAAGTACATCCATCATGGAATGTCCAAACGTGCTTTGTCCGGCCTGATTGAATTCGGTGATGCGGCCTTCTTGGTCGCAGGCACAGATCATATCAATGGAGCTGTCGAGAATAAGACGTGTGTATTTTTGGTTGGAGTTTAGG
Source organism: Bacteroidota bacterium (assembly GCA_023251625.1). Classification (GTDB taxonomy): domain Bacteria; phylum Bacteroidota; class Bacteroidia; order Palsa-948; family Palsa-948; genus Palsa-948. The sequence goes on from JAHEYK010000123.1 coordinate 4,452, forward strand.
CGCTGGCGCGTACGTATGTGCGAAGCGATCTCGCGCTTTAGCTCCCGGTTGCTCTCTTCCTCGAGCTGAAACCGCATGTGTTCGCGCTCCAGCTGATGCTGCAGGGAGCTGTCATGCATCACCACTTCCACCATCCGTTTTCCGAGGTACGTGACGCGGTTCGTTTTGATCTCCACTTCTATTATTTTCCCGTCGGGCCTGCGCATCTTGATCTCCAGAAATGGCGAATCCCTTTTTTCTTCCAAGTCCTTTTTTCTTCCCTTGATCTTATCGTGATACTCCGGCAGAAGATAGTGGAACAGGTTTTTCTCTTTCGCTTCTTCCAGCGATGAAATGCCGATCATGCGGAGGGCCGCCGGATTGGCAAAAAGTGTTTCCCCCTTTTCATCATGAATTAAGATTCCATCCGGTGTGTGTTCTATGAGGTTCTTATAGTTCTCTTCCCGCTCCTGAAGTGCCTGCTGAATGCGTTTGGTCTCTGTGATGTCAAGGAGGGTTCCTTCAATATATTCCTTACCTGTTTTGGGATCTTTTACCAGCATCACATTTTCCAGGATCCAAATCTCGCTGCCGTCTTTTTTCTTCATGCGCATCTGGTAGTTCTTCACATATCCCTTTTTGCGCAGTTCGGTTAAATAGGCATCCCTTTCTTCTTTGGAATGATAAAGATCTTTGGCGTTGGCCCTTTTGGTCTCTTCGATCGAGTTAAATCCGAATATATCCGCCAACGCCTGGTTGACCTCTATCAGCCCGCCTCCCACCTCTGAGCGGAATACGGCGGCCAGGTTGTTCTCGAAAAGATTGCGGTATCTTTCTTCGCTTTCTATTAGCTGTTGGCTGTTTTTTTTCTCGCTCGACATTTTCGGCTATCACTTTGGGTTTTCTCCGGGCAAAAAGGGTTTTACCTTCATGCCATCAAATTTTATCTCCCGGTTATTTTTGAACGTGATGGTAATGAGTATGGTTCCATCCTCCGGACTGAAATACTGCCAGTTTCCGTCTTTGTTGCCCATAATATACTTTCCTTCTTCCTCAATTTTTCCATCGTAAAAATAATAGGTGTGCTTTCCATCGGGCAGTCCCTCTATAAATTTTCCGGCAAAGCGCAGCTTGTTTGTCCCTACAAAATACGATTCCCACGGGCCATCTTTCAGGTCGCTTTTATAGACCCCCTCTTCCCGGTAATCCTGAAGCTGGTAAAACCAGCGCCCTTCTTTCAGTCCGTCAATATATTCCCCCTTGGTGATCACTTTTCCGCTGTCATTCCACTCGGTCATGGCCCCTTCGCGCCTGCCATTCAGATAATTTTCTTCGCGTAAGGATTTTTCGTTGTCGTAGAACCATTGCCACAAGCCTTCCGGCTTTCCTTTCTTGCTGTATTTTCCGCGCTGCTCTATTTTGCCGTTGGGGAAATAAAATATCCAATCTCCTATCTTTACCCCGTTGTCGTAATTTCCTTTTGCTTTTAATTTCCCTCCGGGGTGGTATTCTTTCCAGGGGCCCTGCTGGTTGCCGGCCGCATCCATAAGTCCTTCGGCTATAAGGCTGCCTTCTTTGTAGATCTTTGCTCCTGTTATTTTCCCTTCGGGAGAATATTCTTTATGCGTTCCTTCGGCTAAATTAAAAAGGTAGGTTCCAGTTTTTTTTATGCTGCCATCCTCATAATATTCATTTCTGACCTCCAGGTTGGTGGTGATCTCGGGCGCATCCTTTTCGAGGGAATCTCCTACATACTTCTCAATATTAAGCAGGCTTCCGGTGGGCGAGAACGTTTTTACATAGCCTGATTTTTTTCCGCCAATAAAATTTATTTCAGATTTTACTTTGCCGTCCGGGTAAAAATCCTTCCAGGCTCCTTGTTTAAGCCCCTGCTTGTCCTCGCGGTTTATCTGCTCCTGCCTTTTCATTACACCGTAGGAATATTCCATCATGGTGATTATATTTCCTTGTTTATCGTATTCATAAGCCAATCCGTTCTCTTTGCCTTTATCGAATGGGGTTTTGAATTTCGGCTGGCCCTTTATTTGCGAGGAATCATCCGGCAAAAAATATTCCGTGCTCATTCCTTGCTTCAGGTCTTCCGAAAAGTGTTCTTCTGAGACAACGTGCTTCCCTGCAGCCCAGACGTTTTTAACTCCGTCCTTCTTTCCGTTCTTATAATTTATGACGGTCAGTATCTTTCCGTCTCCATCATAAAATTTCCACAGGCTATCCAGTTCGTGGTCTTTTCTGTTTCCTTCTGATTTGATCTTTCCGTTCATGGAATATGTTTTCCAGTAACCATCGGGCCTGCCGTCTTTCATATTTCCTTCGCTGGATATTTTTCCATTCTCATAATAAAATTTATTGTACCCGTTTATATTTACGTCTTGCTGAGCGAATGAAATAAATGAAATGAAGAAATAAATAGAAATAAATAGAAATTGTAATTTCCATAAATTTCTATTTACTCCTGTGTTATTATATCTTTCTACTCTCATAATCCCAGTCTTTCTGATATTTCCAACATCCTATGTATCGGCTTTACAGCCTTCTCTATCAAATTTTTATCCAATGTAATTTCCGGACTTTCAAACTTTAAGCAATGGTACAATTTTTCCAGCGTATTTAGTTTCATATGAGGGCAATCATTGCAAGCGCATGAATTATTGGGGGGTGCCGGAATAAATGTTTTTTCGGGAGATGCTTTTTGCATTTGGTATATTATTCCTGATTCGGTGGCTACTATAAATTCCGACCCGGGGTTTTTTATAGTATAATTTAATAATCCGGTTGTAGATCCTATATAATCTGCCAGGCCTAAAACAGTTTCTTCACATTCGGGATGCGCAATAAATTTTGCTTGCGGATGTTGTTCTTTTAATTGTGTTATTTTTTTTAATGAAAATATTTCATGCACCATACAGGATCCATCCCATAAAACCATTTTTCTTCCTGTTTGCTTTTCAATATATTTTCCTAAATTTTTATCAGGCGCGAAAATTATTTTTTGGTTTTCTGGTAATGTCTCAATAATTTTTTGTGCGTTG
>JAHEYK010000171.1 GCA_023251625.1 Bacteroidota bacterium
AGACCCGCAAATCGAGGTTTGCACGTTGGCAAAATGTGGAAGAGGTATTTAAAGTAGTTGCTCCTGAAAAACTGGAAGGCAAACACATTTTGCTGGCCGACGATGTAGTTACAACGGGCGCTACGCTGGAGGCCTGTGCCAATAAGATACTGGAGATTCCCGGCACCAAAGTGAGTGTGGCCACTATTGCTTATACCTATTGAACTTATCGGTGAAGTCGGAGGCCGCAACTGATCCCGCCTTCCACCCCGAGGGACTGATCGAAATAATACATCTTCATGCCAATGTGGGGCGCGAAGTAAAATTTTTTGCCAACCATAAAAGAAAACCTTGTTCCGGCTTCTAGTGTATTACGTACTCTGTCCTCTGTGTCCGCAGAATGAAAATAATCTTGACCCAGCGGATGCAGGTAGGGAATGACCTGCACATGCTGTCCTGCATCCACCCGATATGAAATGCCCTCTGGAATGAGAGCGGTTAGGAGGAAAATAAGCCCCATAGCATTTGAAAATTTACTGTCAAACTGCCCAAAGTAATTCATTCCAGCAACACCGATCCGGGTAAAAGCAGGCAGATGATAGAATAGTGTACCGTCCTCTGCTTTGCCCAGGCTAAAGTGGTAATCCAGCGCAGCCCTTTTTCCTACCGGTACTTCCAGCAGAACTCCCAAAGTGCTTTGTGAAATATCCTGTCCTTTTACATATTGCCCCAAGAAGCCCACTCTCCATGTCTTGGTGCTATCGGCCCCCATTGCTGTGAAATGGAGGAGTAAAGTTGCGGTAACTGCTAACAATGGACGCATAATAAATGCTTTATACAACTATCGTGCTAAAAATTCTTTTTCCATCTTTGCAGTACATGGCCGAAAGCATCAGCATATCAGGAACCAATAAAAAGGAAAGGTACGAGTCCCTCATCCCACAGATAAAAGCGCTGGTGGAAGGTGAAAAAGATCTTATTGCCAATCTTTCAAATATTGCGGGAGCCCTTAAATACGGCATGAATTTCTTTTGGGTAGGAATATATTTCGTTAAGCAAAATGAATTGGTGCTTGGGCCGTTCCAAGGACCAGTGGCTTGTACGCGTATTGGCTTTGGTAAAGGGGTTTGCGGCACTACCTGGAAAGAGAAAAAGACATTTATAGTTCCCGATGTAGAAAAATTTCCGGGGCATATTGCCTGCAGCTCGGATTCGAAGTCAGAGATCGTTATTCCCTGCATGAAGAACGGGGAGGTTTTTGCAGTGTTTGATATTGATTCCGATAAGCTGAATGATTTTGATGATACGGACAAAAAATATTTGGAAGAAGTGGTTCGTATAATCGAAGGATTTCAATATGCATAGAAGACCTGCAACATATAGCTTCCTCTTTTTATTTTCCGCTTTCTGCTTTTTACTTACAAGTTGCGCTCAGATCGTTATTCCTTCGGGAGGAAAAAAAGATGTAATACCTCCGCAGGTAGAAAAATATATTCCGGACAGCGCCGCAGTGAATTTTACAGCCAAGAGCATCACGATCGCTTTTAAGGAGTATATACAGCTGGCAGATCTTCAGAAAGAACTTACCATCTCTCCGCCCATGAATATTCAGCCGGAGATAAGCGTAAAGGGTAAAATGCTGCACATTGAATTAAAGGACTCTTTGAAAAAGAACACTACCTATGTTCTGAATTTTGGCAGTTCTATTCGTGATTTTACCGAAGGAAATGCCCGGGCAGACTTCAGGTATATATTTTCTACCGGAGACCATATTGATACTCTAAAGCTTACAGGGACAGTGAAAAATGCCTACGACCAGAAAACGGACAAAGGCATTTTGGTAATGCTCTATGAAAGCTTTGATGATTCTGTTCCTTATAAAAAAGGCCCTTCTTATTTTGCAAAAACAAATGCAGACGGCACGTATAAGATCAGCAATATACGCCCGGGAAAATACAAGGCTTTTGCTTTGAAAGATGCAAACGGGAATTACAAATATGATGTGCCGACAGAAAGTATTGGCTTTTCAGATACGCTCATAAAAATTTCTAAGAACACCAAGCTCGACCTTAAGATATTTCAGGAAGAACCTAAGAGACAATTCTTGCTGAAAAAATACACAAACGGATATGGATGTATGAGATTGATTTATGCAAAACCTGTGAAGGAAATTTCATACAAACCTTTCAATAAAGGAACAAAAACCGAAACATTCCTTACAGAATATAATACCACCCGTGACAGCATTCGACTTTGGTTCCCGGTTTTTTCTGATGACTCGCTATATTTCAGTGTTAGTGCAGATGCGAAAGCCGTTGATACGATCAAGATCGGCACTTCGCAGTTTAAAAGAGATAATGAGGGGAGAGGAGCTGAATTCACTTTGACGACGACTACG
>JAHEYK010000027.1 GCA_023251625.1 Bacteroidota bacterium
TCCTGTAATAAAAGTAATTGCCACTCAAAACGAAGGCATAGAGCAACTCATCAAAAAGATTGACGAGCATAGCTCAAAAGCACCCAACGACAAAAAAACCTTCCTCCTCACCGAAAAAGCCTACAAACTCATTCAGAATAAAAGAATGAAGGATGTAAACAAGAAGGAATTACAGAAAAAGATTGAGAAAGAGAGTAAGAAGGAAGGTTTTAATCTTTATAGGTTTATTGAAGAAAAATAAATAAATACTGCCTGCGCTGGCAGGCGATGCAAACCTTCGCTATAACCAACATTGGGTGGGATAAGCGATACGAAGTAGCGGGTATAAACAAGTTGTGTGGCATATGACAAAAACAAATTTACTGATGATGGATTTAAAAACTAATATTAAACGTAGAATGTTAATTCTGGGACTAATTATTTTAGCGGGAATTATAACATCTTTTCTTAATTCATTCACTAATATTCTGTTGATTTTATTATTACCTGGATTCCTTTTAGGAATAGCGTTAGCACTACCCCATTTTAACAAGACCAGAAAACAGGTAATAGCGATAACAACGCTTCCTATTTTAATGATTCTTCTATGTATTATTTGCGCTGCTATTGGAATGGCATTTGGTATGATAAATAATTCATATAAAGATAAGACAGGAGTAATTATACTAGGAGCTATTTCTTCAGCATTATTTCTTTTGCTTTTAGACCAGTATTATTCCATTCTGAATAAAAAGACAACATTTTTAATTGTTATATTATTGGGAGTAGTGAGCGCTTTGATTGGTGACATTTTATTTCTGACACCTCATTCAAAAGAATTAAACTTCGGGAAAATAATTTTTGTTTGGGAAACTTTAGTTGGACTTGGACTAACATTTTTTGCAAGATTTGATTGGATGAGAGATAAATTAAATTAAAAAGAATAATACGCCACACAACATCGGGTATAGCAAATTGCCGGACAGTAAGTTACGAGGTTTTGGAGCCCAGTTAGGCGAAGGCTTAGCCTTCGTCACATTATTACTGTAGCTTAAGCTGCAATGAATAAAAAAAAGCGAAGCAACCTTCGCTAAACTAAAAAGATTGCTTCTGGCACGCAGCGCGCCATCGCAATGACGATCAAAGTAATGTTATTCATGAAAATACACCCTCTTCACTCTTCTTGAAATTCCGGTAAATACCTCGTAAGAAATTGTATCCATGTCTTTTGCAAGCAGGTCAATTGAATAGGGTTCACCAAAAACTATTACTTCATCTCCTTCTGCGCATTGGATAGCGCTCACATCCAGCATACACATATCCATGCAAACATTACCTACGATAGGCGCTTTCGCGCCCTTAATGATCATTTTACCTTTCCCGTTACTGAGGCGTCTGCTTAAGCCATCCGCATAACCAATAGGGACTGTTGCAATACGCATGTCTTTCTGCGCGATGAATTTGCGGCTATATCCGATAGATTCTTTGGCAGAAATATTTTTTATCTGAGAGATGGTTGTTTTCAGTGTGCTTACATTTTTCAAATGAGGCTGTTCGGATTCATTTACTCCTATTCCGTATAAACCAATTCCAAGTCTCACCATTTCAAACTGCGCGCCCGGAAAACGGACAATGCCCGCTGAATTGAGAATATGCCGGTATATCGGGTAACTAAACCTCGAACAAATAACTTCGCTCATCTCTCCGAATTTTTTTATCTGGCTGCGGGTAAACCCATCATGCACCTGTTCATCGCTGCCTGCCAGGTGCGAGAACACAGACCGCACTTCCAGGAATTTGCTGTTTCCAATACGCACTGCGAGCTCATTCACTTCTTTTTCTTCAAAACCAAGCCGGTGCATGCCCGTGTCCAATTTCACATGAATCGGATATTTTGCCCCCTCTCCTTTGGAGAGGGCTGGGGTGAGGCCCCTTTTCACTGCATCTTCAAAAAGTTTCAACACACGAAAAGAAAATATCTCCGGCTCAAGGTCATGTTTTATCATAGCATCGTACGAAGGTTCTTCCGGGTTCATCACCATGATCGGCAACGTGATCCCTGCTTTTCTTAATTCTATTCCCTCATCGGGATAGGCAACAGCCAGGTAATCCACATGATGATATTGCAAAATATTAGCTATTTCAAAACCTCCGCTTCCGTAAGAGAAGGCCTTGACCATGGCCATAATTTTTGTACCGGGAGCAAGTTTGGAGCGGTAATAATTCAGATTATGAACGAGGGCATTGAAATTAATTTCCAAAACTGTTTCATGTGCTTTCTGCTGAAGCACAAGGCTGATCCGCTCAAATCCAAAAGCACGCGCCCCTTTGAGAAGAACAGTTTCGTTATTAAACAGATTGGCGTTGTAATGAGAAAGAAAATCATCCGTTGTTTTAAAAAATGATTTTTCTCCCGAGAATTGTTTTTCCTGACGGGAAATGGCTTCCCCAATACCAATGATCCTGCTGACGCCTTTTTCTTTAACAAGGTTTGCCACTTCCATGTAAAGTTCATTCTCATTTTTTCCACTTTGCAGGATATCGGAAAGCACAAGCGTTCTTTTAGGATGTTGCTTTTGCTGGTTCAAAAAATCAAGCGCGATAGCCAGGGAACCCAGATCCGAATTATAGCTGTCATTGATGATAGAACAATTATTAATTCCTTCTTTCAGTTCCAAACGCATCGCCACAGGGCTCAAACGTGGCATCCTGTCCGCAATGGCCTTATTCGGATATCCCAGAAAAAGCATCACAGCCCAGCAATGGATCGCGTTCTCAATGCTTGCTTCATCAATAAAAGGAATTCTAATCCGGATAAACTCATTGTTATATATCCCCTGAAGTTCGGTCTCATTTCCCTCTTTGGTCACTTTGCCTATCTGAAGATTGGCCTTTGATTTTCTGGACCAGGTGAAGAGGTTGAGCTTCTTCATCACAGAATTTCCTACGATCTCATCGTTCAGCTCCAGATTATCACGATTGAAGATCAAAGCACTTGCATGAATAAAAAGCTTCAGCTTCTCTCGTATCTTTTGCTTGGAGTTCAGAAAATTCTCGTCATGTGCCTGCCCGATGTTTGTAATGAGTCCGACCGATGGAGAAATGATGGGCTCCAACTTTTCCATCTCATCCGGCCTGGAAATTCCTGCTTCAAAAATGGCCAGGTTATTTTCTTCGCTCATAAGCCATACCGAAAGAGGAACTCCTACTTGAGAATTATAACTTTTAGGGCTGCGGACAACATTTTTATCTTCCTGCATCAACTGATACAGCCATTCCTTCACGATCGTTTTTCCGTTGCTGCCGGTGATACCTAAAACAGGAATATTAAATTTTTTGCGATGGTTGACACATATCTGCTGAAGGGCAGTCAGCGTATCTTTTACAAGAATAAAATTAGCATCCGGAAACGCTTCAACGGGAGACGGAAGCTCAGACACCACAAAATTCCGGACCCTTTTCTTGTAAGCATCGGCAATAAATTTATGTCCGTCATGCCGCTCACCTTTCAAGGCAAAGAACAAAGATGTTTCTGCAGAAGCAAGGCTCCGGCTGTCGATCAGCAAATGACGGATCACAGCATCTGGATTTCCAGTGCCCTGCAGGGTGCCGTTCAATATGCGCGCTATGTCTTTTGCGAAGTAGTACATCTTTATTCCTTCTACGTTCTTCTTTAAACCCTTACTGTATTAAATATCGTCTTTTCAAAATCCCGTAGGGATTACCTGTTTATAGCTGTAAAGATAAACACATGTAGCTCCATAGGAGCGACCTGTTATTCCACCCATTCAAATAAATATTTATCATCATATTCAATTACGAATTTTTTCAAAAAATCCAAATATTCCTCTTTAAAAGTCTTTTTTTGATGATGTTCCCTTTGATTATTTACGTATTTAATCACATTATCTAATTGCGAATGCGCATAAGAAAACGCCCCATAGCCTTCCTGCCAGTTAAATTTGCCCTTCACCCATTTTTTATCATTAATAAATTTAGATGAAATTGCTTTTACTTCTCTAACCAGATCTGAAATGCTCATGCTGGGCTTCATTCCAATAAAGACATGCACATGGTCCGGCATGCAATAAACAGCAAGCATTTTATGCTCCCGATTCTGAACAATCCCTGTTATATATTTTTGCAATTCTTCCCTATGCGTTTCAGTAATAAGATTTTCACGCCCCTTAACAGTAAAAACCACATGGATATAAATTTGCGTATATGTATTTGGCATACAGATCGTCCCTATGGGACTTTATTTTACATTTCCTTTGTCTATAAGCAGGTAGACCCTACGGGTCTGATTACTTATTAACCTCATTGCCAGAGGTCTTTCTTATTAACACAATTTGAAAACAAATTTCTAATCTCAATTTTATTTATACTTTTAACACAACAAATCTAATTAATTTCCGTTATCCACTTTTATGAGAACCAAGGACGAAATAAAGCTCGAAATCTTCGAATTGGCTCAAAAAATATCTAGAGCTTCATCTCAGAAATTTTTACTGGAAACAACACGGGAGATATATGAAAAAGCCATCTTGCTGAAGCATGCCAACGGTGAAGATGAACCCGTTATTGTCAAAGAAAGGGCTGTGCCGGAGGTAACCGCCGAAACGCTGGTCAAGAACGAAGAGCAGCCCGCCAAACAAGCAACGATAGATCTTTTTTCTGCAGAACCGGTGCATGCTGAAATTCCGGCTGTACCAGATACACCAATAATTCCCGCACCTGTTGAGGCTGTTGAAGAGAAAACCGATCCAAAAGAGCGTAAACAGTCAGCAAAAAATGCAGAGGAAAGCATGGTTGAAAAGCTTCAGCATAAGAGGATCGCTGACCTGAAAGCAGCGATTGGCATCAATGAAAAGTTTCAGTTCATCAACGAGCTTTTTGACGGCAATATGAAAGAATATAATGTGGCTGTTGACCAGGTAAATAATTTTTCCTCTCAGTCCGAAGCTGAATCCTACCTCTCTAATCTCCGGGAAATGTACAAATGGGATCCTGAAAACGCAATTGCATTGAACTTTCAGGAGCTGGTTGAAAGGCGCTTCACATAATTTGCCTTTGTCATGTTGAGCCCTTCATTCTTCAGGATAAACTCCGCGAAACATCTATGCAGATTCTTCGACCTTCGGCCTCAAACTATGCTTGTGTTCAGAATGACAAAAGCATTCTTACCCTTTGCCTTCTGCCTTCTTACTTCTGCCTTCTGCCACTCTCAGTCGGAGATGATCAAATATGCCCATCAAATTGTCGACACTCTGGCCTCTCCGGGTATGCACGGGCGCGGGTACGTTCTAAAAGGCGACAGCATTGCAGCTGATTATATTAAAAAAGAGTTTAAAAAATTAGGGCTAAAGCCGCTTGGCAAAGAGTTTTATCAAAAATTTACATTTCCTGTACGTGTTGCTCAAAAAGATTCTATCGAGGTTGACGCAAAATATCATTCTGATTACCAAACACAAAACATTCTCGGCTATATCAAAGGCACACAACATCCTGACTCATTTATAGTTTTCTCCGCTCACTACGATCATCTGGGCATGAGGGGTAAAGATGTCTACTTCCCCGGGGCAAATGACAATGCCAGCGGATGTGCGATGCTGCTTACACTCGCTAAATATTACGCAAAGCAAGCTCTCCCCCTGGAGGGGGGAGGTGGAGGGGGGCTAAAATATTCTATTGCTTTTATGGCATTTGGAGGTGAGGAAATCGGACTGTTGGGTTCAAAATATTATGTTGAGCACCCGATTTTTCCGCTCAAGCAAATAAAATTCCTCATAAACATGGATATCATGGGCACCGGAGATGAAGGCATCAAAGTGGTGAACGCCACTGAGCACAAAAAAGAATTTGAAACGCTGGTAAAAATAAATGAAGAGAAAAAACTGCTTCCCAGCGTCCAGCCCCGGGGAAAGGCCAAAAACAGTGATCACTATTTTTTTGAAGAAGCTGGCGTAAAAACCTTTTTCATTTACACGCTCGGAGGCATCAAAGCCTATCACGATATTTATGATAAGCCGGAAACTCTCCCCTTAACGAAATTTGAGGAAACCTTCGAATTGCTCACCGAATTTGTGAATACATTTTAGTTTATAGTTATTGGTTTATTAGTTTTAGTTTTGTAGTTGTTGGTTCTGCTCGACCATAACTATTGACAAATAAACCGCAACCAACAACTAACAAACTATAAACTGAATGAGCAGGCTATATATAGTCCCAACCCCCATCGGAAATCTCGAAGACATCACTCTTCGTGCCCTCCGAATTTTAAAAGAAGTGAATGTAATCCTGGCCGAAGACACACGTACTACAGGCAATCTGCTGAAACATTATTCAATTACGACTAAATTACAATCCCACCACATGCACAACGAACACAAAACTGTCGAACAGATTGTGGAACGCATAAAAGGGGGAGAAACTGTTGCACTGGTAAGCGATGCAGGCACACCTGCCATTTCTGATCCGGGCTCCATGCTGGTACGCGAATGCATCAAGAACGGTATTGAAGTAGATTGTCTGCCGGGAGCAACAGCCTTTGTCCCCGCGCTGGTAAACTCAGGCATGGATTGCGAATCATTTGTGTTCTATGGATTTCTTCCACAGAAAAAAGGCAGGCAGACAAAGCTGAAAGAGATAGCCGGAGAAACAAGAACCATGATCTTTTATGAATCGCCATTCAGATTGGGAAAGGCCCTGGGTGAATTCGCACAATATCTTGGGGACGACAGGCAAGCAAGCGTATCACGCGAGATCTCCAAAATGTTTGAAGAAACCAAACGCGGAACTTTTGCTGAATTGATCGAATACTTTTCCAAAAAAGCCGTCAAAGGCGAAATAGTAATCGTGGTAGAGGGGAAAAACGAATAAGCAGGTCATGCTGAGCCTGTCGAAGCATTTATGTTCGGCGGTAAAAAGCCCCTTCGACAAGCTCAGGGTGACATAAAATAGGTTCAAAATTGAGATACTTCTTCCACATAGGCTACAACGGGTATAACTACCATGGCTGGCAAAAACATGCAGGGTTCACTACCATTCAGGAAACGCTGGAAGACAACCTAAGCAAGCTGCTAAAATCTACTGTTATAATCATTGGTTGCGGCCGGACTGACGCGCAGGTTCATGCTAATCAATATTTTTTTCATTTGAATTCCGATCTTGAACTAAATGAAGAAATTGTTTTCCGTCTAAACAAAATGCTCCCCGAAGATATTGCTGTGTTTGAGATAATAAAAGTTGCTGAGGATGTCCACGCGCAGTACAATGCTGTAAAAAGGACCTATGATTATTTTGTTCATACTTACAAAGATCCGTTTCTGAACCGATTCAGCTCTTATTACCAGGGGAAAGAACTTGATATTCAAAAGATAAAACATGCGCTTGCATTGCTTCCGAACTATAACGACTATTACGCATTTTGTAAATCACCTGAAAAACAGGAACATACGATCTGCAATCTGATGTCTGCGGAATTATTCTCTACTGCCAAAGGAGATAAATTCCGTATTCAAATTTCTTCCAATCGGTTCTTACGCGGAATGATACGGGCCATCGTAGCCAAACTTTTCAAAACTGGGGCAGGTGAAATGAGTATAGATGAATTTGAGAATTACCTGATCACAAAAGATTCCCGGCCCAACCTTGAATTTGCCCCGCCTCAGGGACTTTATCTTTCCAAAGTAGTTTACCCTTTTCTTGACATCCCTGCCAGAACCGAATTTTCTCCTTTCGGCCGGAAGAGCAAAGAAAAAGAATGGCTATTAGCATAAGGGCAATTAACATCTGTCAGTTCGCAACTCCCTTTACCTCCCTCCTCCATCTTCCATCTTCCATTTTACATTTGCTGTATGTCTCCGGCTATTGATACCACTGGCCTCCCACCCGGCACCGTAGTTTATTCGGGCGATGCACAACAGTCAGAAAAGGTGGTGATCTCGCTCATCGAATTCAATGAAAAAGAATTCATAGAAAAAGAATTTACAGATTTTGATGAGTGTCTCACTCATGTAAAAGCTGACATGATAAAGTGGATCAATGTAGATGGCATTCACAACACGGAGCTTATCCAGAAGATCGGGGAAAAATTTAATATTCACTCCCTCACACTCGAAGACGTTGCCAATACAGATCAGCGCCCCAAGTTTGAAGATTATGAAAATTACTTGGTCAGCATTATGAAAATGCTTTCTCATGAGTCTGAAATTAAATCCGAGCAATTGACCATTATTCTTTTGGACAACAACACTGTTCTATCTTTCCAGGAAGTTCATGGGGGCGATGCCTTTGATATTATCCGCACCCGCATCCGCAGCGGAAAAGGACGAGTGAGAAAGATGGGGGCAGATTATCTTGCTTACTGCCTCATCGATGCCGTAGTGGACCTTTATTTCGTAATCCTCGAAAAAATTGGCGACCGCATCGAAATACTCGAAGAAGACCTCATCAGCAATCCCAGTAAAGAGACCATGATGACCATTCATGCTATGAAGCGGGAAATGATCTTTCTGCGCAAAGCCGTATGGCCCATGCGCGAGCTCATTAACAATTTTGAGCGATGTGAAAGCAAACTCATCAAAAAAGCAACACGCCTCTTTCTCCGTGATCTATACGACCACACCATCCGCGTGATCGATACGGTAGAGACCTTCCGCGACCTGCTTTCCGGCATGATGGATATTTATCTTTCCAGTGTAAGTAACCGCATGAATGAGGTCATGAAAGTGCTCACCATCATCTCGACCATTTTTGTGCCGGTAACATTTATTGCCGGCGTATACGGAATGAACTTCAAATACTTCCCCGAACTCGATTCTCCTTACGGTTATTGGATCTGCTGGGCGGTCATGCTCAGTATCATGATCTCTTTCTTGATCTATTTCAAGAAGAAAAAATGGCTGTAAGGGAATTAAAAAGTAGAAAGTAAAAATTAAAAAGTGGGTATATTAATTTTTACTTTTTAATTTTGCCTTTTAAATTGAACTCTATGAATGTCTTGTTATTAGGCTCCGGGGGACGCGAACATGCTTTAGCATGGAAGATGGCTCAAAGTGAAAAACTGGAGTCTTTTTTTATTGCACCCGGCAACGCAGGCACTTCGGATTACGGGGAAAACGTGAACCTCTCACCAACCGACTTTCCTGCGGTTAAAAAGTTTGTGCTTGAAAACAAGATCAATATGGTAGTGGTGGGTCCCGAAGATCCGCTGGTGAAAGGCATTCATGATTTTTTTCTGAAAGATAATGAGCTGAAGAATGTTCCGGTGATCGGCCCCGATGCAAAAGGCGCACAGCTGGAAGGCAGCAAGGATTTCTCCAAGCAGTTCATGATGAAGTATAATATCCCTACTGCCCGATACCAAACCTTCACGCAAGAAACTATTTCTAATGCATTCTCATTCCTGGAAACTCTTTCACCTCCATACGTACTCAAAGCAGACGGCCTTGCAGCCGGAAAAGGTGTAGTGATCCCAAATACGATCGAAGAAGCCAAAAGAGAATTGGAAGATATGCTTGGAGGAAAGTTCGGCGCATCCAGCGCAAAAGTAGTGATCGAAGAGTTTCTCAAAGGAATCGAATGTTCTGTGTTTGTACTTTCAGATGGAAAAAGCTATAAGATTCTTCCCGAGGCAAAAGATTATAAACGCATTGGCGAAGGCGACACCGGTTTGAATACAGGAGGCATGGGTGCAATTTCTCCGGTTCCGTTTGCTGATGCAGCCTTCATGAAAAAAGTAGAAGAACAGATCATTATACCCACTGTTGAAGGGTTGAAAAAAGAAAATATCGTTTACAAGGGTTTCATTTTCATCGGACTAATCAAAGTCGGTAACGACCCATTCGTGATCGAATACAACTGCCGTATGGGTGATCCGGAAACTGAAGTGGTGATGCCACGCATCAAATCTGACATTCTGGACCTGTTTGAAGGAATTGCCACCCAAACCCTGGACAAGAAAAAATTAGAGGTCGATGAAAGAACTGCTGTCACCGTGATGCTCGTTGCCGGGGGATATCCGGGCGATTATAAAAAAGGACATATAATTACAGGATTAGAATCTGTAATGGACTCTATCTCCTTTCATGCCGGCACCACTGAAAAAAATGAGCAAATAGTTACAAACGGAGGCAGAGTGATCGCCGTTACATCTTATGGCAAGACCATGCAGGAAGCACTGAATAAAAGCTTTGAGAACGCAGAAAAAATAAAATACGAGGGGAAGTATTACAGAAAAGATATAGGCTCTGACTTAAAAAACTGGAAACCGTAAATCGTTAACTATTTTACAGTTCCGTTCTTTTCAGCTTCAGCGTTGTACTTAGTTTGCTGAGAAAGCCAGTAAATTGCACCAATGATCCCGATGATGATGAACATAACGTTCACTTTTCCGTTAGGAGCTTCCATCACACGGAAGGTCCATTGAAAAAGATCACCGGTTTTGTGCATTAAACTGTTCCAAGTAAATAATAACATAGGAGTAGGTGTTTGTATAGACAAATGTAAAAATAATTCTGAAATGTGCTAATAGGATTTATCAAACATAATCGAGCAGTATCCATTGTTTTGCTGCCTATAGCACTGATCTGCCTATGGGGATACGGCTTCTTTCACCCCGTAGTACCGCTTACAGGCCATGCTGCACCGCTCTATAAATTGCTGATCTCGGGCATTACTCCTTACCCTTTTCTACTCACGCTCATCTCCTTCATTCTCATTTTCTGCGAAGCCATGCTGATAAACTACATTGTGGAAAAGAACGAGATCATTGATACAAAAACCTATCTGCCTGCGCTTGTTTATATTGTGCTGATGAGCTTGCAGCCTGAAATGTTCTCATTGCATCCCATTGTAATCGCCAATCTTTTCATGCTGCTGGCCGTGCACATGCTGATGCAGACCTACCGAAGAGAGACTGCCTATGCCCAGGCATTTGATGCCGGTTTCTTCATCTCACTGGCATCTCTTTTTTATATCCCATCCATTGTTTTTGTATTGCTTATATGGATCGGATTCGTCATCATTCGCCCTTTTATTTGGCGTGAATGGGTAATTTCCTTCATGGGATTATTGCTCCCACTGGTCTATTTGGTGTTCTATTACTTCTGGATCGATAAACTTGATACGCTTGAATACGATGTCATTTATTACACGCTTATTGCGCCAAGAAAATCATTTAAGGCGCTTAGCTTTTCATTCGCAGATTATATACAGATAGGCATATTACTTCTGGCCGCATTTTTTTCTGCCGGAAGATTTTTCACCGATCTTGGCAAGAGTACGGTTCGTTCCAGAGGCAATCTGCTTTTGACAGTGTATTTCTTTATTTTTTCAGTTATTTCGATCATTGTCGCTCCTGAGTATTCCATCCCCTACCTGTCATTTCTATCCATTCCGTTCTCCATTTTCTTTTCCTCTTACTTGCTTTTCACAAGAAAAGAATGGCTCGCAGAATTGATCTTTTTACTGTTAATTATTTCTGTATTTATCAACCAATTTATTAATTAAATTTGAGCATGAAATTCGGAGTGGTGATTTTCCCCGGCTCTAACTGCGATCAGGATATGATCTATGTCCTCCGCAAGATCATGGGGCAAGAAGTAGTTGAACTCTGGCACAAGGAAACCAGCCTGCAGAACTGCGATATGATCATCCTTCCCGGCGGCTTTTCGTACGGAGATTACCTCCGCTCAGGGGCCATTGCACGCTTCTCCCCTATCATGGAAAAAGTGATAACGTTTGCAGGCAAGGGAGGATATGTATTTGGTGTTTGCAACGGCTTTCAGATATTATGTGAAGCCGGGTTATTGCCCGGAGCTTTGTTACACAATACAGAACGTAAGTTTTCATGCAAAAATATTTTTGTTAAAGTGCAGAACAGCGATACCCTGATTACCTCTGCTGTACCCAAAGAAAAAGCCCTTAAAATTCCTATCGCACACGGAGAAGGAAATTATTTTAACGATGCCGAGTCGTTGAAAAAAATGAATGATAACGGACAAATCCTTTTCCGCTACTGCGATGAGAAAGGGAATATAACCCCGGAATCCAACCCGAACGGTTCCATTGAGAACATTGCAGGCGTTTGCAATGCCGGAAAAAATGTTTTTGGCATGATGCCCCACCCTGAGCGCGCTGCCGATCCGGAACTTGGCAATACAGACGGAAAGTTTTTATTTGAGTCTATATTGAACCTGGTTCAAGCATAAAAATAAATCTACCTTCTTTAATGCCTGACAATTACCATAGGATATTAGGTATTGCTTCAAATGCATCTATTGAAGAAATAAAAAGGGCCTATCGTCAAAAGGCAAAAGAGCTGCATCCTGACCGGAATAAAAGCCTGAATGCGCATGAGCAGTTTATTTTATTGTCAGAAGCCTATGAATATGCATTAAGCAGTCAAGGGTCTGTCCGTTACAAACAAAAACAGGCAGCCCCCAAACAAGACTGGCAAACCCAGCGTAGAGAAGAAGCAAGGGCAAGAGCAAGGGCACATGCCAAAATGCAATATGAAGAATATATCAAAACGGATTTTTATAAAAATTCCAGGGCCATATTTGTAGTATGGGAACATTTTTATCCTCTGTCTGCTGTATTTGTAATCGCAGGTTTTCCGGCTATCGGTTACTTCTCAATGGGGGTAAACGGAATGGCGATAGGTATCGTTCTTGTTTTTCTCACAGTCCCTTATTGGCTCGGAGCATTCCGTAAAAAACCGGATGTTAATATAAATTCTCTCCGTCAATCCTTACTTCTTCTCTTAAAAACAAAAACGTTCAACTATTCGGCCATTACATTGCTGAATATCTATCTATTATTTCATTTCACATTGAATACAGAGCTTTCTACTTATACCTTTCTACTGATCGCGGTATTGCTCGCTACTTTATCATTCTTCACGTCTCACCTTGTCACAAATCGGTTTAAATTCATTACCAAAAGGTTTTTTATGATCTGTATTGTGCCGTATTTTTTTAATCTGTTCTTCCTGGTTAATTTTATTTTTTCATCTAATCCTGTATCCGAAAAATATTCTTTCCGCAGGTTGGATGGGGAATCATATCTTGAGCTGGAGAACAAAAAATATGAGAATAATCATTGGCTCCGGATGTTCTCTGACTTTAATGAGCTCCGCCTGGCAGATAACGTAACTTACACCTTTGAAGAAGGACTTTTCGGATTACGCGTACTAAAATCTTATAAATTCAGACGCAACGAAATTCGGTAGGGATTGAAGCAGCATTAACGAATCAGGCTTACATTGCCCTTTTGATCGGTTTCTTTCCCATCAATAAAAATCACATGGCAATAAAATGCATACACTGCCGTATTAGAAAGCCGATCCTTATAATATCCGTTCCAACCATCAGTTACTTGCAGGGCTTCAAAGACCTTTTCTCCCCAGCGGTTAAAGACATTAAGCGTAAATTCTTTAACACACCTTGGATCTAAATAACAACGGAAGACATCATTCTCACCATCTCCATTGGGTGAAAAAGCATTAGGCATTATATCTGTCATGGCTTCATCACAGGGAATTTCAATATATACTGTTACAGAATCTACAGAGGCGCAACCACTTGCATCCACAGCAAAAACAGTATAGGTAGTTGTTGACGAAGGGGAAGCAATTGGGTTTGCACAATTGGTGCAGCTTAAATTACTTGCCGGCACCCAGGTATAGGTAGAACTGCCTGTAGCATTTAATTGCGTATTACTTCCCTGCATAATGCTCACATTGGTGCCTGCATTCACCTGCGCACCATTTACCGGGCTCACAGTTGTAATAGCAACTTTGGTACAGCCATTTGCATCGGTGATCGTTACGGAATAGATTCCCGATGCAAGGCCGGTTGATATTTGGGTGGTCTGCCCGTTATTCCAGGAATAAGAATAAGGAGCCGATCCGTTCGATGCAATTACTCCTGCCTGACCGGTATTATTTGAGCAGGTATCTCCGGATGATAGAGTGACCGCAATAATGGCTGAAGGTTGTGTTATGGTAACTGTCTGTTGAGAAGTACAACCGGTGACATCCGTAACCGTTACAGTATAATTTCCGGCTGACAAATTTGTACCTGCAGATGTTGATTGCCCATTGCTCCATGAATACGTGTAAGGTGCACTGCCTCCTGAAGCAACAATTGCCGCTGCACCGTTATTTCCCCCGTTACATGAAACATTATTATTCACCGATGCGGTAGCCGATGGTCCATTACTGCTGACAATATTTGCAGTTGCAGTTTGCGTACATCCGTTCGCATCCGTAATTGTACAATTATAAATTCCTGAGCCTAATCCTGTTGCAGTAGGGGTTGTTTGTCCGGATGGAGACCAGCTATAGGTCAATGTGCCCGTGCCTCCGCTGGCCGTTACAGCGGCTGATCCAACATTGTTTCCACATGTAGTATTAGTAACTGCCACACTCGAAGTAATTGCTGTTGGCTGCGAGATGGACACCGTTTGGGTAGAGGTACAGCCGGTTGCATCCGTAATTACGACAGAATAATTTCCGGGCGTAAGTCCGGTTGCGACAGAAGTGGTCTGAGCGTTGCTCCACATATAGGTAAATGCCGGAGTGCCGCCTGTTGGAGTAACGGTTGCAGTGGCTGTTCCTCCATTGCATAAAATAGTTGTTTGCGAAAGTGTAGTGTTGAGCGCATTTGAATTTGAAATAGAAACTGTCTGCGTATTTGTACATCCATTGGCATCAGTTACTGTCAGCGTATAATTTCCTCCTGCAAGCCCGCTACTATTTTGCGTTGTCTGGCTGGAAGGGCTCCACGAATAGGTATATCCGCTTGTTCCTCCTGATACATTTGCTGTTGCACTTCCATTGGATTGGTTGCAGCTGGCTCCTGTTCCGGAAACTGTTAACGTCAATACAAGCGGTTGAGTTACCTGCACAGTCATTGTGTTTGAACATCCGCTGTTATCATTCACCGTGACTGTATAATTCCCTGCTGAAAGCCCGGTGGCAGTGGAAGTAGATTGCCCATTGTTCCACACATATGTAAAGGGTGCTGTCCCACCAGCAGTATTTGCAGTTGCAGAACCAGTGGTCTGTCCATTGCATTGAAGATTAATGGGCGTGGCAGTAACTGTCATACTTCCAGCAACCGTGGATTGAGGAATGACAAGATTCGTTAACGAACCTCCCGGACTTCCCGGATCACCGTTAACAGTAGACTGACTGATACCGCCCGCTCCTCCATTGGATGTGTAAATAATATTTGCCGGAACAACAGGGGTTGAAACCCAAACAATTCCTCCCCCTCCACCTCCGCCAGCACTGCAAGCAACCAATGAATACGTATTTGCACTTCCACCTGCTCCACCACTGGTGTTAATATTTATGTTCCCTGCATAAGATGGACATTCAAGCAATACTGTTCCGCCGGCCCCACCTCCCCCGCCTCCGTCCTGCACTGTATTTATTGCAGATGAACCTTGCGCCAGAATAGAAAAATTATTCCCGGTGATACCCGTTGTTCGAAGGATCACAATGCCGGCACCACTCACGCCCATATTTGTTCCGGGGCCTTCAGATTTTTGTGCATCTCCTCCTGCTCCGCCTAAAAATATTTTGTTGATAGGGTTGGAATAGGTTAAAGAGTGTCCTAGCTGCGCACGCGTATTACAGGAAGCCATCCATCCCATTTGTCCACCCAAACCGCCAGCTCCAAAATTGGAAGCTCCTCCCCCTCCATTATCAGTAATTCCACCACCACCACCGTTTGCTGGAGCACCGGTGCCTTTTATATAATTTGCACTCAGTATGGCAATGCTTTCTCCTTTGAGCGCTTCAATTCCTGAAGCCGGTTCTATAAAATTGATCGAACATCCCACCCATCCGGTAGTTTGTGAAGGCGTTCCCTGAAATCCTTTATTGCCAACGTCAATGTTGGCGTTAAAGGTTGTTGTTCCTCTATCAATAAATGTTAAAACTCCACCTGTGCCTGAAGCAACGCTCCAGTTTTGTGCTGTGAGCATGCCCGTAATAGTTGCGTTGTTGTAAACCGGAACACTTATAAGCTGTACAAACTGTGTAATCGTATAAGTTCTTAAAAGAGAATTTTTGAGCGTGATCACATTGCCTGCCACTCCGGCAATGATGTTGTATTCATAATTTCCACAGTTGCCATAGCTGTTGATGGTACCAAACGCAACGGTATTGCTTGAATCGATAGCAGCTCCTTTCATCTGAATGATCAAAACTGTATCGCCAACAGAAAATCCGGCAGATGAAAGAACAGTTATTGAAGGTGTGCAGGATGTGTTATTGATCGAAGTAACAGGGGTATAAATATTTATAATACCTGAAATACTCTGAGAAAAGAGGGAAAACTTAATACTAATTGCAAGAATGGATATAGATAAAAATCTCTTCACCTTTAATGGAGCAATTTAAGGAATGAATGTACAAATGTTTAGCCTAAATAAGCTAAAGTCCTTGATTTTAGCCTTTATTGGGAATCAAATATCGCACATCTTTGCCCTTCTTGATCTGCGATCGGATAAATGTGGATGATATATCTATACGCGGCGCATTTACCATTTTTACACTTGGATGATTCTTTAACCTGCTTTTGCCGGAACCAAATCTGGGATAAACATAGATCTTATACTTGCTGAGTATTTTTTTATAGTGCTTCCATTTGGAAAATGTGCTTAAATTATCAGAGCCTATAATAAGAACAAATTTATTCTTTGGATATTGTTTACAAAGCACTTCCAGTGTGTTTATGGTATAGGAAGGTTGAGGAAGCGAAAATTCAACATCGTTCACTTTTATTTTCGGATTCCTGCCTACCGCATTTTTTACAGCTGCTAATCTTTTGCGTGCGGCAGAGAGAGATTTTTTATTCTTCAGAGGATTATGTGGAGAAACAACGAGCCAAACCTGATCCAGGTCCGTAAACTCTGCCATATAATTGGCAATCACCAAATGTCCAATATGAATAGGGTTGAATGAACCAAAAAGTAATCCTATTTTCATCAGTTACTAATTCTGGTTACTAATAACGAATGCCAACGAATATCACTAATCTTGGGCGTAATATTCGTAACATTTGTAAAGATTAGTTATTAGTAACCAATTTAATGAAATTATTTTTTTAGAAACTCACTGACCAATTTTTCTGCATCAGCACAAGCCTTCTCTAAATTTTCATTTACCAGGATCCTGTCAAACCGGCTTGCAACCAGCATTTCTTCTTTTGCTTTTGATATTCGTTTTGCCAGGCTTTCTTCCGTTTCAGTCTTTCGCTGGCGCAGCCTCACTTCGAGCACTCCAATGGAAGGAGGCATTACAAAAATGGCGAATGATTGCCGCCCGTATTTCATCTTCAGGTTCAATCCGCCCTGAACATCCAGGTCAAAAATCACTTGCTTGCCCGAGTTCCATATGCGGTCCAATTCTGATTTAAGGGTACCGTAAAATTGCCCCTGATAAACTTCTTCCCATTCGGCAAATTCATTCTTCTTGATCTTCTGTTTGAACTCTTCGGTAGACATAAAATGATAATCCTTGCCATCCACTTCATTCGGCCGTTTGGCCCTGGTACAGGCAGAAATAGAAAATTCCAGCTGATCGGAAAATTTTTGCAGTATATGATGCACGATAGTAGTCTTACCTGCACCTGAGGGGGCTGAGAAAATTATAAGTTTTCCTGAATTCATACTTCTGAGCTATCTATTAATTTATGAATTGATACCCAAGTACGAATAATGGTCTGAATTTTGCAGATATCATAATACATTATTCAATTGCTCTTTAATCTTCTCCAGTTCATCTTTCATCTGTACAACGATCTTCTGCATATCGGCATCATTCGCTTTAGAGCCTATCGTATTTATTTCCCGTCCTATTTCCTGAGAAATGAATCCCAGCTTTTTACCGGGTGAATTCTCGTTCATTGTTTTCAAAAAATAGTCCAAATGTGTTTTCAACCTCACTTTCTCTTCGGTAATATCTAGTTTTTCAAGGTAATAGATAAGCTCCTGTTCAAAACGATTGTTATCGATCTTGTCTTTTGCAGCAAGTTCCTCCACCGCTTTTCTTAATTTTTCTTTTACGGCAATGATCCGCTCCTTGTCATCCTTTTCCACTTCGGAAAGCAGCTTTGTAATGAGGTCGATCCGTTTGCGAAGGTCTTTCTCAAGCGATGATCCTTCTTTTTCCCTGAAAGAATTTATTTTCTTCAGCGCTGCCTCGATCAGTTTCAGCATCTGTTTCCACTCCGCTTCGCTGAACTCTTCCTTTTCGGCTTTGAATACTTCGGGCAGCCGCATGATAATTCCCATATAATCCTGTTGCTCCGCTTTCAGTTCCTTTGCAATGGATTTTAACTGCGCGTGATAGTTTTTGACAATCGTTTTATTGATCTGAGTGCTTCTCATACCCTCCGAAGATTCAACATTGATGTTGAAATCCACTTTCCCTCTTTCAAGGTTTCCGGTGAGCATATTTCGGATATCCAGCTCTTTTTCGCGATACAAGCCGGGCATCCGGGTGTTCACATCCATGCCCTTACTGTTCACAGAACGGATCTCGACAGAAACCCTTTTTTTATTTACTGAGCCTTCGGCCTTCCCAAAGCCGGTCATTGATTTTATCATAAATGCGGATAACGAATTAGATACGAATCTACAAATAAAGACAAAACTACACATAACAAGTAATTCGTAGATTCGCAGAAATTAGCTATCCGTACAATGGTTGACCTCCGCAGCGATACTGTTACACGCCCATCCAAAGGAATGCTGGATGCAATCCTTGCAGCTCATGTAGGCGATGATGTGTTCGGAGAAGATCCAAGCGTGAATCAACTCGAAGAACGCACGGCAAAACTTTTCGGCAAGGAAGCCGGTGTTTATTGTCCATCCGGAACGATGACCAACCAGGTTGCTATAAAAGCACATACGCAACCCGGGGATGAGCTCATTTGCGACACACACGCACATATTTACATCAACGAAGGAGGAGGAATTGCTTTTAATTCAGGGGTACAGGTGAGGCTTTTGCCAGGCGACAGAGGAAGAATTTCTGCTGCGCAGGTCGCGGAAAATATCAACCCCCCGTTTGACTGGCTGCCACGTACTACACTTGTTTGCCTTGAAAACACCGTGAACCGCGCGGGAGGAAGTTATTACACATTAAATTCCATCAAAGAAATATCCGAGGTCTGTAAAAAAAATAATCTGAAACTTCACCTGGACGGAGCAAGGATTTTCAACGCACTCATCGAAACGGGGGATTCGGCTGAAGAAACAGCTAACTATTTTGATTCTGTTTCTGTATGCTTTTCGAAAGGATTGGGTTGTCCGGTCGGATCAGTATTAGTTGGTGACAAAGAATTCATTAAAAAAGCAAGAAGGGTCAGAAAAGTCTTTGGAGGAGGAATGCGCCAGGCAGGATTTCTGGCTGCTGCTGCAAACTATGCACTTGACAATAATATCAAACGATTAAAAGACGATCATGTGCGTGCAAAAAAGATCGCTGATGTTTTAAAAAATGCTTCGTACGTGGAAGAACTACTCCCTGTTGAGACCAATATCATCATCTTTACACTCAAAGCACCTTTAACAAGCCAGGAATTCATTGCCAAACTTTCGGAAAAGGGTGTGAAAGGGATTGCGTTTGGAAAAAAGATGGTTCGCTTTGTAACGCACCTCGATTTTGACGATTATCAGCTGGAAGAAACGCTCAGTGCCCTTAAGGGTCTAAACTGAAGAAATTTATTTGGTCGTTTGCAGGATTTTCTCTTTCTTAAGCCAGATAATCGCTTCCTCCTTGGTTCCAAATATGTTGATTGACTGCTTGGGCTTATAAAAATTCATGAAAAATTTTATTCCTAACCTAAGCGCGGTAGACTTGATGACAAACGCTGTGGCCTTAACTATTCTTCTATTTTCTTCCTTTTGTGCTTCTTCCATTGCCTCATCGCTCAATGGGATATAACCCTTAAACGTAACCAACACATAAACACCATATTCGTTACCACATTTTTGAAAACATTCAAATATTTCGCTAACATCCTGAGCCGTCATCTTTTTTATTTTCTTCAGTTCGATAAACACAATATTATCCTGAATACGATGACCAATAAAAGAAGGATATTCACAAGTGTCTTTCATGTTAACACAAAAGTAACAATAAAGAATTGATAGAAAAAAGATAAATTGTTAAAAATGGCAAGTCTATTTCTGCCTTCTCTCCCAATACAATTCGCTCTCCTTTTCAGGTTCCTGGTTCCAATAGGCTATTGAGATAGGCCTTCCTTTATCTGTGTATAGGGAGCGTTCATAAACCGCTAACATGGGGTGAAATGAGATATTGGTAACACCAACTGTAAATGTGTTGGGAGCAGGAAGCGGAGGAGGTGGCGGAGGGGGTGGTGCAGCAGCAACGGGTTGCCCATCGGGGCCAATAACTGGTGCTGGTTTAGGAACAGGTTTTACAGGAGGTGGAGGTGTTTGGGCAACTGTTACAGTATATCCATTATACTCCAGAAGTTTTTTAAGGAATTCTACTCTTTCGGGTGCAGCATTTTTCTCTACGATAGAGCAACGCACTCCGTTTATCTCTTCCACTATATGCCCTTCTTTACTTAAACGGTTCATAATCCGAAACTAAGTGAGTGAATATATTCGAAAATACTGCTCATAAACCCTATCAGGAGAATTCCGGAAATGCAGATCACTAAAACGATCTTTGCAGGAATATCCGTAGAAATATTTCCGATCGGATCTTCATTCTTATCGACAAACATTGCTTTCACAACCCGGAGATAATAGTAAAGAGATATTACCATGTTCAACGAAGCAATAATAAGAAGAACGATCAATCCTTTCGATGCACCGGATGTGAGCAAAAATAATTTTCCGAAGAATCCGGCTGTAGGAGGAACACCGGCCAGGGAAAGCACGGCAATCATCATGGCAATACTCAACTTTGGATTGGTTTTATAAAGGCCTTTGTAATCATCCATATCGTCTTTGCCTGTTTTGTCACTGATGATAGAAACGACCGTAAAAGCACCTACATTGGAAAATATATAAATGAGGAAGAAATAAATTACCGAAGCCATAGACTGCGCTGTTCCGGATGCTACACCAATCAGAATATATCCTGCCTGTGTGATGGATGAGAATGCCAGGAAACGTTTTAGGTTTGTTTGCCTCATCGCAAAAAGATTGCCTGTTGTCATGGTAATTGCCGAGAGAATAACAAGGGCGTTCATCCATTTTTCATAGGCGACTCCGAAGATCTTATAAAGTACTGTCATAAAAATAAAAACGGCTGCTCCTTTTGAAACGACAGAGAGAAAAGTGGTGACAGCAACAGGCGACCCTTCATAGGTATCGGCCGTCCATAAATGAAAAGGCACGATCGAGATCTTAAATGCGAAACCGGCAAGCAAGAACGAAAGACCCAGCAGCTGAAGCAAATTGCCCGAAGAGAAATTCTGAGCTACGGCCCCAAAGTCAAGTGAACCACTTGTTCCGTAAAGGACAGAAAGTCCGAAAAGCAATATGGCAGATGAGAAAGCAGAAGACAAGATCATTTTGCCTGCGCCTTCTGCTGAACGGACCCTGCCGAAGTCAAATGCAGCCAAGGCGGCCAGCGGAATCGTTGCCATCTCTAAACCAAGATAGAACATTAAAAAATTTCCGGAAGAGATCATAAAATACATACCAATTATCACAGAGAAAAGCAAAAGATAGAACTCTATATAGCTGGAATGGCTCTTCAGCCAATTATACGCCTGCAGTGAGATCAGAAGGGTAGCAAAAGTGATAACTTGTTTTTCCAGCATGAGGGTTCCGTCATTCAAAAACATTCCTCCGAAAAAACTGCCGTGCGGGTGTCCGATGAAACTTGCTCCAAGAATAGCGAGCAAAGAAACATTCACAAAATTCAGGATCATTCCAACATTAATCTGTTCTGAAAATATTTTTACAAGCAGTAACAAAACCACCACTCCAAGCGCAAGCACTTCGAAACGCATCATGGATATGTAATTCAAAATACTCATACTCCAATGTAGCTGTTAACCCTGCCATTTATGGCAGGGGATTTGTCTCCTGTATCTGTACAGGCTTTAGCCATGACCTCATAACCCATTTGCTTCAGGAAATTATTATACTCATCAACAAAAGTAATTTTTGAATGGTGTTTTTCCTGATTATCAATATATGTTCTCACTTTCTCGACAACCGATTCACTAACAGATGCTGCATAATATTCATCAGCCCATTCAAATTTCTGCGTGAATAGCTTTTGTCTATTAGCCCAAAAAGAAGATTCTCCTTTTATTAACCCTATTGCTTTTGAAATTGACATTTCCGCATTTAAAGATAACAGACAATGTACATGGTCAAGATATCCATTAATTGAATCAATATATATTTCTTTCCTTTTTGAATTTTCCTTTATGTGAATAAAAAGCTCGTTCCTTTTCGCTTTGGAAAGAATTGGCTGGCGGTTTTTTGTTCCCCAGACAGCGTGTATCCATATTTTCACGTACGACATCTTTTCTTTTTCTTTTTGTCAGGCCTGCCTGCGGTATGCAGGGCTAAAGCCCAAGTCCACTCTCCCTTCTTTCTACCCCAGCCTGAAGGCTGGAGTTACTTAATGACGTTGCCGAATAATACTTCTGTTGTTTTACCTATCATATCCGAAAGCCACAAAGGCATGGTTCCTAATATCACAATTGATGCTACTAACATACCGGCGGCCAGTTTTTCATTCCAGGTTGCATCGGTAAGTTTTTCGAATTCTGCTTTCTTAATAGGCCCCCACAAAGTGGTTCCGACAGCGCGCAAAATATAAACTGCAGTTACAACAATCGAAGCAGTTGCAATGATAGTTGCCATGCGATGAAACAGATCAGCATTCTGGAATGAACCAACAAAAACAGTCATCTCTGCCACAAATCCGCTGAAACCTGGAAGTCCGAGTGAAGTTAATCCCGCTATGATAAATACAGCACCCAGGAACGGCATGACCTTAAAAAGTCCGCCCATTTCACTTCCTATGCGTGTGTGAGAACGTTCGTAGATCATGCCGATCACAGCGAAGAAAAGAGCGGTCATTACCCCGTGAGAGATCATTTGCAAAACTGCTCCGGTCATCGCAGTTCTGGTAAACATAGCGATACCCAGAACTACAAATCCGCAATGGCTTACGGATGAATATGCGTTCATTAATTTTATGTCAGACTGTTTGAGGGTGACGAATGCCCCGTATAAAATTCCGATGCAAGCAAGCGTGATTATATAGGGGGAATATGCCCGTGCAGCATCCGGTAAAAGATATACCGCAACGCGCAGACAACCGTAGCCACCGAGCTTCATAGATATACCTGCGAGGAACATAGAAGCAGCGGTTGGTGCGGAAGAATGCCCATCAGGTGCCCATGTATGAAATGGAAACATGGCACTCAACACAGCAAAACCCGCAAACAACATGGGAAATAAAAACATTTGCTGTTCGTGTGTTAAACTTAAATGGGAAAGAGCAGTCAGGTCAAAAGAAGGAGTTCCTGCCTGTGAAGAATAAAAATAAAATCCAAGAATACCGATCAGTACCAGTGAAGATCCGCCCATGAGCATCAACACCAGTTTCATGGCTGCATATTCTTTTTTGCCGCTTCCCCAGATGGCGATGAGCAGAAATTTGGGGATCACAGCCAGTTCAAAGAAGAAAAATTGGGTGAAAAGGTCCTGAGAAATAAAAAATCCGAACGCTCCGGTGGCAAGCATCACCAGCAGAAAGAAAAATTCTTTGGTTTTATTTTCAATGTTCCATGACACCAAAACACCTGCAACCAACACAACAGAGGTCAACAAGATCATGGCAATAGAGATCGCATCCACTCCTATGTGATAATTAATATTCCACTGAGCAAACCACACATGCGTTTCTTCAAAAGCGAGATGAGATGCATCGTGCAATCCCATGTAAGCGAAAAGCATACCGAGAGCGAGGCCCAGCTGTGCAAACGAGCCGCCCAAAGCGATAGCGCGCGCTATTTTAGCAGGAGCAAGCAAGATGCCCAACAGAGTCAGAGCAGGGATCAATATTAATAAACTCAAATTCATAGCCACTAATTACACTAATTTACACAGATTAAATTCATATTCTAAAAGACATATACAATCATCATGGATAATACAATGGCTGCCGCAAAGAACCACATTACATAACTCGAAATTTTTCCTGACTGCAGAGTTTTAGCTGATTCAGACAAGTTGCCTGTCACGTCAGCAATCAGGTTCATCATACCGTCCACCACATTTTTATCGATCCAGGCAGCAGGGGTAGAAATAAAATTGAAAATTATTTTCTTGGTAATAAACAGATACAACTCATCCACATAGAATTTTCTATAGGCTGAACGGTAAAGTCCTCCCAACGCAGCAGAGATCATCTCAGGCTTGTCATTTTTCTTCGCATAAAGAAATACAGCTGTAAAAATCCCTATCAATCCAGCAGTGACTGCTACAAGCGCAGGTATTATATGAAATTCAGATTCAAATGCTGTTCCATCCGCAGAAACGTACATACTGAAAGGAATAAACCCTGCGACAAGCGTAGCGATAGCAAGAATAAGAAGGGGAAGTTTCATGGTCATGGGAGCTTCGCTATGATGAACATCCCCCGGCACTTCGTGTCCGCCCCCTTCAGAAAGGGGGAATGGTTTATTCCAGAAAATAGTCAGATACAAACGAAACATATAAAAAGCAGTAAGGCAAGCTGTCACTAATCCAACTGCATAAATAATTTTATTGTTTTCAAAGGCTGCTGTAAGAATTTCTTCTTTGGAAAAGAATCCCGAAAGGGGCGGCACCCCTGAAATCGCAAGACATGCGATCAGAAACACAGCATTTGTTACAGGCATTTTCTTTCTCAATCCACCCATATCGCCCATTTCGTTCGAATGAACATAATGAATGACCGCTCCAGCTCCAAGGAATAACAATGCTTTGAACATGGCATGAGTGAACAAGTGAAACATAGAAGCAGAAAATCCAAGTCCGCCATGCCCCCAATATCCGGATACGCCCAAGGCAAACATCATATAGCCGATCTGTGACATAGTAGAATACGCAAGCACTCGTTTGATATCTGTCTGCGTACATGCGATCACCGCAGCGAAGAATGCTGAGAATGCTCCCACATACATTACAAGGTCATGTGCGGCAGGTATCTGCATGTAAACCGGAAATAATCTTGCCACTAAAAAAACTCCCGCTACTACCATTGTTGCTGCATGGATGAGTGCAGAGACAGGAGTGGGTCCTTCCATCGCATCGGGAAGCCAGATGTGAAGCGGGAACATGGCCGATTTTCCGGCACCCCCGATAAATATCAGGCATAACGCCCAGGTGAGTGCAGAAACTCCCATGAAGGAAGCTGCGTTTGCATTCATGAAGATAGGGCTATTAGAATCCATCATGCGATGAATGATCGTTTGAAAATCCAAAGATTCGCTGTAGAAGGAAAGAATCAAGATCCCGGCAAGAAATCCCAGATCAGCAAAACGGGTAACAATAAATGCTTTTTTAGCAGCCGCCACAGCAGATGGTTTGTTGTAGTAAAATCCAACGAGCAGAAAAGAAGAAACACCTACCAATTCCCAGAACATGTACATCTGAAATATATTTGTGCTTATAACCAATCCAAGCATGGAGAAACTAAAGAGTGATAAGAATGCATAATAAGTTGAATAACGTTCTTCTCCATGCATGTAACCTATGCTGTACAGATGAACCATGAAAGAAACAGTGGTAACCACGACAAGCATCATGACAGAAATAGGATCGAGCATAATACCGATATCAATGGTCAGGCTGGGAGAAAACTGCAGCCAGGTTTGTTTGAAAGCGATGACAGTTGGATAAAGCCCATCTACTCTACCGCCAACCATGAAATAATTGTACGCTGCAAAGTAAGAAAGGCAGGCTGCAATCAACATACCAACTGTTCCTAAAATTCCGGATAAAGCGGGAAGCTTTTTGCCAAACAATCCGGTGATGAGAAATACCATCAGGGGAATGATCAGGACAAATGATATGTACGAATAGTTATTCATTTTTGTCTTTGTCATGCTGAACGAAGTGAAGCATCTAGATTCTTCGCTGTGCTCAGAATGACAAAATTATTTTACCATCTCAGCGTATCAATATCATCTTCGTCAATTGATTTAAATTTTCTGTACAAATTAATAATGATTGCGATCGCCACAGCGGCTTCGGCAGCCGCAATGGTCGTGATGAATATGCTAAAAAAGAGTCCATCCATTTTATCTGCAAACAAATATTTATTAAAGACCACAAAATTTATGTTCACTGCATTCAGCATGAGTTCCACAGCCATGAGCATGGTGATCATATTTCTCCGTGTGAGGAAACCATACGCACCGATAAAGAAGAGTGCGAAACTGATCGACAGTATAAATTTCATTTCAGTCATTGGCCTCCCCTAAATCCCCTCCTTCAGAGGGGACTTGCAGGGCGTATTTTTTTGGTTACTATTCATTTTCATTTTACCTCTTTCCTTCTCCTCCCCTGAAGGGGGAGGTTGGGAGGGGGCTATGTTTTTTTTGTTTTAAACGCAATTGCAATACTTCCAACCAATGCCGCGAGCAAAAGAATGCTCACCACTTCAAAAGGCAGTACAAATCCACCTTGTCCGTAATTCAACATAGCTCTTCCTATTGAATTTATGCTCACCGAAGATGCGACCGATGAGGACTGCTCGAATTCATTTCCAAGCACCAGCGAATAACAAAACATAAATGCGAACAATACTGATAAAAATGTAAAGAACATTTTCAGTTTAGATGGTTCAGGAAGGTCAAATCCAACACGATGCGTTAAAAAAAGCGAAAAGATGATCAACACAACAATCCCCCCCACGTACACTACAATCTGGACAGCTGCAATGAATTCATACTGAAGATAAAAATACAGCGCTGCTACGTTAATCAAGGTGAACAACAAATAGATGGCTGCACGGAATATCTTATGGGAAGTCACCGTAAGGGCTCCAAAGACAAGGATCATTATTGAGATCAGGTATAGAAAAAAGTTACTCATTTTGTTTTTTGCGTCATTGCGAGGCTCTGCGAAGCAATCTCTTCGATGAGATTGCTTCGGCTTGGTCAAAGCACCAAGCCTCGCAATGACGATTTATTATTCAACTCCTTTCATCAGTTTAGAGCCTGGTTTATTTAAAATTTTTGTCAAGGGTTTTCTATCGTAAGTACTATGTTCAAAATCTTTAGACATCACGATGGCATCCGTTGGGCAAGCCACGATGCAGAGATTACAGAACGTGCACATACCCAGATGATAAACAAATTCATCGATCGCCTTTTTCTTTTTCTGCGTTTCGGGGTCAATTT
>JAHEYK010000124.1 GCA_023251625.1 Bacteroidota bacterium
GGGATAAACAGCCCCTCCAAATTAGCCTAGTCAACTAATTCCGTTTTGTATCTTCGCCCTATGTGGAAAGCCCTTGCCAAAATCATCCCCGGGAACAGGATATTCATCCTGCTGGCCCTTGCGGGCATTACCGCATTTATGGCATGGCACGCCGGTAAAGTAGAGATCCAGTATGAGGCCGGGCGCTTGCTTCCGAACAACGACAGCACAAACATCCGGTATGAAAATTTTAAAGAGCGATTTGGGGTTGACGGAGCCGTCATGTTCGTAGGTATTGAAGACAGTGATTTTTTTCAGCTGGATAAATTCAACGACTGGTACGATCTGACCTATACTATCAAAAAGGTAAAAGGGGTTCAGGAAGTAGTTTCTGTTGCACGGCTTTACAACCTGACCAGGAATGATTCTCTTCACAAATTTGATTTCAACCCTCTCATTGCCGAAAACCCAAAAACACAAACGGAAACAGACAGTATTAAAAAAGAGATTGAGAATTTACCTTTCTATGAAGGATTTGTCTTTGATAAAAAATCAGGAACAAATATCATGGCGATAACCTTTAAGGCAAAAGAGCTGAATTCAGCCGACCGCCTTGCCATTGTGGACTCCATACACATGTGCACAAGCGCCTTTCTTGCAAAGCATGATAACCTGAAAAGTAAAATTCATTACTCGGGCCTGCCGTACATACGCACGCAGATCGCGCGCACCATCCAACATGAGATGGGCCTCTTTATGGCACTGGCACTTTTAGTCACTACCCTTGTACTTTTTCTGTTCTTCCGCTCTCTGTTGCCGGTTATTTTTTCTATCCTGGTAGTTTGCGTGGGCGTTATCTGGGCGTTCGGATGTATTCAGCTTTTGGGTTACAAGATCACCAGCCTGATCGGGCTTATTCCTCCTCTGCTCATCATCATCGGCATCCCTAACTGCATCTTGCTGCTGAACAAATTTCATATTGAATATACCCGTCACAAAGATCAAAAGCTGGCAGTTTCAACGATGATCGAAAAGATCGGTATCTCCCTATTTCTGGCAAACGTTACCACCTCCATAGGCTTCGCTGTATTTTGTTTCACCAACACGGAGGTCCTTTTTCAGTTCGGGCTGATCGCCTCCATCAATGTAATGGCTATGTATGCGATCTCGATGTTTCTTATTCCGATCATTTTCAGCTACCTGCCCGCGCCTTCCGATAAACATACCAAACATCTATCCAGAAGACATCTGGCAAAAGTTCTGGAGACGATTGATTACTGGGTTCACCATCACCGCAGAATTGTTTATTCGACTGTTATTACGATCGTGATCATTTCTATTTACGGAATCACAAAAATTCAGGTGCTTGGGTTTGTGGTGGATGACCTG
The DNA here is from genome assembly GCA_023251625.1 of Bacteroidota bacterium. Taxonomy (GTDB): domain Bacteria; phylum Bacteroidota; class Bacteroidia; order Palsa-948; family Palsa-948; genus Palsa-948. The sequence continues at coordinate 1,369 of JAHEYK010000124.1, forward strand.
CCCGAAGGGCATCCCATTTACAAAGACATGCAGTTCTTCCAGCAGAAATTGGGTGGCGTACTCCCCTTTGAAATTGTGGTGGACGGGAAAAAAGAAGGCGTTGCACTAAAAGACCGTACACTTAGAAAAATAAATAAACTGCAAAAGATGTTGGGCCAGTATGAAGAGTTCTCTCGTCCGTTGTCTGTCGTAGAAGCGATAAAGTTTTCCAATCAGGCCCTGAACGATGGAAAGAAAAAATTCTACATCCTGCCCGGAAGTCTGGACCTGGCCAAGATCTCCGGGTATTCTACCGAAGCAAAAGAAAAACAAGACCGCTTCCGTGCATTTCTTGACAGTACCCGAAGATATACCCGTGTGAGCATTCAGATGGCCGATATAGGATCCCTGAAAATGAAAACACTTTTGGAGGAACTTGATCCGCGCATTGACTCAGTGTTCAATTTTGACCATGATGAGAATAAATGGGCTGCTGACAGCCTGCGTTATAATGTTACTACGACAGGCACCAGCATCATGTTCATGAAAGGGAACAGCTTTTTGGTTGGGAATCTTTTAGAAAGTGTGCTGCTGGCGATTGTACTTATCGGACTCGTACTTTATACGCTGTTCATGTCGCCACGCATGATCTCTATCTCCGTGATCCCAAGCATTGTGCCGCTCATCATCACCGCGGGGTTGATGGGGTATTTTAACATTCATTTGAAGCCAAGCACTATTCTGATCTTCAGCATTGCCTTTGGAATTTCATCGGACGGCACCCTATATTTTCTTACAAAATACAGACAGGAGTTCAGGCACTTCCCCAGCAGCATTTCCAAGTGTGTTTCGCTGACCATTCGGGAAACGGGTGTGAGTATGATCTATACGGCCATCATTCTTTCCTGCGGATTTGGTATTTTTACCGCCTCCAGCTTTGGAGGAACCGCAGCGTTGGGTTTGCTTATTTCTATAACTTTGTTTATGGCATATTGCTCAAACCTTATTTTGCTTCCCTGCTTCTTGTTATCACTGGAGAAAAGGCTTACTACGAAAGAGCTTTTAGAAGCTCCGATCATTGAAGTGGATGAGGATGAAGATGAGTTAAACTAAAAGAATAATTCTCTATGAAAGGAATAATTTTAGCAGGAGGTTCAGGCACCCGTTTGCATCCGCTCACGCTCGCGATCAGCAAGCAGCTCATGCCCATTTACGACAAGCCGATGATCTATTATCCGCTTTCGGTGCTATTAATGGCAGGAATTAATGAAGTGCTTATTATCTCCACCCCGCATGACCTGCCAAGCTTTAAAAAATTGTTGGGGGACGGAACAAGTTTAGGCTGTAAATTTTCCTACGAAGAACAAAAAGTTCCGAACGGACTTGCACAGGCCTTTGTGATCGGAGAAAAATTCATTGGCAAAGATTCGGCTGCTCTTGTTCTGGGTGATAATATTTTTTATGGCTCAGGCCTGGGAAGATTATTGAAACAACATCAAAATCCTGATGGTGGAGTGGTATTTGCCTACCATGTTTCAGACCCTGAACGTTACGGCGTTGTGGAGTTTGATAAGCAAGGGAATGCCATCTCCATAGAGGAAAAACCAAAGGCGCCTAAATCAAACTACGCGGTGCCCGGACTATATTTTTACGATAACTCCGTTGTAAAAATTGCTAAGGAGCTAAAGCCAAGTGCCAGGGGAGAATACGAAATTACAGATGTGAACAAGGAATATTTAAAACAAGGGAAATTAAAAGTAGGGATTCTGGATCGGGGTACAGCCTGGTTGGATACCGGTACTTTTTCATCTCTCATGCAGGCAAGTCAGTTCGTTCAGGTCATTGAAGAACGTCAGGATTTAAAAATAGGCTGCATCGAAGAAGTAGCATTTCGCATGGGTTATATTGATAAAGCACAATTAAGAAAACTCGCTGAACCTTTGATGAAAAGCGGATATGGAAATTATCTTGTTAAACTTGCCGAATATTAATTCATGAAAAAAATTCTAGTAACAGGTGGGGCGGGGTTTATAGCCAGCTCATTGGCTGAACGACTTGCTGCCGACCCTGAAAATCATATAGTGATCGTAGATGATCTGTCTACCGGTGATATTGAAAAAATTCCTGCGTCTAAGCATGATAATGTCCGTTTTATAAAGGCCGATATCAATGTGCTTGAAGATATTTCAAATATTTTCTTTTCGTTTCAGCCGGATTATGTTTTTCATTATGCGGCTATGGTTGGCGTAACTCGAACCCTTGCAAATCCGGTGAAAGTCTTAAATGATGTAACTGGCATTAAAAATATTCTCAACCTCTCAAAAAGCACCAGCGTAAAAAGGGTTTATTATTCTTCTTCTTCCGAAGTATATGGAGAGCCGGTTGAACTTCCTCAACATGAAGAGACAACCCCGCTCAACTCCCGCTTGCCTTATGCGATCGTAAAAAATATCGGGGAAGCTTATTTAAAATCCTACAAACAAGAGTATGGCCTTGACTACACCATTTTCCGTTTCTTCAATACATACGGGCCAAAGCAAAGCAAAGATTTTGTGATCTCTAAATTCATCAATCGCGCATTAACAAATACGGATATTGAAATTTTTGGGGATGGAAAGCAGACGCGCACCTTCTGTTTTGTAGACGATAATGTGGAGGCAACTACAAATGCATTTTATAAAAATACCTTTGTAAATGATGTGGTGAATATCGGCAGCGATAGTGAAATTACCATTCTTGAACTGGCTAAAACGATCATCAAGCTGACCGGTTCAAAATCTAAAATAGTGCACTTGCCACCACTTCCCGAAGGAGATATGACCCGCAGGCAGCCCGATGCGACCAAAATGAAACAACTCCTGCAAAGATCATTTTTACCACTAGAAGAAGGCTTGAAAAAAGTCCTGAGCGACACCCGCTTCATCCTTAAAGATTAATCCTGAAAACCAGTTTCTCTTGATCGAAAAGTTCCAGCAGACCATTCAGGAAGAGATAGAAAAACTGTCTGCCGAACTTGCTGTTCCTCCTGCCGAGCTTTACGAGCCCATCCGGTACATGCTCTCTCTGGGCGGAAAAAGAATTCGGCCGCTCCTTACCTTAATGGCCTGCGATCTGTTTGGAGGAAATATAAACGATTCCGTCTCTTCTGCCCTTGCCCTTGAACTGTTTCACAATTTTACGCTGGTACATGACGACATCATGGACAACGCACCTCTTCGAAGGAACAAGCCCACTGTTCACAGCAAATGGAATAACAGCATTGCTATTTTAAGCGGTGATGTAATGATGGTAAAAGCATATCAATTGCTAAGTAAAGGCAAAATGTGCGATGCGATCCTTCCTATATTCAACGAGATGGCTGTGAAGGTCTGTGAAGGGCAGCAATGGGACCTGAACTACGAGCAGCTCTATAAAATCTCTATTCCGCAATATTTCAAAATGATCGAACTGAAAACTGCCGTTCTCATTGCAGCCTGCATGAAGATCGGGGCACTCCTAGGGGGAGCCAAAACAGAAGATGCAAATCATCTGTATGAGTTCGGCAAAAATACCGGTATCGCCTTTCAGTTACAGGATGATCTGCTGGATATATATGGTGAAGAAGAAAAATTCGGAAAGCAAAAGGGCGGAGATATTATTGCAAACAAAAAAACCTTTCTGTTGATAAAAGCATCTGATATTGCTTCCAATAATCCTTATCTGAAAGAAGAACTGGATCAATGGATGAGCGTTAAAACTCTAAACGACAAAGATTCATTAGAAAAAGTAAAAGCTGTGACTAAGATCTATGACTTTGTGAACATTCAAAAGATAACGAAAGAAGAAATTAATTCATACCACTTGAAAGCTGTTTCTGCTCTTGAAAAGGTTTCCGCTTCTCCGGATAAGAAAAAGCATTTAGTTGAATTCACCTCGTCTCTTCTTCAAAGACAATCGTAGCTCGTTTCCGCCTTCATTTCGCTTTACATAAGACAACGCACTTTTTAGTTATCTTCGCCCCCCTATGTCAATCCTTCAAAAAAATATCCGCAACTTTTGCATCATAGCGCACATTGACCACGGCAAGAGCACGCTGGCCGACCGTTTGCTTGAGATCACCAAGACAGTGAACAAGCGCGATATGATGGCACAGGTGCTGGATGATATGGATATTGAGCGCGAACGGGGTATTACTATTAAGAGCCATGCCATACAGATGGAATATATGTACAAGGGCGAAATGTATTATTTGAACTTGATAGATACTCCCGGCCACGTGGATTTTTCGTATGAAGTTTCAAGAGCTATTGCTGCCTGCGAAGGCGCATTACTGCTGGTGGATTCCACCCAGGGGATCCAGGCGCAGACCATTTCGAATATGTACCTGGCGCTCAATAATAATTTGGAAATTATTCCTGTTTTAAATAAGTGTGATATGGATTCTTCCAAACCGGAAGAAGTATCCGATCAAATGGTGGACATTATTGGTTGCAAGCGAGAAGACATCCTGAGAGCAAGCGGAAAAACAGGCATGGGAATGAATGAAGTGCTTACAGCCATCATTGAAAAAGTACCTCCTCCCAAAGGAGATTCAAAACAACCTTTACAGGCCCTCATCTTCGATTCCATGTTCAATTCGTTCAGGGGCATTGTTGCGTACTTCCGCATATTCAACGGGGAATTAAAAAAAGGCGACAAAATAAGATTCGTAAATACTGGCAAAGAATACAATGCTGACGAGATCGGTATCTTGAAGATGAAACAGTCCCCAAGAGACATTGTTGAAACCGGAAACGTAGGTTACATCATTGCCGGAATTAAAAAAGCAAGTGAAGTAAAAGTCGGGGATACGATCACGCTGGTATCAAGTCCCGCAGAAGGAATACAGGGTTTTGAAGATGTAAAACCCATGGTGTTTGCAGGGATCTATCCTGTTACCACCGATGATTTTGACGAACTGCGCGATGCCATGGAAAAACTTCAGCTCAACGATGCATCCCTCACCTGGGAGCCGGAATCCTCTGCTGCCTTGGGCTTTGGTTTCCGCTGCGGATTTTTAGGGCTCTTACATATGGAGATCATACAGGAAAGACTAGACCGGGAGTTCAACATGAATGTGATCACCACCGTACCAAACGTAGGATACAAAGTATATGATACTCAGGGTGAAATGAAGATGATGAACAACCCATCTGAAATGCCTGATCCTACCAAAATGTTAAAAGTAGAAGAGCCATATATCATTGCAAATATTATCACCAAGGTAGATTTTGTAGGAAGCATCATGAGCCTTTGCATGCAGAAAAGAGGAATCATTAAAAACCAGGTATACCTGACCACTGACCGCGTTGAACTAACCTTCGAACTTCCCTTGGGTGAAGTGGTGTTTGATTTCTATGACAAATTGAAAAGTATTTCAAAAGGATATGCCTCCTTCGATTACCATCCGCTAGATTACCGAGAGTCGGATCTGGCCAAACTGGACATCCTTGTAAATGGAGATCAGGTAGACGCGCTTTCTTCGCTCATTCACAAAAGCCATGTGCATGAATTCGGCAGAAAGATCTGCGAGAAATTAAAAGAACTTATTCCCCAACAGCAATTTCAAATTGCGATACAAGCAGCAATCGGGGCAAAGATCGTGGCCCGCGAAACTATTTCCGCCCTCCGTAAAGATGTTACCGCAAAATGTTATGGAGGTGATATTTCCCGTAAGCGCAAACTTCTTGAAAAACAAAAAGAAGGAAAGAAGAAAATGAAGCAGATCGGCAATGTAGAAATTCCGCAGAGCGCATTTGTGGCGGTACTCAAATTAGATTAACCCTTTTTATTGAAAAAAACTGCTTGGTTGTCACACTGAGCGGAGTCGAAGTGCGACAACCAGCTAATGAAAAACTACTACGTTTACATTCTGAAATGCTCCGATAATTCCTATTATACAGGCGTCACAAATGACATGGATAGGCGTCTGTTGGAACATGAAAAAGGTATTTCCTCTGATTC
>JAHEYK010000028.1:0-20015 GCA_023251625.1 Bacteroidota bacterium
CAATATTCACATGCCCGATATAGCTGTGATGTTTGTCGAATATGTCTGTCAGTTCCACTTTCCATACATACACATCTTCCTGGGCCAGTTCATTGCTTTGTCCGTTCATATCCATGCCTCCCCCCACCACTTTCCCATCCCATTTGCAGAAAGAGGATAGCCCGTCCTGTCCCTGACCATCCCAATTCGTATTCTTATCCGAATGGTGGCATTCCCACAACAGGTTTCCCCAGCGGTCAAACACCATGATGTTGTAATCTTTCACTCCCCGGCATTTACCAAAGAAGGTTTCATTCATAAAGTCTCCGTTGGGGGTAAAGGTGTTGGGTATATAAAATTCAAATTCAGGCACAAGTTCCACTGTATGGCAAGTAGTATCCCAGCACCCGTGGATGTTCTGCACGCGTATGCAAATGTTATACGAATAAAAATCATTTTGATTGGCCGTAGCGGAATACGAATGAACAGGATCGGTACTGAAATTATCGGTGTCATTATCTCCGAAGTTCCATTCCCATTTCACCACATCGGGTGACCACTGATCACAAAAGTTGAAAACAGGGTCTAAGGTTGGCTGAACAAATGGCGACACGCAAAAATCGGCTTTGGGCCAGGGGTATACTTCCACCACAGGAAGTTTGATCGTATCCTTGCAACCGTAACTGCTGGTGATAATTAAAGATGCCGAATAATTACCGGGCGTGTTGTAACAAATGTTTTGAGGATTCTGGGAAGTAGAGGACGCAGATGATCCTCCGGGAAAACTCCAAACCCAGTTGGTGATAGTCCCATCTGTTGAGGTGGACAGATCAGAGTAATTATTACAAACGGGGGCGCAGCCTTTTATGGGGCCTGAAAAATTGGCAACGGGTGGTTTATAGACCAGCACTTGTTGTATGATCGTATCTACACATCCTTGCTGTGTGGTAACAACTAATGTAACGGAATGTGTTCCGGCAGAATTATATATGGTGGAAGTATTTTGTGAAGCGGAAGAAGCCGGATTTCCTCCGTTCATCTGCCAGTTCCAACTGACGATCGGATCGCCCTGGTTTGAAACGGAACCATCATGAAGCTGGGTATTTCCTCCAAGGCAAGGAGCAGTAGGCTGGAATGCTGCCGTTGGAAATCCACCCACCGTAATTACTTTTTTTATCGTGTCGGGGCAGCCGCTGGCGGTGGAAACAATAAGCGTAACGGTGTAGGTGCCCGGAGGGTAATGTATGGTGCCGGGAGCCTGTGAAGATGATGAAGCAGGATTTCCTCCCGGAAAGCTCCAGTTCCACGTTGAAACGGGTACCACACTGTTGGAACTGCTGCTCTGATCTGTAAATGTCATCTGCCCGCATTGGCCGGTGTAGGTAAATCCGGGTGTGATCGAATTCATCTGCACGGTAAAAAGTAATTTGAAATTACATCCGGATGGCTGCATCACATCTACAGTAAAAGTATCTCCCTGCTGTGGAATAGGAGAAATGCATTGCGATGTTCCACCCGGATACAGAATTCCGTTCTTATACCATTGATAGGTATACGGATTCCCGGGGATCGGGATACTTGCACAAAGTGAAATTGTTTGTCCGGGACAAAAACTGACAGGAGTAGTTGGAGGCTGGCACATAAAATCCCAGTAGGAATAGGCAAAGTGCCCGCCCCAAGCACAATCCACATTCGTGAGAACAATAGTTAACGACTGTCCAATATATTTTGAAAGGTTCACACCCGATACCGACCAGGGTTTGTACCAAACAATTCCCGGGGGATTTGCCTGGCTGGAACAAACGCCCTGCGTATATCCGTTTACAGCGCATCCCTGATCAAACTTAAAACATCCACAGGGGATAGGCGCACCAGTGGTGTCGTAGATACACATGCCGGCATATGGTGTGTTGCCCGCAACGTGCGCGTTGCTGTTTTGATCCGGCTCATCTATAAAAAAAGCAACCGCCCACATGAAATTGGTATCTGCAGGGGTTACATTTAAAACATAGGTTAATTGTTCTGCACAACCGTTGTTATAAGGCGGGTACATGGGCACACTGCATCCACCGATCTTGCCGTTCATCCGTGGTTCACCCAGTGAAATGGAATGGCTTCCAAAGCCCGGACAAACCAATGGCACCGGCTGCGCGCCCGGTGATGTTCCTGGAGTACAAGGATCAACACCTGCACTTGTCAGGCTGAAACGAGGAGATATTGGAGTAGGAATTGCTGTGAGCGTCAATACTCCGTTCAGTGGGCCTCCGCTCGAAGTCAACGGTCCGCCTGCACCGTATCCGCCGATCTCTGCCTGCCAGGATCCCCAGCCATTCTCTCCGCCCATGTCGCTGCAAACACCGTAAGGCTGCGGGGTGTTTTTCTTTTTAGCCAATGAGTTGATAATAGTATGCCTGTTCAAACTCATCCGCTCCACCTTAAGTCCGCTGGCAAACATTTCCTTGCGTTGTTTGATCAACACATCAATGGTTGCATCCGGCATTCCTTCCAGCTGCATCTGCGTCCTTACTTGTTCTTCCGAAACATCATCCGCCAACATTACCGGAGCAATATTATCTGGGTTATTGGGCACAACTTGCGCAAAAAGATCTGTACCGATCGCCAGCACAGTCAGCATACACATGAAACAGCTCAGGAAGTGATTTTTATTTTTCATGTTTTTCTTATTTTGGAAATACGACAATTTTGTACATGGGCCTTTTCTTCTAACAAATGTAGAGAGGGCTACCCGGGAATACAAATAATTATTATATTTTTTTCACATATTCAAAATATTAATTATGTACATTTGAAGATATATTTTGAAGTATATTAAATAATAAATTATACATATTTCACACTTCCAAATGGACAAAAAAGAGAACCCTGAACACCTGCACGAGTTGATCCGAACCCTGAAGAAGTCGGAAAGGAGACATTTCAATATGTATTCCTCCATACAGGGTGGAGACAAGCTTTACATGAAAATGTTCAGCTTTTTTGACCAGGAAGGAAATCCTGACCCCAAAGAGTTTCTTAAGAAGGAAGGAAAAAATAAAAAAGCCTCCTGGTATTCCATGGCAAAGAACAGAACCTATAACCAGGTCTTGAACAGCTTGGAAGACCTGCATGATGATATTAATTCAGAAATAACAAATCATCTCACGAAAGCTCAGATATTGTTTAACAGGGAATTATTCGCGCTCAGCTTCAAACATCTGAACAAGGCAAAAAACATCGCACTGAAGAACGAATGCTTTGCGCTCGCTTACCTGGCTTCGGAACGTGAATACAAAGACACACTGAACACAAACTTTGAGCAGAAAAAATATATCAGTCTTTTGAAAGAGCAGGAAGATATTCTGGCACTATTCAACAATGCAAAATCCTACTATTTACTTGCACAAAAGATCTACCAGTTCTACCTTCTACATGGAACATCCATTAAAGCAAAAGAGAAAATAATAATTGACCAATTCCGGAAAAATCCCTTATTGCTGAATGAAAAACTTGCACTCAGCATTGAGGCGAAAGAATATTATCACATCGCACATAGCTTTCTTTACGGAATGGTGGGCGACTATTCAAATTCACACTTGCAAACAAAAAAGCGGGCGGAACTATATTTAAAAAATGCTTTTAAAATCAATAACAACCCCTATTCGTATTTATATGTTCTGAATAATGCGCTCGTCACCTCGGTATATGCAAAAAAATATAACGAAGTGCTGTATTACCTGAAAAAGGTGGATGAACTGAGGCCTAAACTAAAGGCAGATATAGAAAAGAAAACTGCTTTTTATATGCGAAATCACGAACTGGCTTATCATATAGAATTACATCAATGGGACAAAGCTCTTGAAACAGTAAAAGTTGTTGAAAGCGAATTGCCATATTACGAACAGTCGCTGAATGAGATACAGAGAAGGATATTATTTGTCTTCATCGCGTTTATTTATTTCAGCACGAAAGAATATAAGCAAGCCATCTTCTGGCTGAACAAGGTGCTGTACAAAGGGGCACCAAAACTGCGTCTTGATTTATTCTGTTTCTTCTCGATTATTTATTTCATCGTACATTATGAGGCCGGAAGCAACAGGGAACTCCTGATCTCCATTTACAAATCCGGGTTCAGGTACATTTCTTTAAAAGATAAAATGACCTTATTCTACTCCCTCATGGGAAAATTCATGAAGGCCTACTTGCTGAAAGATATTCCAAAACCTGTTCTGCTTGCAGGATTTAAACAATTGAAAAAGGATCTCATTAAAGCAGAAAAAATATCCCGGAAAGAAAATGCCCCCATCTATTTTGATTTTAAACCCTGGATAGGTTTAAATATCGAGAAGCTCAGTAAATAAAAAAGGCGCATCGCTGCGCCTTTTAAAAACCTGTTGTCGAATTATTATTTATTTGCTTCGAATCTTTTCTTCTGTTCTCCCATAAGCGTTTTGAACTCTTCAGACCATTTTCTCTGCCTCCTGGACGGATCAAGCGAAGTTGTTTTGATCAGCTGTTCGTCTGCTTTGGCATACTCATCGGTCCACATATAGGCTTCGGCAAGATTAAAACGTGTGCTGAGAGCAACATCATCATTCACTCTTGCGTGCTTATCTCCTCCGGATTTGTATTCCAGCAGGGCTTTTTCCCAGATGTCAATGGACGTTTTTAGCTTTGCTTTTCCTGCGGCAGGATCCGACCCGATCATATTATAACCTGCCATCGCACTTTCGTAAGCTGTTTGATAATCATCGTATTTATTATCTCCTTTGGGTTTAATATTATACAGTACTGAACCGCGCTTGATCTTAGAGTACCCGTACTTTTCATTAACCATTTGGTTTATATACTTCATATTTTCAGCAATGCATTTATCTTCCAGTTGCTGGGTATACGCTTCGCGGTTCATTTGCTGTCCGGATCCTTCCGTAGCAGTGGTTTTCGCAACTACATATTGATTGAACTGTTCTATGCCCTGATTAAGCACTTCTCCTTTTCCGGGAACTTCCACTTTCACAGACATGGGATGCTTGTAAGAAGTCTCGTACCAGCAATAATTCACCGGATGGGTTGCACCATTGGAATATGCATTCCTGGTTTCATTTTTTAACTGAGGTTCTATTGCTTCAAAGCCCATAAGCGTTGCGGTAACGACCACAGCATTCGAAGAGTTTTTGGTAAAACCGTCCAAACTAAGATAAGTAGAAGCAAGCATGTCTTTATCGTATGCTTTTTTCATAGCCGGCTTTGAAGGATATGATTTATAGGGCTTTTGAGGAATTTGCTTCTGAGGTTTGTCATTAATTCCCAACATGGTTTTCTCAGCGATCTTAGTGCCCATAGATTTTTTATCCCACTCTTCCATTTCCTTTTTATACTTCTCCTCTGCTTGTTTCACTTTTTCCGGATAATCTTTCACATCTTGTTCATATTGTTGGTCGGCACCAGCCATTTGCTTGTTGTATTCCTCCATTTTAGCAGCGTTTTCTGCTTCGTAACTCAAAACAACTTTGCTGGTATAATTGGTGACCCCTTTACAGGCAGGATCAGCGGGAAGGCGTTTGTACTCAAAATTAAGATCATCATCAGAAACCTTTTGTGCAAATACATGCACAGTAGCAAATAGCAGGGCCGTTAGAATGTAAGTTTTCATTTTTGAAATTGGTTTTTTATTTGTTTAGAAAAAATAGAGAATACCAAGAGCAGAACAAATGTATAAAGTTTTTTACACCAAAAATAATTTTCTTGATAAATAGGAAATCTAGGGGAGATATGTCACTTCTTGCGCTGCCCTTACAGTCCTTGCTGCATTGGGGAGTTACACTTGCACTTTGATTTCAAATCCCGGATAGATATGAATATCGAAAAATTCCTAAGTTAATTAACCACAAGCTTCCTGGTTATTCTTTTACCATTTATTTCCAGCGTAACAAAATAAATGTTCTTTGAGATCTTAAGCTTGCTTCGGTCAAGAATATAGGTGTGCTCTCCCGGATCGATGCAGTTCATTTCTTCTGTATAGATCACCTGTCCGACCATATTGGTAATGACCATCCTCACATCTGATCTTTCGTTCAAGAAATACTGAACGGTGGATGATTCTGTCATGGGGTCAGGAAAAATTGAAACATTCTGCTGCGAAGATGCGATCTCTGCATGGCCGGTATATGTTCCGTTCTTGGCAGGAAATTTAATCCCGGTATGAATGTTCTTATTATCAGCCTGGGTGACAAACACCACCACATCCATATTATTGATGTCAGAAGCAATACCATTGTAACTAACCGGAACTGTGTAGGTATAGTTTTTTGTCACCAACGTCCCTTGCGTAGTAACAGGGATACTATCACCCCACTGGCCGGTAACAAGGTCGCGTAAAATATTTTTATGGTTATACGTGCTGCTTCCTCCCGCCTGATATCCTATCACACCATTCTGAAGAATAGCAACATTCAGTTTATTGGCCATATTATCGGATGCAGTATAATAAAGCTCTACTTTAATGCTGAGCTCTTTCGTTGAACTATTATAAGTAGAAGATGCCCCTATGTTCACTACCGAATTCCCACCGGTTAAGATGATGGACTCACCTGTTGTTTGTCCGGGGTATGCTGTGTTCCACCATCCTGGCCTGCGTATAGCCATATTATTAGGTGGATTTTGAGGATTGTAAGGTGGAACATCATATGCACCGGGCCAAACTTTTCGGTTCATCGCACCGGATGGATATGCGGTTGCATTGATGAAATTATCTATGGGATCACTCCATGCGGAGAAAAGATTCGGCGTACCCTTATAAGCAGTTCCGTGAATATTAATAATGACAACTCTCCCCGGATGAGCAGCGAGCAAGGCATCGGCACGCGTATGTCCATCAGGACAATTCGGGCAGTTAACCCCTGTTAATTCCTCCAGTACAGCATTTCTGCCTGTAGGCACTGTGCTCACCAGTGTTTGCGATGAAATTATAGTTGCATATAAAAATGCCGGGATGATTATCAAAAGTTTTTTCATGCGATTATGGATTATATTTCAAATATAGGCAAACCACTACGAAAAATAAAAATAAATATCGGAAAAATTCACCCTAGTGGGGGGGGGGGGGGGGGCCGACTTTTTAATATCGTTGGAAATTATTCCTTAATTAAGTTTCGATTGATTCATTTGAATTTATTGAAGTATTTTGAATATCCTGAACAAATACAACGCAAACTTAATCTGCGGTGGCAAAAAAATCACCAACCGAGTCAGCGGTACTGTCTTCTTAGTTAACAACGGCTTTAAAACAAAAAAGCCCGCAACGTTAGTGCGGGCTTTTCAAATTAAAACGAGGAATTTACTTCTGCAGGATGATTTTTTGCATTCCTACTCCCTGCTCAGTTTTTATTTTAAGAAAATAAATTCCATCGGGCTGATCACTCAGGTCAAAATGTGATCTATCTGAATTTAGTTGAGAAGAATACACATTTTCTCCTCCAATGTTGTAAATTTTTATTTCTCCGGCTTTAAACTCCCGGCCATTCATATCAAAATGAAATTCTCCGTTTGAAAGATTAGGAAAAACAGAAATATTTAAATTATTTTCCCATTCATTTACCATAACATCATCCTCTCGTGTAATATATTTCCAGAAATCATTTAAATAAGGGCCGCTGGAGGTCGTGTTTCCGATACCTAAGTATCCATTAGTACCAATTGAAAATCCTACCGCGCTCCATCTGACAGAGGCAGGTAATGATGCTCTTGGTGCCCATGTGTCGAATGCAGGAAAATATTCCCAGAAGTCATTGTAGTACACAGAAGAAGTAAAGTTTCCGCCTGTTCCCATATAACCATTATTCCCAATTGTAAACGCAACAAAATTTGTGCGCGGAAGTCCCGGGAAGTTTGTCTTCTGCGTCCAGCTATTCGTTGATTGATCGTACTCATATAAATCTGAATAGGTAGTATTGAGGGTAACATTACTTCCCATGCCCACATACCCTTTTGTCCCTATTGCAAATCCCGCAGCTCCACATCGGATTGATCCGGGGAAAACAGCTTTTAAAGTCCATGTATCATTCGATGGATCATATTCATAAAAATCATTGTAAAAAGGACCGGCCGAACCACTTGTACCAAGACCTATATACCCTTTTGTTCCTATAGAAAAACCCGAAACTGCATATCGGGCGGCATCCGGAAAATCTGTTTTCTGGATCCATGAATTATTGGAAGGATCATATTCCCAAAAATCCTTTTGACATGCGCCATTCTGCCCCATTCCTACATATCCTTTAGTTCCGATGGAATACCCCGTAGCACCATTACGGCCAACACCTCCAAAATTTGCTTTTTGTGTCCAGGAATCATTGACAGGGTCATATTGCCAGAAATCATTTTGAAAAATTGTTCCATCCCATCCTAAACCGATGTATCCATAAGAACCAATTGAAAATCCCACTCCGCCATAACGTTTAGTACCTCCAAAATTTGCTTTCTGAACCCAGGTATTTTGTGCAAAAGAAAATTGCACTATTCCGATAAAGATGATTGTGGTCGAAATTGATTTCATGCTATTTAATATTATTCTACAAAGCTAGTTTTAAAAAATATCTAAAACAGGATTATTAGTAGAAGATATTGCAATTGATGAATGGCTTAACTCTGCCTATTTTCCATATACATCACCTCTTTCACCGCCTTGACGGTCCTTGCCGCATTGGGAAGTGAAACTTCGATGAGCGTTGATGCATAGGAAAGGGGAACATCCGCAGAATTCACTCTTACAACAGGGGCATCTAAATAATCAAATGCATCTTTTTGAACTTTATACGCCAGCTCGGAAGAGATAGCAGCCAGAGGCCATGCTTCTTCAACTACAACAAGACGATTGGTCTTTTTGACAGATTCAATAATGGTTGCGTAATCAATAGGACGGATAGAACGCAGGTCGATCACTTCAGCCGAAATATTTTCTTCAGCTAGCTGATCAGCAGCTTTATAAATTTCTTTCATGATCTTTCCATAGCCAACGATGGTAACATCGGTACCTGCACGTTTAATGTCTGCCACTCCGATCGGAATAATATATTCTCCTTCCGGAACTTCGCCTTTATCACCATACATCTGCTCGCTCTCCATAAATATGACAGGATCATTATCGCGGATGGCAGATTTCAAAAGTCCTTTTGCATCGGCAGGATTGGAAGGCACCACCACTTTTAATCCCGGACAATTCGCATACCAGGAATCAAAAGCGTTTGAATGCTGAGAAGCAAGCTGTCCCGCAGAACCGGTAGGACCACGAAATACAATAGGTATCGGGAACTGGCCTCCGCTCATGTTCAGCATTTTGGCAGCACTGTTTATGATCGGATCAATAGCAACAAGAGAAAAATTAAAGGTCATGAATTCAATAATGGGGCGTAAACCATTCATGGCAGCGCCCACCGCAATACCTGCAAAACCCAGCTCTGCAATGGGGGTATCGATTACGCGTTTTGGTCCGAACTCTGCCAGCATCCCCTTACTCACCTTGTAAGCACCATTGTACTCCGCCACTTCTTCGCCCATCAGGAATACACGCTTGTCTGCGCGCATTTCTTCGGTCATGGCTTCACGTAGTGCTTCGCGGAATTCTAAAGTCTTCATTAGGATGCCAAATGTAGGGAAAATATGGGGAGAATTACTTCACTTATTTTACCTTTGCTTTAAACCATCTTCTTTCAAAAGCATCTAACAGAAAAATCCGCATTATGAAAAAAATATACATTTTGTTCGCCTTATACTTTCATCTCGCTGTTGCGTTTTCGCAGGGACCCGAAGTGACCTCCTGGATCGTGAATACAACAGGTGCTACAGGATATAATGGTATTCCTTCTAATGTACAACAAGTGCAATACTCAACGAACAATGTATATGTGAGTGCAACCTGCATTCCGGGCTATAACATCGGTCCATGGCAGGGAAACCCCAATACGCCCACCAATCAAAATTTTGTTTACAAGATCACACGCAACCCTGTGCAGAATACCTCAACACCCACCAACGTTGGTTTGGGACACATAGGAGTATGGACTAATGGGGTCAGTATTTACAATGTATCAGATGGAATGTCGTACAACAATCAAGGTGTCTGGAACCGCAATGCGTACTTCTGGGAAGGTGCAAGCTTTGACAGCTGCCTCGGACATCCTGCTCCCAACGGAGAATATCATCACCATGTAAGTCCCGCATGTTTGTATGATGAAAACGATAGCAACGCCCTCTCTCCAATCATTGGTTACGCATTTGACGGCTTCCCGGTTTATGGAGCTTATGGGTATACAAATGTAAATGGAACCGGTCCGATAAAAAAAATGAAAAGCAGCTATGTTCTTTCCACTGCCACAACACGTGTGAATGGCCCTGCGGTAAATGCCACTTACCCGGCAGGATGTTTTATGGAAGACTATAATTATTCTGCCGGCACAGGAGATCTGGACCAGCGCAACGGCAGATTTTGTGTGACTCCCGAATACCCGGCAGGCATATATGCCTATTTTGCAACTATTGATGCACCGTTAACACCCTCATTCCCATATACATTTTACAAAACATACTACGGGGTAGTACAAACCGGAAATACGGGGCCCGGTTCAGGGCATAACGCCATTTCAGAACCCGTGATAATCTATACTTCTATTCATGAGCAGGAACAAAAAATTGATGTGGATATTTTTCCAAATCCCGCAAGCAATTATTTGACCCTTTATGTTCAGCCTGGATTTCAAAATAATATCAAGGCAACTTTAATAAATGCACTTGGACAAGAGCTCAGATCACAAAAAAACATACAACCGGCCATTCAATATTCGTTTGATATCACAGATCTGCCTCAGGGCATTTATTTTTTGAAGCTTGAGACCAACGGGGTTTCTTCGATGAAAAAGGTTGTAGTAACAAAATAGAAAGCGTCAGAAGTTTCTTCCTGACGCTTTTCAAATACCAAACTCTGTCAGGGTTTCAAACCCCTGACAGAGTTATCCGAAGATATTATGCTTAACGTTATTTACTTATAACAATTCTTGTATTAGTTTTAGTATTTCCTGAAACCAACTCACAAAAGTAAATTCCACTTTTCAGATCGCTTACATCATACCTGGTTTCATACGATGAGGCATACATTGATTGCAGCGGCAAAAGTGTTTTCACCAGATTTCCATTCAGATCAACAAGAGAAATACTGGCCATGCCATCTTTTTTCAGATGGTAGCGGAGCGTGATCTGTCCGGATGAAGATGGATTTGGATAAGATTCAAGTTTCAATCCCAAATCTTCAGAATAGACATCAGGAAGAATCTTTTCATCAACTGGCTTCTCCATTTCCACAAATGTTGATTCAGCAGGAGCTAACTCCTCCTCTATTGTTTTGGGCTTGTTGTCTGAAATAACAAGTGGTGTCACGATCATATCGGAAGTATCGGGAGGCATAACGATCATTCCCATGATCATGGGCTCTTCTTTTTCTAACCCAACAACATCTTCAACAACAGTTGTATCTCCCATGACAGGCTTCGGTATATATACATCCATCAAATCTTCGATAGTAACAGAAGAATCATTTGCTTCAGGAATTGTTTCTATAGTTTTCACAATGGGCTGTGAGATTGCTGTTTGTCCGAGAACAACTTTTGTTTGCTCCACGGGAACAGCTTTGATCCCACCCATAACTTGTAATTTTTCACTTGGCTCAAACGCTACATCACCTTTTATCATGGGATTACATTTAGTGACTTTGAGAGGGATCTCAACTGCTTTTACCGTGTCCTTCAGCACTTCAGGTTCATGATGACGCACAACCATTTCACCTTTCACCGGCTCAGGGCGAGGCAGATACGCCACTTTTCCCATTTTCTGAGCGTATGTTTTTGTAGAGCTGAATAAATATCCTCCGAAAACCAAAAACAAAGCGAGAGCAAACTTTTTCAAACGCTGAAAATTCAGCGAATAAGAATCTAACCCCTCAATGTCTTTCGCTGCTTCTCCCTTTAGGGTCGGGGGGACTGTTAGCTGATCTTCATTAAATCGCCCGCATACCTTTTTGCCCGCACTCATTTCATCGATCAGGATCGTACTGATCTCCTCTACTGTTTTTTTTGTAAAGTCATGCACCGATTTGCTGCATACTTTGCAAAAAGCACCCTTTTCATCGGGTGTGAATTTGTTCCAGTCCTCATGACAAGGTTTTGGAATGCTGATGTGGAGGTTAGTTTGAGTTTCCATTGGTTTGTAGTGTTGGTTTGATAGTAGGATGCAGGTACTAATAGGATTCCATAAACATTTTTTAAGGAAGATTGGAAGGATGGAAGATTGTGGGCTCATCCATCCTTCCTCACTTCCAATATTCCATTAATATTCTATCTTTGCTATCCTTTGAAAAATCAATAATTATGAAGTTCTTAGTCTGTATCACCCAAGTACCTGACACTACTACCAAGATCACTTTTACCCCTGATAAGAAAGCATTTAATGCTGCAGGGGTGCAGTTTATAATCAATCCATACGATGAAATAGCCTTGACACGGGCACTTGAGCTGAAAGAAACTTTGGGAGGAACCGTGACCGTAATTAACGTTGGACAAGCTGTTACCGAAGCCAATATCCGCAAGGCGCTGGCAATTGGAGCTGACGATGCTATCCGCATCAATACAGAACCAACCGATGCATATTATGTGGCTTTCCAGATCGCTGAAGTAGCGAAGAAGAATGGTTATGATGTTATTTTAACCGGAAAAGAATCAATTGACTATAACGGTGGGCAGGTTCCTATGATGCTAGGAGAGTTGATGGGGCTTCCATCGGTCTCTGTGGCCACCAAACTGGATATAAATGGAACCGTTGCAACTCTTGAACGGGAAATTGACGGAGGAAAAGAGGTAGTTGAAACAAAACTTCCGTTCGTTGCAGGAGCACAAAAAGGAATGGCCGAACCCCGTATCCCAAACATGCGTGGTATCATGACAGCAAGAACAAAACCTCTTACTGTGGTTGAGCCTGCTGCCTGCGACCTGTTGAGCAGTTCTGTTTTATTTGACTCCCCTGCCGCAAAAGGAGAGTGCAAAATGATAGATCCGAATAATGTGGGTGAATTAGTGAACTTATTACACACAGAAGCTAAAGCAATATAAATTTATGTCATGCTGAACGCAGTGAAGCATCTAGATTCTTCGCTCCGCTCAGAATGACAAAACAAAAAAAAATATGTCGGTACTTATTTTTGCAGAAAACTGGGACGGTAAGTTTAAAAAATCAACTTACGAGGCAATATCCTATGGGGCCGAACTCGCTAAACAAGCCGGAGGTTCGGTTACGGCTGTGGTGGTTGGCAATGTGAGCGATGAGGATATGAAAGCTCTCGGAAAATACGGAGCACAAAAAGTTTTGTCGGTTAAGAACGACAAGCTGAATGCCATGAACCCTTCTGCATACGCTTCCGCCATTGCGCAAGCATCTCAAAAAGAAAGTGCAAAGATTATTGTCATTTCTTATACGTATTCCGGACGATCGGTTGCAGGAAGAGTTGCAGTAAGAATGAAAGCAGGATTGGTTGCAGGGGCAACAGCACTCCCCTCTTCTACTTCTCCATTCACCATCCGAAAAAAATGTTTTTCAGGAAAAGGTTTGACAGATGTTGTTGTTTCTTCCGATGTGAAAGTGGTTGGACTTACACCCAATTCATACAAAGTAAATACCGCTGATGGCAGCGCATCTATAGAAAGTTTTACTCCCACATTCAGCGATGCCGACTTTGCTTCTACCTCCAAAGAAACCAAAAAGACTTCCGGTAAAATTCCTTTAACAGAAGCGGATATTGTTGTCTCTGCAGGGCGCGGCTTAAAAGGCCCCGAGAACTGGGGAATGGTAGAACAGCTTGCCGAATTACTTGGCGCAGCCACTGCGTGCTCTAAACCCGTGGCCGATGTGGGCTGGAGGCCGCATCATGAACACGTTGGGCAAACCGGTATCACCATCGGACCCAATCTTTACATTGCCATCGGAATTTCAGGGGCAATTCAGCATTTGGCAGGCGTGAGTTCATCCAAAGTCATCGTAGTAATTAACAACGATAAAGAAGCTCCTTTCTTCAAAGCAGCAAATTATGGTATTTGCGGAGATGCATTTGAGGTGGTACCGAAACTTATTGAAGAGGTGAAAAAATTCAAATCAGCACATTAATTTTTTTTATCTTAGTATAACGGAACGCAGATATGAAAAAGGTTAAGCTTGATATCATCGGATTGTCTTACAGCCAGACCCAGGCGGGCGCCTATGCGCTTGTATTGGGCGAAGTAAAAGGCAAAAGACGCTTGCCGATCATCATTGGTGGTTTTGAAGCGCAAGCCATTGCCATCCAGCTGGAAAAAATGACCCCAAGCCGCCCGCTCACACACGATCTTTTCAAAAATTTTGCAGATACATTCAGCATAAAACTCAAGGAAGTCATCATTTATAATCTGGTGGAAGGCATTTTTTACGCCAAACTTATTTCGGATGACGGAGAAAAAGAAGTGGAGATAGATGCGCGCACTTCTGATGCCATTGCTCTTGCCGTGCGGTTTGACTGCCCCATCTTTACCTATGAGTTCATTCTTTCTGCTGCCGGGATCATTTTGGAAGATCAACCAAAAGAAGGTGCCATTGCAGCCATTGAAGAGCCCGTTGAGAAAAAGGCTTCTTCAAAAGACGATAAAGACCTCAGCAAAAAATCTACGGAAGAGCTGAAAGAACTTCTGAAAGCTGCTATTGACGGTGAAAAATACGAGCGAGCTTCACACATCCGTGATGAACTGAACAAACGCAAGAAGTCTTAAGGAATTACAGCAGATACTTTTCAATAAATTCTCTCACACAGCCGTCTCCTCCATTCTTTTCGAGAACAACATTTGCTATCTGCTTTACTTTTTCTACTGAATCTGCAGGGCAAGCCGATAATCCGACAGCGGAAAGCAGGTTGATGTCGTTGATATCATCTGCAACATGGGCCACCTCCTCCAATCCGATCTTTAGTTTTTTGCACCAACGCTTCATCACATCCAGTTTTTCTTCATCGCCCGCATAAACGAATTTTACTCCAAGCATTTTTGCTCTTGTGTCCAAAAGTTTCTTAGTCTTTCCGGCACTGATGAATGCAACAGGGATTCCCTTTTTAACCAGTTCCCGGATGCCCACTCCATCTCTCACATTAAATTTTTTAAAACGATCACCCTTCTCCGTCACATACACTCCTCCATCGGTGAGCACACCATCCACATCCAGCGAGAGAAGTTTGATCTTCGTATTCATCTTAAATAATATTTCTGCCGATAGCTTTCGCAATGGGCTTGAGTGATTCGTACAAATTTGTGAACTCATTAAAGTTCAACTGCTGCGATGCATCTGATTTCGCTACAGCAGGATTAGGATGGGTTTCAACGAGCAAACCATCGCAGCCCAGCGCCATGCAAGCACGTGTCAGATCAGGAACTCCGTAAGCATAGCCGATGGCATGACTCGGATCTAAAATAACAGGAAGATTCGTGTGTTCTTTCAGCCACATCACCCCGCAAAGATCGAGTGTAAACCTTGTTTTGGTTTCAAAGGTTCTTATTCCGCGTTCGCACAGGATCACATTTTCATTTCCGCCTGACAAAATAAATTCTGCTGCTTGCACAAATTCCTGCACGGTTGTACCAAATCCGCGTTTCAGAAGAACAGGTTTATTCGTCTTTGCGCATGCCTTTAAAATTCCGTGGTCGTACATTGATTTTGCTCCGATCTGGATAATGTCTGTATATTGAATGATATCCTGTACATGAGTAGAATCGCGCACTTCAGAAATTATTTTCAGTCCGTACTTGCTGCGCATCTTATCCAGCAATTTCAATCCGTCAACGCCCATTCCCTGAAAGGAATAAGGAGAAGTACGGGGCTTGAACGCTCCTGCACGAAGAACTTTTACACCCAACTTCACGCAGAGCTGTGCTGACTGGTCTATCTGCTCTTCTGATTCTACAGAGCAAGGACCGGTTATCACTACTGTATTGTTTGTCTTTCCTCCAATAACTACATCCTTGCTGATTTTTATTTCTCGTACTCCATTAATGAATTTTTTGCTCGCAAGCTGGATATCATCATTAAAAACAAAATTTTCCGAGACAACAGACCTGTACTTCTCCTCAACATCTTTCAGTTTAGTTGGTGTAACCAGAAGAAAAGAGCCATTATCTTTAAGAACAAAAGCCTGCAACTCTTTGCCAAGCGCGTTTGCTTTTGTTTCATCAATATCTTTTTTAAGTCTTAGAATCATATTATTCTCCTTTTATGAGGTTAGTAAATGTAATTGCTCCTGTAATGGTATTATTCCTGTCAACAACAGGTAAATATAAAATATTTTGTTTTGTGTTTTTGATAAAGTCGATCATTTCCATTACAGTAAAATCATCGTATATCTTGATTGGGTTCTTATTGATGATGTCATCGACATTCATTTTATTCAGGTCGGATATTTTTTTGATGAGTCCTTTGCGGACATCCGCATTTGAAATGAGTCCCTTGAGTTTTCCATCTGCATCCGCAACGGTCGTAAAACCAAAATTATATTTTTCAATACTGTTGAGCACATCTGCAAAAGAGGATTTTTCGGCAATAACAGGGATCTCATTCTTCCCCATCATAATGTCACGCACATGTATCCCCGAAGGAACGTAATAGTTGCTGCGTAAATTGTGTAACGCATTTCCAATCAGCGAAGAATTCACCAGATACGAACCCGAAACCACAGAATAAACGCCCATATTACGGAGCACAAAAGAAATATCTGCCGTAACGCCACCATCTACATACACTTTTTTGTCAGGATACCTGTTGTGAAAATCGCGGATCTTTTTAAAGTTTTCTTTATTGAAAGTTCCACCGCTTTTTCCGGGCGTAGTGGTCATGAAGAGGATAAAATCAAAAGTATCTTTGTATTTATCAAATGCATCAATACTTGTTTCAGAGACTATTGCGAGTCCAAGTTTAGATTTTATTTCCTGGGGGATTTCCAGTTTCTTTTTAAGGCCTGCCTGCCGGTCAGGCAGGTTTTCATATTGGAAGGTCACCAGATCCACCTTGTGCTCAATGATCTTTGCAAAGAATTTTTCGGGCTCAGCGCTAATAATATGCAGGTCAATAGGCGTTTTACTGAGCTTACGGATAGCACTGATGTCGTCAAACACTTTCAGGTCATCATTGCAATCAATGTGAAAATAATCCACAATGTAATCATCCAGCTCTTTTACAAGATCGGGCAATGATTTTTCTTTACTGGAATATATAGAAGCTGAGATCTTCATAAGGAGCACAAATTTAGGAAATAAAAAGCAGGCATGGGTCCCAAAGAGGTGTACGAAAAGCGACAGGAAATATTGTACATTTATCTCGTGAAAAAATTAGTACAGGTTCTGATCCTTTCTTCATGCATTTCAGCATACGCCCAAACCATTGATACCCATTTCAAACTCGACCAGATCGGCTATCAAACGAACGATAAAAAAATCTGTGTCATTTCCGATCCTCAAACTGGCTTCAACGCTCCTGATCCGTACACGCCAGGAACAACACTTGAAGTAAGAAAACAATCCGATAACTCCTCTGTTTTTTCCGGAGCTCCAACCACATGGAATGGTGGTGCCACCCATGTGCAGAGCGGAGATAAAGCCTGGTGGTTTGATTTCAGCTCGGTGGTTGCACCCGGTGATTATTACATCTTTGATGCAACAAACAATAAACGCTCCTATACGTTCACGATCGGCAATAATGTCTACAACGAGGCGCTGAAACATGCGATACGGTTCTTTTATTACCAACGCTGCGGGATGGCAAAAGCTGCTCCGTATGCAGCATCTACCTATACCGATGTTCCCTGCCACAAAGCATCTCAGCAGGATCTGAACTGCAGGGATGTGACACAACCCAACAACGCGGCTCTTGAAAAAGACCTGTCAGGAGGCTGGCACGATGCCGGTGACTACAATAAATACACCAACTTTTGTTTTGCGACTGTGCATTATCTGCTAGATGCCTACGAACAAAATCCAACCGTCTTCAAAGACAACTATGGAATTCCGGAAAGCGGAAATGGAGTGCCTGATATATTGGATGAAGTAAAATACGAATTGGACTGGCTTTTAAAAATGCAGAACACAGACGGTTCAACTCTTATGAAAGTTTCTACATTAGGTTTTACAGGAGGGTCACCGCCCAGCACAGATACACCTCAAAGAGAGTATGGCCCCGCGGCTTCGTCCGCTACAAGAACCTTTGCAAGTTTGTTCGCACATGCGAGCATTATCTATAAGACAGTTCCTTCAATGACAACCTATTCAAACGCACTTCTTACAAAAGCACAACTTGCGTGGACTTGGTTGCAAAACAATCCCGGAAACTCGAACTACAACAATTCCGGCTTCAGCAGTGCAAACCCCGAAGTATCTGCATACGCTCAGGATGCAACCTCCCTCTCTGCTGCGATCTATTTATTTGCTTCTACCGGAACGGCATCTTACAAGACTTTTATAGATGCTAATTATAATATTCACCCCATCCAATGGACAAGCTGGTACGCATTTGAAGCAGCTTTTCAGGACGCGCTTTTATATTATTGTGGAACTGTGGGGGCAACAGCGGGCACCGTGACTGCGATAAAAAACAGCTGCATCTCTTCAGTTAAAACAAACAACACCGATTTCTTGGCATCCTATCTCTCAAAAACAGATGCCTACATAGCTTTTATGCGCGATAACGATTACGTATGGGGAAATAACCAGAACAAATGCGAAGCAGGGAGTATTTTTTACAATATGGTTCAGTACAACCTGGATACGCCCAATAAAACAAATTACAGAGACGCGTCTGAAGGATATATTCATTATCTGCATGGTGTAAACCCAAATGGGCTTGTGTTCCTGACGAATGCCAACCAGTTTGGTGGCGATAATTTCACACATGAGATTTATCACGGCTGGTTTGGTGATGGAACCCCTTTTGATGGAAATGTAATTCCTTATCTAGGCCCTCCACCCGCATTTATCCCCGGTGGTGTGAACCCAAGTTACAGTCCGGATGCAGCCTACACAGGCCCGCCCATTTCTCCTCCCAACAATCAACCCGTACAAAAGAGCTACAAAGACTGGAACACCTCTTACCCTGAAAATTCATGGGAAATATCGGAAGTGGGGATCTATGTCAATGCCGCTTATGTAAAAC
Organism: Bacteroidota bacterium; assembly: GCA_023251625.1. Classification (GTDB taxonomy): domain Bacteria; phylum Bacteroidota; class Bacteroidia; order Palsa-948; family Palsa-948; genus Palsa-948. The sequence goes on from JAHEYK010000028.1 coordinate 19,225, forward strand.
TGCTTTCAAAATTCGCGGATAGCACCTCAAATGCCACGTTCATCGAAAATACTGACAGCCAATCCAATAACATTGTACTTTTTCCCAATCCTACAAGCAACATTATTAGCGTCATTGCGAGTCACGATGCTTTGATCGGGACGAAGCAATCTCAATTAATAATCTATAATTTGCTTGGAGAAGAAGTTGGCAGATGGCAGATAACAGACGAAAAAAATTCAATAAGTGCAAAGAATCTTGAAAATGGTATTTATTTTGCAAGCTTCGTATCGAATAATGAAATAATTTCAACACAAAAAATTGTAATCAACAAATAAGAATGAGATTGCTTCTGTCGCGAAGCGCTCCATCGCAATGACGAATAAAATTATGCTCAAAGCCAAAGTAAATAACAAATACGATTTTACATTTGACGGAGATTCCGAAAAAGACATTGACCTGATTGAAGTAAAGGAAGGTGTATTTCATATCATCAAGGACAGCAAGTCATACACGGCAGAAGTGCTGAAAGCTAATCCGGAAGAGAAAAGCTTCGTGATCCGCATAAACGGAAACAAATATACCGTTCAGCTAAAAGATAAATACGATGACCTGCTCAAAGAGTTGGGGATTGATACTGCATCAGCGAAAAAAGTAAAAGAGATGAAGGCCCCCATGCCTGGGTTAGTCGTAGATGTGCGGGTAAAAGAAGGCGATGAAGTAAAAAAAGGCGATGCGCTTGTTGTGCTACAGGCAATGAAAATGGAAAATATATTAAAATCACCTGCAGAAGCAATGATCAAAAAAATTCA
>JAHEYK010000028.1:20115-26341 GCA_023251625.1 Bacteroidota bacterium
CTCGGACTGGATGTATGGGAGCACGCCTATTATCTCAAATACCAGAACAAAAGGGCCGATTACGTGAATGCCTGGTGGAACATTGTAAATTGGGAAGAAGCCTCAAAGCGTTTCGAAGGCAAGTAATAATAATTTCTATCTTTGTCACATAAATAAATTACTATGATAACCGGTACAATTTTATTAGGAATGCTCGGCACAGGCGAGATCATCGCTATTGTTGCAGTTGTACTTTTACTCTTCGGAGGAAAAAAAATTCCTGAGCTGATGAAAGGTCTTGGAAAAGGCATGAAAGAATTCAAAGATGCTTCCAAAGGCGTTGAATCGGACGAGAAGAAAGAAGAGAAGAAGTAAACCACCCCTCTCCCCGCCCCGCCTGCCGGACGGGCAGGTCTCCCCAAAAGGGAGAGAGCCAATTCAGGGAGAATTTATATGCACATGGCCCATACCGTAATTTCGGAAATTCAAAAAGACCTTCTATCGGGCAATACCTCGTGCCGAAAAATTGTTGAGGGTTTTCTCAAACGTATTGAAGAAAAAAAATCCCTGAATGCATTCTTAGAAGTATTCACCGAATCTGCTCTTAAAAAAGCGGATGAAATAGATGCCAAAATAAAAAGCTCCTCCCCTTTGGGGAGGTTAGGTGGGGCCGTGATCGCCATCAAAGACAACATCTGCTACAAAGACCACAAGCTTTCTGCCTCTTCAAAAATTTTGGAAGGTTTTACCTCACTGTATAGCTCTACCGTTGTTGAGCGTCTGCTGCAAGAGGATGCCATCATCATAGGCAGAACCAACTGCGATGAATTTGCCATGGGAAGCTCCAATGAGAATTCTGCATTTGGAAATGTGTTAAATCCACATGATACCACCCGTGTTCCGGGAGGCTCATCCGGAGGAAGCGCAACCGCTGTGGCTGCAAATCTCTGTCATGCGGCCCTAGGAAGCGATACAGGAGGCTCAATTCGTCAGCCTGCTTCTTTCTGCGGTGTGGTTGGCATGAAGCCTACCTACGGCTCCGTTTCCCGCTGGGGACTGATCGCATACGCCTCTTCATTTGACCAGATAGGGCCGCTTACAAATACCGTTGAAGATGCTGAATTGATATTGGATGTGATTGCGGGAGCGGATGAGTATGATAATACTTGCACCTCACCCCGTCCTAACGGACACCCCTCTCCCGCGGGAGAGGGGAAGGGGGTGAGGTCGATTGCCTACCTCAAAGACTGCATCGATCACCCCGGACTAAACCCCGAAATCAAAAAAAGGCTTGAAGAAATTATTGCAGAGCTGAAAAAACAAGGACATACTGTTGAACCGGTTGACTTTCCATATCTGGATTATCTCGTCCCAGCTTACTACGTACTCACCACTGCCGAAGCCAGTTCCAACCTTGCACGCTTTGATGGCATACGCTACGGTTATCAGAGCAAGAATGCAACTGATCTTGAATCCACCTACCGGAAATCACGCTCTGAAGGCTTTGGAACAGAAGTAAAGCGCAGAATTATGCTGGGCACTTTTGTATTAAGCTCCGGTTATTACGATGCCTATTATTCCCAGGGGCAAAAAGTAAGAAGGGTGCTTCGCGATAAAACAAACAACATTCTTGAAAAATACGATTTCATTTTGTCTCCCACCACTCCCGGCACTGCCTTTAAACACGGGGATGTGAAAGATCCGATTCAAATGTATCTGGAAGATATTTTCACCGTACTTGCCAATCTCACGGGGCTTCCTGCCATATCACTTCCTCTCGGTAAAGATTCTAAAAGCTTGCCTTTCGGCATACAGCTGATGGGGAAAAAATTCGGAGATAAAGAAATGCTTGCCTTCGCGAAGAAGCTTGCAAAAGCATGAAGATCAGCCACATTTACTGGTTTGCGTACTTCAATATGTTCTCCCCCAGTGTTCGTTACAGGGCCAAATATCCGCTAGATCATTTAAATAAAAAATATGGCATAAGCAGTACGTTACTATTTCCCGGCTATAGCCCTTACAATATTTTTCATTTTATTAAAGCTTATGTTTCATGTCTTTTTTTCAGAAAGAAAGACTCGCTGATCGTTATACAACGAGTACATACAAACTTCATTTATTCATCAGCGCTCAGAATACTTTTAGCATTTCAGAAAAAAAATACTCTCTACGATCTGGATGATGCAGAATATTTTGACTACCCTCATGGATCGATAGATCAATTTATAAGCAACTGCGAATCATGTTCGGTTGGAAGCAATGCAGTGAAGGAATATGCTGAGAAGATCAACGAACAGGTGTTCTTGCTTACCTCTCCTGTTATGCAGCATAACATGACTAAAGAAATGCGGAATACCATCTTAACAATTGGATGGATAGGAGATTTTGCAGGCTCACATCGGGAAAGCATGTTCAGCATATTTTTCCCATCAATTACAGATTTAGGTTTTAAGGTTAAACTGGTGATACTGGGCGTAAGGGAAAAACTGTTTATCAAAGAGATATTCGATTACTTCGCTACAAATGAAAATATTTTCATTGAAATACCAACCCATTTGAATTGGCAGGATGAAATGTCAGTGTACAGCAAAGTGAAAGAATTCGATGTTGGCATTTGTCCGTTGATCGACAATGAAATAACAAGGGCAAAATCCGCTTTTAAAATCAAGCAGTATTTCTCATGCGGAGTGCCTGCGTTAGGAAGTCGTGTTGGTGAAAATGCCCGGTTTATAGAAGACAAAAAGAATGGATTCATTTGCAATACCCCGGACGAGTATAGAAACGCAATACTACGAATCAAAGAAATGACAAATGAAGAATATGAGTCACTAAGTAAAAATGCAAAAAGCTCCGTACACAAATTTGACATGGAGCATTACTGCTCTACTATACTAAATTTTTATACTAATAGAGATTCTAATTAAGCTCAATTTCATTTTCTCCCAAAGTCTGCCGGATTCTCTCCCCAGGCTTTTGTTTCCCATTTAAGAAGTTTGTTCGGGTATTTATTTGAGCGGAGCCACTTCTCCGCTCTTTCGATGAGAAAAAAAAGAGATTGGTTTTCCCTAGTAGCGGTCAATTTTGTTTTTGCATGTTGGTGCTTCACCCAGCTTATAGCAGTTAAACTGTCAGAATAAACAGGTGCAGCGCTTTTTTGCTTTTGCAGGTACCCGAATGCATGTACGATAGCCAAAAACTCCCCTATGTTGTTCGTAGCACCTTCAAAAGGGCCCAGTTTGAATAATTCCTGTTTGGTTTTCGTATAAACACCCTTGTACTCCATCACATCTCCGTCAAATGCAGCATCTACAGAAACGCTTTCTAAAATAGGCTTGCCGATCTTTGACAGTTGTTCAGGTGTGAGTTCTGATTCGAAAGAATCCTTTCCAATAAAATCTTTGGGTGATTTTGAATACGCCCGCGTAGCTGCTTCTTTCGTCTTAAAAGACTTGTATTGTGCTCCGGTAAAGCCTTCGATCTGCTTTTTGCACTTGTCCCAGGAGTCAAAAATGCCGGGTTCTTTTCCTCTCCAGACTACATAGTATTTGGGCTTCGGCTTGGCCATGAATAAGTAAAAATCAGGCAGGTTTATCCTCAGATACAGGCTCTTCAACCACAATGGAATCTACGTTTTCCTTATGGTCGTGTTTGAAAAATCTCTTTTGAAACAACAGAATAATAACTACACCAATGGTAATGGCCGAATCTGAAATATTAAATATCGGGAACGAAAAAGTGTACGGGCCATCGCTCCAAAACACATGGTCAAAATGAGAATTAAAGTAAAACATATCCACCACTGCCCCATGTAGAAATCCTGCATAGCCGCCTTCTTCCGGTAAAAAAGCAGCGGCATCCATTGGAGTACTCTCAGAGAACATCAATCCATAGAAAGCGCTGTCCAGAATATTTCCGATAGCACCTGCCATGATGAGTGAAATACTGAATACAAGTCCGTTGTGTGCTTTTTGTTTTACAAGGGAGTACAGATACCAACCAATGCCGCCAACAGCGAGGATCCTGAACAAACTCAAAAGCAATTTTCCGTATGTACCTTCCAGCTCAAGCCCGAAAGCCATTCCGTAATTCTCTGTAAAGTGGATGTAAAATAAATTATCGATCACAGCAATCTGATCGCCTAAGGTCATGTGCGTTTTGATCCAGATCTTGACAAATTGATCAATAAACAGAACGACAAAAACAATGATAGCGGCTCGTTTCATAATGGTTAAGTGATAATGGATAATGGATAATGGAAACATCAACCATCAACCATTAACCATTAACCCTGCTTTTAGGAATGCTGTGTCAGTTTTGCTTCGATGCTGAGTGTAGCATGAGGCACACTGCGCAGTCTTTCTTTCGGGATCAACTTACCTGTAACGCGACAAATCCCGTATGTTTTATTTTCAATACGGATGAGTGCGTTCTTCAGGTTCTGAATATGTTTTTCCTGACGGGAAGCCAGCTGAGCGATCTCTTCACGCGACATAGCATCCGATCCGTCTTCCAGCACTTTGAAAGTGGGAGATGTATCATCTGTACCATGCTCATCGCGATGAGCGAGTGTATTTTTCAAAAGCTCATAATCTTTCTCCGCTTCTGAGATCTTTTCATTGATGATAGAGCGGAACTCTTCCAACTCTTTATCAGAGTAACGTGTACGGTTATCTTTTTTTCCTTTGAACTTGGGCTGTGGTGGGTCCGGCTTGCGAAATACAGGAGATGGCTCGTAATTTTTCATGTCTGAAAAAGTGCCGCTGTCCCAGGAATAGGATTCCTCAGCATAGGCTTCCATATCTTCAGTCTTTTCCGTTTTCGATTTCTTCTTTTCCTTTTCAGGTTTTATGACAGGAACTGCTTTTACCTCAACTGCCGGCTTAGAATTATTGATGATCCTGACTACTGTTTCCTCAACCACTGGCGTTGGTTTTACTTTGGGCGCAACGATCTTGGTAACCTTTTTTGCTTTTATCTTTTTCGCAGCCTTCTTCTTTGCTACCGGCTTCTTTTTGGCGACTTTTTTCTTAGCGACTTTTTTTGCTTTAACTTTCTTCGTTTTTTTCTTAGCAACTTTTTTAACTTTCTTGACCTTTTTTGCTTTGGCCTTTGCCTTTTTCTTTGCTTTTGCCATGGTAATTGGGTATTAATTTAACTGTTTAATGCGGTCAATTGTGACCATTGTTTTAATCTCTTCATCCACCTCAATTTCAATGCCCTTTGCACCGATCTCGCTCACCATCTCAAACTTATCTGCTAAAATTTCCGCGCGAATGTAATCTAAATTGTTAATGATAGCATCATTAATTTTAGGGTGGTTTTTCACCTTAACTTCTATCCTGTCTGTAACCTCAAATTTATTCTCTTTTCGCAGATTTTGGATGCGATTTACGATCTCTCTGGCTATTCCCTCATCTCGCAATTGGGGGGTAATCGTGATGTCCAGAGCCACTGTAAGCGGGCCACTGTTTGCTACTTTCCAGCCCGGAATATCAACAGGGATTATCTCCACATCTTCGGTGTCCAGCGTGTAAGTTGTTCCGCTCAAAACAACATCATACTTGCCTGTCTTTTCCACTGAAGAAATGATCGCTTGTGAATTGTCTGCTGCGAATGCCTGCACTGCTTTCATGTCTTTTCCACATTTTTTTCCTAGTGTTTTGAAATTCAGTTTCAGGTTCTTTACGATCTGCGTATCGTTCTCACTCACGTATTCGATTGCTTTTACATTCACTTCGGAAAGTATCAAGTCCTTCACTAATTCTAATTTTTTTCTGAACGCATCATCCAAAATTGGTACACGAATCTTAGTCAGTGGTTGGCGCACACGTATATTTTCTTTTTTGCGTATGGAAAGGATCATGGAAGATATCTTCTGAGCCATTTCCATTCTCTCTTCAAGTGACTTGTCAATAGATGCTTCACCTGCTTTCGGGAAAATGCTCAAATGAACGCTCTCTACGTTTTGTTTTCCGGTGATATCATTCAGGTCTTTGAATAATTTATCGCAGAAGAAAGGGGCAATGGGCGATGAAAGCTGCGCGACAACTTCCAGGCAGCGGTACAAAGTCTGGTAAGCAGAAATTTTATCCTGAGTGTAGTTCCCTTTCCAAAATCTTCTTCTGCAAAGGCGTACATACCAGTTGCTCAAATGTTCGTCAACAAAGACCTCAATAGCACGGCCCGCCTTTGTGGGCTCATAACTCCCGTAGCTTTCATCCACCACTTTAATGAGTGAATTAAGTTC
>JAHEYK010000029.1:0-16043 GCA_023251625.1 Bacteroidota bacterium
TCGGCTGATATCTTAAAAGAGGTGTTGAAAGTTCCGAACTGCTCATAGCATGTCTTCCTTACAAAAAATGTGGGGTGCGGAGGCATCCATCCTTTCAAAAAAAGTGTTGCATCAAAGGGGCTTGACCTCCAGTGCCGGAATATTTTTTGTGTTTCGACCCTGTCTACATACTGAAGGTCTCCGTACACACTGTCGGTTTTTGTTGTTTCAAATTCTTTTACAACCCTTGATATTATTTTTCCGTCCGCAAAAAAATCATCCGAATTAAGAATACCAATCACCTCTCCTGTTGCCACCCCAATGCCCTTGTTGACAGCAAAGTACATGCCTTCGTCTTTTTCAGAAACAAGTTTGGAAATTTTATCTCTGTACTTTTCAAGAATGGAAAGTGTTTTATCGGTCGACTTGCCATCCACTACAATATATTCTATGTCGGCATGGTCTTGCTCCAGTACCGAACGAATGGTAGCCTCCAGAGTAGCTTCGCTGTTGTAACAAACGGTTATGATAGAAACCTTCATTCTTCAAAGATCAAATAATTTTTTCCACACAGCAAAACTCAGCATCCGGAACACGCGGACCCCATCTGCGTGCCCGGACATACGGAAGAATTTTTCAGGATCATTTTTTATTTTTTTCACATTCATATAATCGTTCAGTGAATCATCAAAATAGTCGAGGCATTTGTCTTTGATCTCGTGCATCCAGGTATCGATGGGCGATACAAAGCCAAGCTTGTCCTTTCGTTCCCGTATCTCTTTCGGCAGGTAGCTCCTGGCTGCTTCCCGAAGGAGGTGTTTGTTTATTCCATTATGTATTTTATAAGAGCCGGGGATAGAAAAAGCATGTTCAACCAGGGTATGATCATCGGCAAACGGAGTGCGTGCCTCAATGGAATGCCACATGGAAGATCTATCTTCGTACTTAAGGTACATTTTCAGGCGTGAATTCGTAAAATCTTTGCGCAACGCTTCATTGAGAGAAGATGAGCAGCTGATGTCCAGTGCAGAATCCATTCCTCCGGAACGGACATATTCATGTATAACATCCCGGTTTAAAAAATCGTTCTGTTTGAAATAAGATGAATAAAAAGATTCCTGCAAAAAATTGGGCAGTAAGGCAGAGAATTCATTTTTAGAAAAATCACGCCCGAGCAGTTTAATGTTAGAAATGAATTTTCCATCTGCCGAAGTTTCAGAATATAACTGCCCTAATTTCATTTTTCTCAAAAGTTCTTTCCAGAAAACTAGGGAGTGAGAGGTATATCCCCCGAATACTTCGTCCCCGCCCTGTCCGTCTAAAATCACCTTGATACCTGCCTCTTTAGCCCTTCGCATCAGCCTGAACTGGCCGTACGTACCTGTGGAGACCACCGGAATATCCTGCGCATAATTCAGATCGTTCAGGTCTCGCATCAGATCATCCGATGTGGGACTTTCGCGGTACCACTCCGCCTGCGTTTGATCCACAACCAATTTTGCCCATTTGCTTTCATCAATGGCCGGATCATCAAACGTAAGCGTAAAAACTTTGAGCTTACCACCCAGGTTCACCTGATACCCTTCACCGGCCAGTTTGCCCATGATGCCGACAATGGCAGAACTGTCAATGCCCCCGCTGAGGCAGGAGCCGACCGGAACATCTGAACGCAAACGCAGTTTAACGGCATCCACGAGAAGCTGTTCGGTTTCATCCCTGTATTTTGAAAATTGTTTCTCGTCAAAAGAAGAGAAAGATGTGTTTGCTTTCAGCTCATAATAATTCCATCTCTGAAAAGTTCCTGTTTTTAGGTCTATCCTGAAGTTCTGGGCCGGCATCAGTTCAAAGATGTTTTTGAACATGCTTTCTTCTCCGCGCTCGATAAAATAAATATCTCCGGCTAAAAAATCTGCCGCAACTTTATGATTGATCCCTGTCTTAATAAAAGGAAGCTTCAATAGGGCTTTCTGCTCCGAAGCAAAAGCAAAAATATTGCCATCGGTATAATAATAAAATGGTTTAACTCCTACCCGATCGCGCGAGCCGAATAAAATATTCTTGCGGCTGTCAAAAATGACAAAGGCCCACATGCCGTTGAAATGGTTCACACAATCCTCGCCCCAATGCAAATAAGATTGAAGGATCACTTCGGTATCTGTATTTGTACGGAAAGAGATACCCTTTTTTGAAAGTTCTTCTCTTAGTTCGATGTGATTGTAAATTTCACCGTTATAAACGATCCATATTTTTTTATCGGGGTCGCACATGGGTTGATGGCCCGCAGCAGAAACATCGATGATCGATAATCTGCGGTGGCCCAGGACAAATTGAACATGCTCGGCTGGAACAGACGTGACGGAAATTTTAGGGGAATAATTTATCGAAGCAGTTTTAACACTTTCAGGCGTGTCTTCCCCGAATGCAGAAATTATTTCACGATCAGAAAAAAATAAAAAACCTTCTCCATCAGGCCCCCGGTGACGTATCGAATCGGTCATAGCCCGGATGTGAACAGAAATATCCTGAACATTTCCTTTAAGGTTCACTATGCCGGTTATTCCGCACATTATTTCTGAAGCATTTTTTGATAGATGCTGTTAAACCGCTCTCCCACTTCTTCGTAACTGAAATTCTTCTTTGCGTATTCATGCAAGGCATTTTTATCAAAAGAGTCGATTGTGCTCAATGCTTTTTCAATCGCATGTACCAAAGCTATTTCGTTTCCCGGAGTAACAACAATGCCTCTTCCCTCTTTAACATGCTCTTTGATTCCATGAATAGCGGATCCGATGACAGGCAAGCCGCTGGCAAACGATTCTACCATCACGCAAGGCATATTATCATAGTTACTGAAAAGGATGAACAGATCTGCGTCACGCATCAGTTCAGCTACTTCTGCAGCATTTTTTATTCCGTCAAAAAAGACAACGCGGTTCAACAGGTTATGTTTTTTTGCTGCAGATTCTGAAATACTTCGATCCGGCCCGGCTCCCACAATATGAAATTCGAAATCATTTCTCTTTTCAGATAATTTAGCAATGGCATGGATCATACCGGATACATTCTTGGCACGGTCATTCAGATTGGAAACATGCAGGAGCCTGAATTTCCCTTGCCTCGTTCTCGTTGCAAAGGGGGAAAATAATTTCGTATCGACCACATTAGGGATTACCGAGTACTTATTTTTCAGTCCGTGCGAAAGCATAGCATCCCGCAGGCTTTCACTCACCGTTGTAACTGCTGACGCATTTTTAACAGCGATCTGAGTGAGCATCTTTTTAAAAAAACCCTGGTATAATCCGTCTTCTGCATGGTATCCGGACCATTGCTCCGAAATAATGACAGGTGTTTTGTAAAAATATTTATAGTACCAAGCAGAGAAAAAAGTTCGGGCAAGAACGTGGATATGTGAAATGTCAGGCCTGCCGAATTTTTCGCTGAGCAGGTTGATCCCCTTTTTACAGGCTCTCAGGTAGCGGAAAAACTTTACGATCGTGGAAATAACAGGAATATCTGCTACTGAATTGTTGTAATACACCCTGCAGGTATGTAGCCCTTCTTCTACCACAAACTCCTTGTCATATATGCTGCCTTTCATCCCGGGATCAGCACTCACGTATAATACAGCCACTTCATGCTTGGTTGCCACCGACAAAGCATGCCGTTTAATGAATATCCCGTTCAACGGGTCTACGCGTCCCGGATACCAGCGGGGGATAAAAAGTATTTTGAGTTTTTTTGTCAATGTAATAGTTCTTCAGGAACGCAATTTATTGCAAAGTATTTGATACGCCATAAACTATCAGTCAAGTTTTTTTATTCTCAGTCGAATGGAATTTCCTATCACAATAATATCTGAAAATGCCATTGCCAGCGCTCCTATCATCGGACTTAAAAATCCTGCTGCTGCGATCGGTATTGCAACCGCATTGTAAAAAAATGCCCAGAAAAGATTTTGTTTTATTGTTTTCAATGTGTGCTTGCTGATGAGATAAGCTGACTGCAATTGCGCAAGATCTCTTTCCTTAAGCAAAACGATTTGCGAAGAATGGATCGCCACCTGTGTCGCATTGCCTATAGAGATTCCCACCGATGCTTTTGCAAGCGCGGGTGCATCGTTGATGCCATCACCCACCATCACAACATGACCATTTTTTGAAAGTGTATCGATCAGTTTTAATTTCTGATCCGGAAGCTGTTCGCTGTGCACCTCTGAAATGCCCAGCTGACCGGCAATCTCTTTGCATCTTTTGTTTGTATCTCCGCTCAGAAGAACAGGAGTAATACCCTTTGTTTTAAAAAATGAAATGGTTTCTTTCGCATTGGTTTTAATTTCATCTGTCAAGTCAACAAGTCCGGCAAGAATATTATTCTTAAAAACATAAAGGGAATGTGAATTGTCCACCGAGGAATCCGAAACCATTCTATAGGAGCCTGCCCTGAAAATAATTCCATCGTTTCTTTTCCCTTCAATTCCCATTCCTTTAATTTCATTTATATCAGAAAAAGAAACATCGGGATAATACCGGTCCTTTAATTCGCGCACCACAGACCTGGCAATAGGATGCGATGACCGCTGTTCCAGGTGAAAAAGAGCCGACTCGATTTCCACGAGAGAAGCCCCATTCAACGGTTGAATATTCTTTATTTTAAAATTTCCTGTGGTGAGCGTTCCTGTTTTGTCAAATAGAATTGTTTCCACTTTTGCGAATTCTTCCAATGAACTACCGCCTTTGATCAGAATTCCGCTCCTAGCAGCACGGCCAATACCCACCATCACAGCAGTTGGAGTTGCCAAACCCATAGCGCAGGGGCAGGATATGACCAACACCGCAATGCTGTTCATGAGCGATTTCTGAAAAGAAATATCAAAAAGAAAATGGCAAATGAAAAATGTAATAAACGATACCACCAATACTACCGGAACAAAAATATTGCTGACCTTATCTCCTAATTTCTGGATCTCAGGTTTGGCCTGTTGGGCATTTTTCACCATTTCAATGATCTTTGAAAGAATGGTTTCTTTTCCGATCTTTTCTGTCAGCATTTTCATACTTCCATTCACGACGATAGCACCTCCAATCACTTTATCGCCTTTCGCTCTTTCAACGGGTATACTTTCTCCGGTGATCATGGATTCATCCACAGAAATATTTCCGGAGATTAAGGAACCATCAACAGGAATTTTGTCGCCTGTATTCACCAGCAGTATGTCTCCTATCAGAATTTCATTTACGGAAACCTCATGAATCATTTCTTTTCCCTCATGCAACATTACTTTTTTTGCAGTTGTTGTTTGCAGCTTGCTCAACTCGCCAATGGCGCCTGTGGTCTGCTTTACTGAACGGTGTTCGATCACATTTCCCAATAAAACCAGCGTGATGATCGTTGCGGATGTTTCATAGAACAGATAAGTATGCACTTCATGCGTTCCGAAATAAAGAATGGTGCCGGCAATGCTGTAAACAAATGCCGCTGTTGATCCGATGATGATGAGCACATCCATGTTTGGGACACCCACTTTCACTGAGTTCCAGGCGCTCTTGCCGAAATATGTACATCCCACTGCAAAAACAGGAATGCAGATACCCAATTGAACGATTGGATCGTTCAGGACAAAATCAGGGCCAAAGAACATGTGGGAGAAAAAAAGAATTACCGTAAAAGGAATTGTAAACAGAAATTTCTTTTCGACCGAAGAAAGTCCTTTGGTGTTCGCTGTACTTTCTTTTTCACTTAGGACTTTATATCCCGCCTTAACAATTCCATCCATGATCTTAGTTAAGCGGCTTTTATCTTCTATAGAAAAACTTGCCTCACCCGTGGCGAAATTTATATTCGGGTGATTTGCGCCATTATTCTCCAGAACTTTTGTGATGGTCATCGCGCAGTGAGCGCAGGTCATTCCTTCTATATTCAGAACGATTTGTGTTTCTCCTGCGTGAGAATAATGTGAGTGGGGGTCCATTACATGAGATAGACAGCATCTTTCTTACCGCCACCCAGTTCTACCGAAATATGTTCCTGCATAGTGGTAGCAAGTGAGATGCCAACAAAATCTGCTTTTATAGGATAAGAATGGTGGTCGCGGTCAACGAGCACAACCGTGATAAGGCGTTTGACTGAATATTTTAAAAAGGGATCGATGCCATACATCATCGTCCTTCCTGACTCGAGCACATCATCTACCACGATCATAACTTTATCTTTCAATTCCTTTTCAGACAAGCTTACTTTTACTTTTCCCGAAAGTGGGGCCTTTTTATTCAAAGCGATCTCGGCCAGCTTTACTTTTAAGGGAGAAATTTCCAGAAGTTTTTCTAATATTCTTTCTGCGAGCACATAACCATTCCCGGCAATACCTGCAATGATCACTTCTTTTTCCTTGCAATTATTTTCATAGCTCTGGTAAGCGATCCTGTCGATACGCTGCTGTATCTGCCGGGCGTTAAGGATCGGTGTTTGGGAATTAGCCATGGCGATTTGTTCAGAGAATCCCGTTAATGCGGGACAGGCGAATATACGAAATTCGTACTTTCGTTTTGACCTCTCTGCATGAAAGCGAAACAAAAAAACAAAACAAAATCAGCCTTATCTCCTTCGCAAAAAGGAGCTAAACAGCTGCCGTCACAGGAGAAAAAACGAAAATTAACACTTGCATTAATTATAGCACTCTTTGGCTTTTTGCTCTACTCCAATACGCTTTCTCACGGTTACGTACTCGATGATTTTTCTGCGATCAAAGAAAATAATATAGTGAGACAAGGCCTTCATGCAATTCCTGAGATATTTAAAACCTCTTACCGTCAAGGTTACCTCTCCGTAAAAGACGGTTTGTATCGCCCTCTGTCTCTTGCCACCTATGCCATTGAATGGAATTACTTCCCGGATAAACCCTGGTTGAGCCATTTTGTGAATGTAGTACTGTATGCACTGACCGGGATGATGCTTTTTATGATGCTTTGTAAACTATTCACCTCCTCACTCCCTGTGCGGCAGGCAGGCCTGAGCCCTCCCCCTGCTGGAGAGGGAAATAAAAAAGGTGAGGTGGTCGCTTTCATCACCTCCCTCCTATTTATGGCCCATCCCTTGCACGCAGAAGTGGTTGCCAATATAAAAAGCAGGGATGAAATACTTTGTTTCTTGCTTGTGATCTGTAGTTGTCTACTCGTCTTTCGTTACCTGGAAAATAATTCGAAAATAATTTTGATAGGGGGAGTTATTACTTATTTTCTTTCTCTTCTCTCCAAAGAAACCTCCATCACTTTCCTTGCGTTGCTTCCTCTGGCCATACATTTTTTTACCTCTGTGCCGCTGAGGAAGAATATGCTGATCACTTCTTCCTTCTTGGGAACTGCGTTAATTTATTTACTGATCAGGCATTCTGTGTTGCAGGGTGCGATGGCAGATGAGAGCGTATCGATCGCCGATAACGTTCTTGCCGGTGCAAAAACGTTCAGTACTCATATAGGTACATCCTTTTACATTTTGGGTTTGTATGTTCAAAAACTCATATTCCCTCATCCTCTTTCGTACGATTATTCATTCATGTATCTGCCTGTAGTACCAATTAGTAATGTTTTTTCGATCCTATCTCTATTGTTTTACACGTCTATAGGGGGGTATGCAGCCTTTATACTTTACAGATCATTTAAGCAAGAGTCAAAGGATAAGGAACAAGGGGTAAGTGTTGTTGCATTCGGTATTTTATTTTTTCTCATTACCATTTTTCTTTTCTCAAACCTCGTCCTTATTATCGGAACATCCATGGGCGATCGGTTAATGTACTTTCCTTCTCTGGGATTTTGTATGGTGGTGGGAACACTAATGGCTCGCCTCTTATCCCCCCACAGGAGGGAAGATGGCGCGATGGGATTATTACCATTGAAAACTTCTGGTATGGGAATACTTGCCTTGCTTATTATTCCATATGCATATAAAACCTGGACACGCAATGCAGACTGGAAAGACAACTATACACTTTATTCGCACGATGTAAGTATTGTCCCGAACAGCGTGAAAGCACATTATTACCTGGGGCTGGAACTTGTAAAAATGGTGGCAGATGCAGAACAGGATCCTATAAAAAAGAAAGAGTGGTATGAAAAAGGAATTTCAGAGCTCGAACAGGCTGTCAAAATACTTCCCTCTTTCTCCAGTGCTTTTACCCAAATGGGGGTGGCTTATTACCGATTGAAAAATTACGAGAAGGCCATTGAGAATTACAACAAGGCATCTGAATTCCATCCCTCCGATGCTATCACACTGAATAATATCGGTTCGGTTTATTTTGAATGGGGCAAATACCCTGAAGCAAAAGAAAAATTTCAGCAAGCACTTAAAATTGACCCCCGGTTTGTAGATGCACACATGAATTTAGGCAGCGTGTGCGGAACACTTAAAGATTACAACAATGCCATCGCAAGTTTTCAAAATGCCATTAAGTATGCCCCCGATAATGCCAGGGCCTATTATTTCATAGCTATTACCTATCAGAATATGGGCGATAAAATAAATGCTGATAAATTTTTTCAGACAGCCGGCCAAATGGACCCGAAGCTTAAACGGCAGTAAAAAATCCTATTGCTCCTTCTTCTTTAAATAGTTTTCTGTAAAAAATGTTTTGTACTCGTCCGTTTTTTTCGTCCTGTATAAAACGGTGAAGTTATCCATCGTGATCGGGAATATCTCATACTCTTCAGGTGTAATGTTATTGAACACCTTGGCATCCTGGTTCAACAGATCGTAATAATCTTTTGCCTTACTCGCAAGCGGGAAGGTCTTTACCGTCACAATCTGATGTTCCATGTCTATCAGCATATTACTCACTTCAAGATCAGAATTACTGAAGTATTCCTGGTTGAAATCAGAGATACGTATTTTAAATTCTTCTATGTTAATCTTTTTAGCGTTGAGCAAGATGATACATTCGTGCTGTGCGCTGTCACTGAACGTGTAGGGAGACTTATAAACGGGGACCGTATCTGCTTTGAGTGCAGCAGAATCTACCGGGGTTTCTTTTCTCTTCTTCAAAAAATCAAGTAACTCCTGCGCTTTGTATTTGGTAGAGTCTTTAGGATATTTTGCTACCACTCCCTGTAACGCCTTTTCAAATTCATCGGCACCCTGCGTTTTGCCGATGGTATAGGCACGCAGCAATGCGAACTTGGGCATGATACTGCTGCTGCTATAAAACGAATCTGCCTTGCCCACCATCGCCAACACTTCACCAAATTTTCCATGATGATAGGCTGAATAGGTCTCCCCGTAAAAACGTTCGATCTCATTCTTGGAAGCCTGGAGTGCTTTCTGATAATCCGGGTTCATGATGATCTTGGCATATTCCGAATTAGGATAGTTGTTCATGATCTTCTCCTTGTAAAAATTTGCACGCCCCTGATTGTTGTCGTTCAGATAAATACGATAAAGCTGATAATAGAGATTAAGAATGTATTTATTCTGCGGGTAGCGGTTGATTAGTTCTTCAAAAGTTTCGATCGCCTTCTGATTATCCTGCAGGTCCTCTTTGTACACGGTCCCCAAATCATAATAAGCGTCTGTGATCTTTTTATTCGATTTTATTTTCTGATCATCGGTGAAAGGAATATTCTTTAAATAATAAGCATGCGTTTTATTGTCGGCAATTTTTCCTTTTGCTGCCGTATCTGTCCTGGCTGTGTCAACCACTTCTTGCTGCACTGCCTGCACTTTTTCCTTGCTGATCCTGCGCCAATTATCTTCTGATGGACGGTTGCCCCATTTCTTGAAGAACTCAGTAACTCCTGCGCTGATCGTAGTTGGATTATAAAAATACCAGGTACCGTTGTTCAGGGAATTATCGGGCTGATTGTTCGGATTTGATGAGGAGCCGGTACCGGCTGTCTGCGCTTTGAACTCTGCTTCCTTTTTCCTTTTTTCTTCATCCTCAGCCAGTTTTTTTATAATGCCGTCTATGAGCTTGCTGATGCGTGTAGTATCCATCGCTGAAATTTTCAACAGACTGTCCTCCGTCTCAATGATGGTAATATCTTTGATCATCTTGGTCAGGCTTTCCTTTTTATTTTTTATCTGATCGTAATTTTTAAAATCTTTAGGCAAGAAGTTGATCGTGCTGTCGTAATAGGCCTGGGCATGCTTGTAGTCCTTCTCGTTAAAATAAATATCGGCAATGCGCAAAAAGCTCATTCCCTTTTGTTTGGTATTAGCAACGCTGGCCTGGGCCGAAAGTTTATAATCCACCATAGCAGGCAGCACATGGTTCTCACGCTCTAAAATATCACCCAGCGCATAATAGATCTGGTCTTGATATTCTTTGTTCTTCTCGTCTTTCAGCATTCTGGTAAGCTCCTTTTTCAATTCTTTGGTGTCGGCACCGTTCTCTACCTGGAATGTGCGTGCCTTCGCCAAACGTGCATTAAATTCCATTTCGTACGAAGGGTGAAGTCTTGCGCATTTGTCGTAATACATCGTAGCATCTTTAAGGCTGCCGTCTTCTTCACAGAGCTGAGCGAGAATAAATAAATATCGCCCGCGTGAATATTTTTTATGGGTGAGTATCGCGGCTTTTAGCAGCGACTCCTTTGCCTTTTTATACTGCTCCGTGCGCAGGTAATAATCCGAAAGCACCTCCTGGTAATCATCCTGGAGGCGTCTGGGCATATTTTTATCATGATGCAGCAGGTCCAGGATAGGGCCGGTTTTGATCACACTGTTCATCTGATTGTAAGAACGTACCAGCCATAGAAAGGCGTCATACTTTACCGGTTTGGTTGGAAAAATTTTCACAATATATTCGAACACCGTTACCGCAGCATAATAATCACGCTTGTAAAAATGACAGCGCCCCATGGTAAGGTAGTTCTGATCGATCCATCTTGCATACTCATGGCCTTTGATGAGCATGGAATGGAACTGAATGACCCTGTTTGTTTTTTCTATCGCTTTGTCAAACTGGGGGTAGTTAGCCTTTGCGGATTTTTCATCTGCTATCCTGAATACCGGAAGAAGCTTGTTGTAATCATCTTTGTGCGCTCTATCCAGATTATATATTCCCTCATCCAGATTTACATTGGCCCAGTACAAACCGTTATAATGTGCATTCAGGGAATGGAAGTTGCGGCTGAGGAAGGTGTTTTTCTTTTGGGAACAAGAAGATAACAGCAGGCAAAAGACAGTAGTCAGAATGCAAATTAACCGCTGTATTTTGAGAGCAAATTTCATGGGTATATCAAGGCAACCTTCTTAACTGTGAACGGTTATAAATATTGTGCTTAAAGCGTGCCGAAATTAGTGATTTTAGGGGATAGAAGGCCTTATTTAATGCTTTGGAAAAATGAGGATATTGAGTATGTTTGTGGAGCAAAACCAGCTATGGAGAGTGAAAAATACAAGATCTTAATTTTTCTTTTACCTACCTTCGCTTCATGAAACAAAATCTTTTTCAATCACCCATCGGCAGGCTGCGCATTACTGCTTTTCTGGAAGGCGTTTCATTCCTCATCCTGCTCGGAATTGCAGTACCGTTAAAATATTTTGCAGCCATGCCTACCGCTGTTAAAGTCCCGGGCATGATCCATGGCATTCTCTTCATACTATTTGTTTTTACCCTCATCGATGTAAAAATATCACACAAATGGTCGCTTGCAAAAAGCGGCATGGCATTTGTTTCTGCTTTATTACCTTTCGGAACTTTTGTACTGGACGCACGTGTGCTGAAAAAGGAAATGAATACCAATTAATATAAACTGATAATAATATGAGAACAATCATCGCCCTCATGGTAGTAGCCGCAATGGGATGTAAGCCAAATCAAAAAACCTCGTCTAATGCCTCTGCACAACCTGCCAAAACAGAAACAAAAAATCAGGCATCCGTCATCGCTCCCAGTGTTCCGGGTCCACATGCCATGGTATATAAAACAAAAGCTGATTACAATAATCTGATCCCGGTTGAGCTATCGGATGATAAAACAAAGATCGTTTCTTACCCGGGCAGGCAAGATATAGTGAGCTCTGACGGGTACCAGACCCCTACTCCGCTCCATCAGGGTTACCTGCTTGACAACCGGGGCATCGGAAAAAATGTGGCCTTCATTAAAATGACCTACACCGAATATTCAAAACTGGTAGCCGAACCATCGGTAGGGGAACTTTATAACATGATCATTGAAAAAGACCCTCTCACTGAACTGGTTGACTGTGGAAGTAAAATTGCGTTCAAAGATATCATCAATGATCTGAACAAAACGATCGATGAGAATAAGCTGCGCAGTACTTGTAAGGTGATAAAATAACTTTAGCCGGCTTTAACCAGGTAGTAATTCTTTTTTCCTTTCTGTGCTAGAATATATTTTCCGTTCAGGAGATGATCTTGGGTAATGCTTGAAGCAACATCGCTCATTTTCATCTTATTAACCGACACCCCGCTTGCCTGTATCATTTTGCGTGCTTCCCCCTTAGAAGGGCATATTTTTGTTTTGTCGGAAAAAAAATCAACTACATTAATTCCGGCTTCCAGTTCCGCTCTTGAAATTTCAACTTGCGGAACTCCTTCAAACGCAGCCAGCAGGTCTCTTTCGGAAAGTTTTTTCAGCGCATCGGTAGTGCCTTCTCCGAATAAAATTTCAGATGCTTCTACCGCTGCATTAAAATCATGTTCGGAATGCACACGGCAGGTCACCTCTTTCGCTAATGCTTTTTGCAACGTGCGGAGATGAGGCGCTTCGTTGTGATCGTGCTCCAGGGTTTCTATTTCTTCTTTTGTGAGCAGGGTAAAAATGCGGATGTATGTTTTTGCATCAGCATCCGAAGAGTTCAGCCAGAACTGGTAGAACTGATAAGGGGAAGTTCGATTGGGATCCAACCACACATTCCCACTTTCGGTCTTGCCGAATTTTGTTCCATCTGCTTTTTTGATAAGCGGGGTTACAATGGCAAACGCTTCGCCACTGTCCTTTCTGCGGATAAGTTCTGTGCCGGTCACAATATTTCCCCATTGGTCCGATCCTCCCATCTGCAGTTTCACCTTTTTATTTTTCCAGAGCCAGTAAAAATCATAGCCCTGTACAAGTTGATAAGAAAATTCAGTGAATGACATTCCGCTCTCGAGCCGGCTCTGCACAGAATCTTTCGCCATCATGTAATTCACCGTGATGTGTTTGCCCACATCGCGTATAAAATCGAGAAAAGAAAAATTCTTGAACCAATCGTAATTATTAACGATCTCCGCAGAGTTCTCTCCGGAATTAAAGTTCAGGAATTTCTCAAGCTGCTTTTTCTGACAAGCAAGATTATGATTGAGTATTTCTTCGCTGAGCAGATTTCTCTCCTGGGATTTTCCGGATGGGTCACCCACCATTCCCGTTGCACCTCCAATGAGAGCGATCGGCTTATGACCGGCTTCCTGAAAATGCAGCAAGGTCATGATCTGCACCAAATTCCCGACCCCCAATGAGTCGGCGGTGGGGTCAAAACCAATGTAGCCGGTCACCATTTCTTTATTCAACAGATCCTCCGTGCCCGGCATTGCATCCTGAAGCATTCCGCGCCATTTGAGTTCTGCTACAAAGTTCTTTTTCATAATCCTCAAAGATAAATGATTTACATTTACTTCATGATCTTAGTTACAGGCGGCACAGGGCTCGTTGGCTCACATCTTTTATATGACCTTGTAAAAAGGGGGTTGCCTGTAAGAGCTTTGCGCAGGAAAGAAAGCAATGTGAATGAGGTCAAAAAAATATTCTCCTATTATTCTGAAGATTCAGAGTCCCTTTTTTCAAGAATAGAATGGGCAGAAGGAGATCTGATGGATGTTTTTTCACTGGCAGAGGCTATGAAAGGAATAACAGATGTGTATCACTGTGCTGCGATCGTTTCAATTGATTCCGGGGACGGAGAAAAAATGATCCGCAATAACGTGACCGGCACGACAAACATGGTGAACATGGCGTTGGAAAATAAAATCCGGAAATTCTGCCATGTGAGCTCCGTGGCAGCACTCGGAATCGAAAGCGGAAAAGATATCACAGAAGAGACTGCATGGAACAATGACTCCAATTTTTCTGCCTATGCGATCAGTAAATACCTCTCGGAAAATGAAGTATGGCGAGGCACACAAGAAGGCTTGAATGCAGTGATCGTGAATCCAACAATTGTGATCGGTCCCGGCAACTTGAATCGAAGCAGCGGGCTCTTATTCAAAGCCGCCCAAAAGGGACTACGATGGTATAGCAGCGGAGGAATGGGCTATGTGGATGTACGGGATGTAGTGAAAGCGATGATTACATTGATGGACAGTGATCTTAAAAATGAAAAATTCATCCTGACCTCTGAAAATCTACCGTTCAAAGACTTTTTTGAACTGGTTTACAATTCTATCGGTAAAAAAATCCCTAATAAAAAAGCCGGAAAATTTATTCTCGAACTTGTGTGGAGGGCCGATAAACTCAAAAGCATCTTTACAGGTTCAGCGCATATTTTCACAAAAGAAGTGGCACGCTATGCAAGCATACAACTTGCTTATTCGAACTCAAAAGTTAAGAACAAGATTAACTTTAGGTTTACTCCCGTTTCCAAAGCTGTTTCGGACACCGCAAAATGCTTTATTTCTGACCAAAAAAGCAAGAATAATTAATCCCATATCCTTAAAGAAAAATACTATTTTTGCCAACATTTTAAAATGAAAAAGAGTCTCTACCTCATACTGTGTTCTACCCTCTTAAGCATGGGTGCTTTTTCCCAAAATTGGGACTGGACAAAAGTAGCCGGCGGACCTGCCATTGATAAGATCACGGGTATTGCACATGACCACAGCGGAAATGTTTTCATTACCGGCTACTTTGACAGCACGATTGCTTTTGACAGCACACACCTGGTAAGCGCAGGAGGCACGGATGTTTTCATCGCCAAATATGATCCGGATGGAGTTCTGCTATGGGCTAAACAGGTAGGAGGGCAAAATGACGATTACTCTTCAGCGATCAGCACAGACATAACAGGGAACTGTTATGTAACAGGATTCTTCTTTATACAGGGAACCATTACAACGTTTGGAACTACTACTATTACCCAAGCAGGTGACGCGGATATGTTCATCTCTAAATTTACGGCAGCAGGAAATCTTTTATGGGTACGGAACGGGGGTGGAAAAAATGAAGACGCTGCTTTCGGCATTGCCACCGATGTGTCCGGGAACAGTTATGTAACCGGATATTTCAGCGGTACTGCTTTGTTCGGGACCACCAAAATCACTAGCACAGGATACAGCGATATTTTTATTGCAAAGTATGATGCTGCCGGAAACCTTGTTTGGGTCAGAACCGGCGGAGGTTCTTATCAAGATGAGGCGTATGCAGTAAGTACGGATGTGGCCGGCAACTGTTATGTTACCGGGTACTTTACAGGAAATTCAATTTTTGGCAGTGTGCCGCTTTCAAGTGCCGGTTATTTTGATACCGATGTGTTGCTGCTCAAATACAATCCCAGCGGTTTATTACTATGGGCAAAACGTGCCGGGGGAACAGCTAATGATATCGGCTACGGAATGGATATAACAAACAGCGGACAAGTTATTGTGTGCGGTGTGTTTCAGGGAACAAAATCATTCGGAGAAAATGTACTTACACGAATTGGAGGGAGCAACGGCTTTCTTGCACGGTTTGAATCGAACGGAAAGTTAGCCTGGGTAAAAAGCTCTGCCGGAGCTGACTTCAGCGAATACAGAAAAGTATCTACCGATAATGCCGGCAACAGCTATGTGGCAGGGTCTATTTCCGGCGATGTAGCATTCGCCAACACCAAAATCACTTCCAGCGGTGGTAAAGATGCCTGCATTGCTAAATATGATAACAAGGGTGTTTTGATGTGGGTGCTTCAGGGTGGAGGAACGGATGATGACGAATGTATGTCCATTTCTTCCGATCCAACAGGCGTGTGTTATGTAGGCGGGCAGTTCAACAACTCCGCAGCCTTTGGTAAAGCAAAAATGGTCGGATGGGGCCTACAGGATGTTTTCATTTCGAGGATAAAATAATCTATACTTTATCGGCTTTTTGTTGCTACCCGACA
>JAHEYK010000029.1:16143-26257 GCA_023251625.1 Bacteroidota bacterium
GATTCTGGGCGGGACTACCCAAGTGGATTCTTCGATATTTTCATCGGAGAATCTTTTTTCTTTTGTTCGTTTTCATTAATTTTAGTCGAAATTAAAGCACTTGTAGCGAAAAAGCAGTTCACTCTGTGGGTTCGATAATCGTTGCAAGCCGCAATTGCATTTATCATTTACTGCAAAACTAGCCTTTGGCTTTCAAATGATGGTTCAATGCCAGGTACTTAAAAACACAAAAAATAAACAGATTTTGGCATAAATAGCAGTATTTTGATCAATATCCTAGATTGTCTCATCAATATTCTTCCCGAGAATCAAATATTGAAGTTTTTCAGACCTGAATTTACTTGGCAACCTTACGACTAAGCACTAGATTAGTGTCACCAAAAAAACATAATTCATCAAAACTAAATCACACATGAAATCACAAATTACCAAGTTGCTGAATCAACTGTTGCCGTTGGCCATCACGCCTGCCTGCCTCGTCGGCATGCAGGGTATATCCACTGCCCAGAATAACAAGGCCGTCTCACATGCGCAAGCGGTGTACTTCAAGGTGAATGAAAACAAAACTGACAATGGGTCTGTTACCCCGATGACCGCAAGCTTTGTGGAAATGGGCAAACCAACCGGTGGCTACAAATGTATTGTAGATATGACCGTGTTCGGTGGAAGAATGTATCTCGCCACTGCGGATGATCCGCTCGGTAATTGGGGTGCTACGGTTTATTACACCACTAATGCTACTTCCTTCACATCTGCTTTATCGGATGCTTCCAGCCAAGGTTACCTTCGCATGGGTGTATTTGATAATAAATTATGGATCCCGGATGGAGACCCAAATGGAATGGACCCCGGCTATGTTTACATCAGCACAACCGGCAACTCCGGTTCTTTTACGAAAACAACTATCATCGGAGCTGTACATACTTTCGATGTTATTAAATACAACAACAAAGCGTATGTTGCCAACGGCATGGCATCAAGCATGGGCGGCATGTGCGAGTTTGATGGTTCCAATACATGGAATTCTGTTAATCAGCCTGCCAGTTCATTCCGGCTTAAATACATGGCTCAGTTCAACGGAAAATTGTTTGTAGCCAATGCAAATCCCAACAGCGGTACCGACTATTATCTGTGGTCAGGAAGTGTTTCCTCCGCTCCCCAGGCAATGGACAAAGTAGCTGGTGATGGCAGTACCTACCAGATATACGCCACCAGCACAGGAAAATTATTCTGGACTGTCGTTTACAGCGGAGCCATTCACGTGCTTCAGTCAACCGATGGAATCAGCTGGACCCCTTCTGCTTCCCTGGACGGGAAATTCGTTTCTGATTTTGAGGAACTGAATGGCAAATTGTATGCCCTTGACTGGAAAGGTGGCCTGTGGGAATCAAGCGATCAAAACACTTTTACCTTAATTGCTCCAATACCTTCAAACGCACCAGATGCTTTCGGCCCCCTACCCGTGTCGGGTGGCTACAATGCAGATGCGAGAGCCAGCATGGTCGCCTACAATGGTTCACTCTACTGCGGTTCTTCCACCAACGGTAAAGTTTATAAAGTAGATGTTGGAACATCTGTTCAAGAGGCCGGCCAGGATCTGACCTTTGGAATTTATCCTAATCCATTTTCTACTTCTACAACCTTTAACACTACAAAACCTTTGGAAAATGCAACTATGACGGTTTATAACTCCGTAGGGGAAATGGTGAAAGTTGTAAAAAACATCAACGGAACATCTTTTGTCTTTAACAGGGACAACCTGCCCAATGGACTGTATTACGTCCAACTAAGCGAAGACAATAAGACCGTTTCCTCAAGCAAGATGATAATTACCAATTGATCTTTAAACGTATAATTGAATGCTCTTTGCAGCATTCAATTATACTTGTTTTTAAAGAAGTAATGTTTTGGCGAGGTTTTTGCTGTATGTATATTGTAACTATATAATATTGTAACTTTGACGAATATCTTTTCGTCTTATACACAACATAACAACCAAACCAATTAAAAAACCATGAAAAAATTAATTTTAATGGCAAGTGCAATGTTATTTGCAGTTGCCCTGTTTGCCCAAAACGCCAATCCTGCCGTTACAACTCCAATGGATAATGGACAAGGCAAAGACAAGGGAAATCATAACGGAGAGATCAAGAACGATAAACAGGAGATCAAACAAGATAAGGCCGAATTAAAACAAGACAAGGCGGAGATCAAACAGGATAAAGCCAATGGAGATAAGGCCGAATTAAAAAAAGATAAGGCTGAGCTGAAAGACGATAAAAAAGATCTCAAAGACGACAAAAAAGATCTGCACAAAGACAAAAAAGACAAAGCAGAGCATCACGAACACCACGAGAAAAAATAATTTTCGATGCATTCAATAAAAAGGAGCTGACCAAACTCAGCTCCTTTTTTATTTTTAACTTCGCCTATGCCCCGGAAAATTATCTGCTTATTTCTATTCTTCTATTCTATTTCAACCTTTGCCCTGAATTCTGATACCACCCATGAAGGAAGCGGAACAAAAAGAGAGAAATTCAGAAAGCTGAAACTAGCTCTTACCTATTCGAGCGATAATGTTTTCAAAGGAAGAAAGGCCGGCTCGTCTATTCCTGTTATATCACCCATGATAAAGTACACAACCAAACCCGGACTGTTCGCACAAGTGAGTCTGACAAATACGCCAGGCAAAAAAGCAACTCTGTTTGATGAATTGGATACAAGGATAGGGTGGATTTTTGACCTCTCTGATAAATGGGATGCCTCATTTTCTTATGCTCATTACTTTTTTAATTCAAAGTCGGCACGCATCAATGCAACTGTTCAAAATGACCTGGACCTCTCTCTTGGATTTGACTGGAATGTTCTGTATTCCCGCTTGATTGCAGATTACAGCTCGGGCAGTTCAAGCTTTTCTAAAAAAGGCAAGAGCATTTCTTCACACACAAAAGATTTTAGCGTCACATTCATGAACCTGCATGACTTCAGCATAGATCTGACAAAAAAAAGCAAGCTTATCATTACTCCCGAGGCTGATCTTCTTTGGGGAACACAGAATTTTCTTTCTGCCTTCAACGGGAAAACAGATTCGGCACAATACCAAAAGCAGGTATCTGCCTTTTCGCTTACTGCCTATGTTCTATATCTGGACGTTAAATATAAAAGAGGTAAATTCTACATACTCCTTTCGCCTAGTTACACGATCCCGCAAAATGTACCAACGGGAGAATCTTCTTCGCCCTATTTTGTAATGTCAGGTAGTATTTATTATTTATTTCGGAGCAAGAGTAAAAAGTCATGAATGCCACAGCCGGGGCGAGGAAGCTTTTTTACTTCTTACTGCTAAGCTCTCTTCTTTTCTCCTGCACGCAAACAAAAAAAATCTCTGCTGACAGGCTTGCAGCCTGGGCCCAACAAGTAAATACAGCAGGCCTATCCAATTTATACAAAGTAGATGAACACGTTTTCCGATCGGAACAGCCGAACCATAAAGAGATGCTCGGGCTGAAAACAATGGGAGTATCGACTATTCTTAATTTAAGGCACGTGCGAAATGATGATCATAAAGCCAGGAGAATAAAATTAAAACTCGAACATGTGCGGATAAACACATGGAAAATTTCTTATGATGAACTTGTATCGGCAACCGCAATTTTAATGAAAACCCATGAGCCCATACTTGTACATTGTTTGCATGGCTCTGACAGAACCGGAGCCGTTATAGCCGGCTACCGCATCATAAAATTTAACTGGACGAAAGAAGAAGCTATTAAAGAAATGATCGAAGGAGGTTACGGCTTTCACGAAAAAACCTTTCCAAACATTGTGCGGCTGCTAACTTCAATGAATGTAGAAAAGTTTAAAATGGATGTAGCTAAAAGTATGGAGGGTTCTACTTCACAATATTAACCTGCCCGATATACTTGTGTTTTTTGTCAAAAACATCGGTAAGCTCTACCTTCCACACATATACATCTTCCTGAACGAGTTGGTTTTCGTGCCCACTCATATCCTGCCCGCCACCTGCAACTTTCCCGTCCCATTTACAGAAAGATGACATGCCCTCCTGCATCTGTCCGTCCCAATCGGTATTCTTGCCTTTATAATGACAATCCCATATCTCGTTGCCCCAACGGTCAAAGATGTAAATGTTGTACTCTTTTACCCCGCGGCATTTCCCATAGAAGAATTCATTCATAAAATCCCCGTTAGGAGTAAATGTATTGGGGATGTAGAATTCATATTCAGGTATAAGTTCCACCACATGACAGGTGGTATCCCAGCATCCGTTCTGCGTCTGAACACGTATGCAGACATTGAAAAAATAATAATCGTTGTCTGTTACCATAGTAGAATAGGAATGGACCGGATCTGTGCTTACGTTGTCAGAATCATTATCACCAAAGTTCCAGCTCCACTGCACCACATCATTTGACCACATATCACAAAAGTTAAATACAGGATCAGTAGCGGGCGCTATGTCAGGTGCCACACAAAATTCAGCTTTAGGCCAAGTATAAACTGTGATAAGCGGAGTTATCGCAATCGTGTCTTTACATCCGTACGAAGTAGTGACAATGAGTGATGCTCCGTACGTTCCACCTGTATTATAACAAACACTGGGAGGATTCTGAACATTGGAAGAGGACGGAGAGCCCCCGGGAAATGTCCATGCCCAGCTCGAAATATTTCCATTCGTGGTAGTTGAAAGATCCTGATAGTTGGTGACACATAAAGGCGCGCATCCGGTACCTGAACCTGAAAAAATCGCAACGGGTGGATTGTATACGATCACCTGTTGATCGATCGTATCCTTACATCCTCCTTGCGTAGTTACAATAAGTGAAACCGTGTGAGTGCCTGCTGTAGCATAAATAGTAGAAGGGTTTTGATTAGCAGATGTTGCAGGAGTTCCTCCTGTCATTGACCAATTCCACGATGTGATCGGATCTCCTTGCGGAGATACGGAGCCATCCGTAAGTGTTACAGCTCCTCCCAAACAGGGCGGAGTACTGGTGAACGCAGAGACAGGTGGACCAGGAATTGTAAATGTGTGAATTACCGTATCGGCACAACCACCGCCTGCATCGGCCACCATCGTTACTGTATAAGTGCCTGAAGGATATTGAACACTCGGAGGCGTCTGCACAGCTGCTGAGGGTGGATTTCCACCGGGAAATAACCAGGACCATGTAGCTCCCTGAATTACGCTGGTATCCTGAAAGGTCATCTTACCGCAAGTGCCTGCAAAAGTAAAATCTGTATTGAGCGATCCTATCTTAGGTATCACCACAATATCTGTATCTCCGATCAATTTATTGCAGCTCACAAGTGCGCCTGCTATAACCGTATAGGTGCCTGCACAAAGGCCGGTTGCAGTAGCCGTGGTTTGTCCACCGGGTGACCACAAGTAATTAAATATACTGGCATTACATCCCCCGGCTACACTTGCTGAAGCCGTTCCGTTGCAAACACATCCGGCAGGAGTTACAGAAGTTGTTAACTGAATTGGTGGTGGCGGAGTGATAGCGATTGCCTGAACATATGCTTTACCGCATGTGTACAATAAATTTCTGCCCTTGTCTACTTTCAGGTCATAACACGTATTCTGCCCGAGCGGGTAGGTATTGATCAGATTAAGATTAGCATCGTATTCTTTCACTGAAGTAGCTGTTCCGGCATACACATTCTCACAAAGGTCCAGGTCTAATCCGCCGGTAGTGTACATAACACCTCCGGTAGCTACTGACTTAACCATTACTCCGGTTCCTTTATTCCATTGTTTGAGAGTGCTTCCATCATAGGTATATAAAAAGCCATTGCCACATACCATTCCGTTGAAAATATTAATTCGCAAATAGGGTCCTGCCGGTCCGCAATAAGGCATGCTGTTTACCTCCGTAAAATTATAGATAGGTCCCGGTTGTATCCATGGCTTGGGTGTAAATGCAGGGATCGGAATTTTTTCCATTTCATTATCGTTCAGATAGTCTGCGGAAAAAGGAGCCGGATAATTAAAATTAACATACATAAAAGCTCCCGATGGATCCAGGCACATTAAATTCTCATCATGGTCTCCGTTAGGGCTGGATGTTGTATGTGCTCCGGTCATTGTTGCAAGGTTTGTATCAATGGTGGCCACCTGATAAAGCCCTGAAGGAACACCACCTCCGGTCGTATAAAGTTTTCCCTGGCAATCTAAACGGATGCGGGATATTTCATAGTTCTTGGTGGTACCCGGAAATGTTGCTTGTAGAAGGCCGGCAGGACTAACCTTAACAATTCCTGCGCCACCTCCACCATATCCTTCACACACATACGAAGTGCCGCTTATTTTATTTACATCAAAATCTCCAACAAGGTCGAGCGCATCAAAAGGGACAGAAAATGTCCAGAGAAGCGCTCCGGCACCACTGTACTTTGCAAGATAAAGTGGATCGCCACCCCCGTATACCAAAACATTTCCGGCAAGATCATAGCACAAAGCGTAAGCAGATGTTTTATACCCGGGCAAAGATCCACCGGTTCCCGGAAAATTAACAGGGCTCACCCAGGGGTCGATCACGAGTGTTTTTGTTTTATCATAATTAGAAATATTGAATCCTATGGAAGTTCCGTTGAAAGTAAATTTGGAATTGACCGGGGTTCCTCCTTCGTAATAAGTTTGAGGCTGATGCTCAAGATAGGTGCCGCACTGCTTGGAATTTATTTCTATCTCTCCTTTGGGGTTCAGGTCGATCTTGTCGGCATCGGAGTAACGCATTTTGATCAGGTGCGGATCCGCACCCGGATGTACAATGAGAGAATACTTGATGCCTCCCTTTTCAGGAAGGATATATTCGGCATCAATACCGGGGTAAAGATTTTTGTAAGTGATCTTTTGGTAAGCCGATGCTGCAATGCCGCTTTTTCCGGCTTTGTCTTTCGGGTTTTTATAGGTAAAATAATTTGAGGCTTTTTCTTCGCTGCTTACCTGTACGTCAGGGTCTGATCCCACCCATTCCATGTTGAGATAATGATATCTCAACTCTGCTTTTCCCATCTCCGCTTCTGGTTCTCCTTTTGCTATCTCTGCTTTCGCTTCTTCGCTCAGGTAACGCTCGGTCACTTTATAAGTTAAACCCTTAGCGTTCCAGTACATGTGGATACCTTGGGTGGATGCACTGAATAAAATTTCGCCCTTGCCGTTGTTGGTGGTCTTGTCGAACTGCCCTTCGTTCTTAATAAAAACTTTTTGATCAAAGGGGTTTACTGTCCATGGCCCTGAATAAACCTTTTGACTTTGGCCAAAAGAAAATAGTGCGGGCAGAAACAGTAAAACAAGAAAAGTAAATTTCGAAGGAAAAAAGTGGAATTTTATCATGTAAATGCTTGGTGTGGTGTAAATATAAGACGTAAAAACAACAGAATGGTTGCCTTATCAATAGGTTTTATTTTCACCAGTACATAGCTGATTTTTGAAAATATTTAAGCTTTTATACCAAAAATGGGGGAATTGGCCAAAAAATGAAAAATTTTTACCTCCTACCAATGAATCTTTTGCATTGTAGAGGTGCTTTTTAGCCAGCCCGTCACACCATCTTGTAAGTTATACAGATTAGTAAAATTAAATTTTTGAGAAAGCAATTCGATCGCCTTTTTGCTTCTTGCACCGCTTCGGCAAATAACGATCACTTTTTTATCACGGTGTATTTGTTCTGTATGCTTCTCAATTTCTCTCAAGGGAATTTGCAATCCTTTGAGTTCTGAAACTACGGGTTGCTCGTTCGGCTCACGCACATCAAGCAACTGGATATTTTCTTTTGATAAGATCAAATCGTTTAATTCCTCAGCCGAAATTTCTTTGAAGGCAGATTTACTTTCTTCCATGTCGCAAAAAAGATCGTAGTTCATTTTTCGAAACTGCATTTCACTCTGCGGGGTTGCCCTGATCGCATCCGCACTGCGGGCAATGGTGATCGTCTGAAAATTCATCGTAAGTGCATCTATCAGCAAAACTTTTCCGGATAATACTTCGCCAATGCCGGCAATTATTTTTATCACTTCATTCGCCATGAGCGTTCCCAGGATGCCGGGAAGAACACCCAGCACTCCCGTTTCAGAACAAGAGAGTATGGACCCTGAAGGAGGCGGGGTAGGAAACAGGCAGCGATAGGTAGGCCCCCTCTCGCCTTTTTCATTTTTAAAATTAAAAACCGAGATCTGTCCCTGAAATTTAAAAATAGATCCTGACACGAGTGTCTTGTCAAGCAGCACACAGGCATCATTTACCAGGTAGCGCGTAGAAAAATTATCAGTCCCGTCAACTACGATATCATACCCTGAAAAAATACCGATCGCATTCTGGTTCGTAACTCTTTGCTGAATGCTTTCAATTTCTATGAGCGGATTTTGCCCGGAAAGTTTGTGTTTTGCAACTTCTGATTTTGAACTTCCAATATCGGCGACATCAAATAATACTTGCCTCTGAAGATTAGTTTCATCCACCCGATCAAAATCAACAATACCGATCTTCCCCACTCCGGCTGCTACGAGATACATAAGCACCGGGCAACCCAATCCTCCGGCACCGATCACCAGCACACGGGCGTTTTTCAGTTTCTGCTGTCCTTCATGGCCGATCTCCGGAAGAAGGAGGTGCCTGCTGTATCGTGATATTTCTTTTTCGGTGAGCATGATCAGAAATTTACCGCGGATGTTGTCTTTACGATACCCACCCATTTCATAACCACAATGATCGGATACGCAGGATCCAGTTCAAACCAACGGCTCCCGAAATTCAGTTTGGCAGGGTATTGATGGTGATTGTTGTGATAGCCCTCGCCCATCATAAAAATATCCAGTGGCATTAAATTTACCGATGTGTTATTCACTTTAAAATTTATATATCCTGTTTTATGCCCAAACCAGTTGATGATCACTCCATGTAAAGGGCCCATAAAAAAATGAACCGGCAAAATCAGGAACATCCACCAATGCGTAGCAAACTGAATGTAAAACAACGTATACAGAGCGCACCAGATCAACCGGGTTATCCAATGATAGGCCATGCGGTCAAAACTATGCCAGTGTGGAACATCCTTTTTAAACCGGGGCTCAATCAAAATCGTTTCATTTTTAATGGAGGCATATACTTTCCACGTTTTCACAAACATCACAAAAACATTGGAAGAATGTTTGGGCGAGTGCGGATCTTTGTCTTCATCCGCATAAGCGTGATGCATGCGGTGAAGAATGCCATACACGTACGGACTGAGATACGAAGATCCCTGTGTGGTGGCCGTGAATATGAAAAAGAATTTTTCCCAGAACGGGCTCATAGAAACCATTTTATGTGCCGCATAGCGATGCAAAAAAAAGGTCTGGCTGAAAAGAGACAGATACCAATGCGCTAAAAAGAAAATCAGAATAATCATCCTGACAAAGATAGTTATTAGTTAATAGTTTTAAGTTATAGTTATTTCAGCTTTTTAGTCATAGTTAACACCATAACTATGTACTAAATACCTAAACCTATTAACCAAGAACAATAAACTAAAAAAGAATCATCGAAACTAATTATTCATTTATATTTACATTTTAAACTCCGCATGAAGAATATTCACCCTTACACCACCCTCGGACTCATATTATTTATCGCCTCTGCAGGTTTTACCGCCACAGACCTTCCATATATTGCTCCGCTACTGGCGATGGCATCTATCCTGTGTGCGTTATCTGAAACTGCCCAATTTACGAGCTGGTACCAGTTCTCGGTTTTATTTTTGTCTTCGGCCATTTTCGGCATTTCTTTAGAGCCGCTCTTTACAAATCAATTTCTGCCTAGCGGCAGTGCAATTCCTTTTCTCAGATTCTCTATGGTACTTGCTGTTGCCGTAAATTATGTGCGTCTGATATTTTTTACATCGTTCGGATACAGCCGTTTTCGTTTTTTCGAAATGTTCTTCATGGTTCTGGCGGCCGGGCTTTTTTTAACAGCCAATCTTCTCCATCCTGGAGGATGGCAAAAGTGGGTATTCCCTGCCCCTGTGCTTCTGTTCGGATTTTATATTGCTAATGGCGTCATACTCGACAGTAAAGGGCTTCTCGCCTATTTGAAAAAAAGAAAATATGT
>JAHEYK010000030.1 GCA_023251625.1 Bacteroidota bacterium
TTTGTCCAAAATGGATTGCCGTCTGAATCGATCTTCAATAAACACATGTCATCACTTCCTGCGCCAAAACTTGCGGTCGTTCCTGCAATAACATAGCCTCCATCAGGCGTGTGATCAATAAAATATCCGATATCGTATCCTGTTCCTCCAAACGCTTTTGACCATTTAAGAATTCCATTCGTATCAATATCTACCAAATATATATCCCCATTACCTGCGCCAAAACCGGTAGTATATCCTGCAACAACATAGTCCCCTGTATTATTTTGTAAAATGGATATTCCTTCATCGTCTCCTGTACCACCATACGTCCTTGTCCACAAGGTGTCTCCGTTCATATCCGTTCGTATCAGGTACATATTATAGTTGCCTTCAAAACTATCGGCACTGCCTGCTATAACAAATCCTCCATCTAAAGTTTGCACCAGGGAGTTGGCAACATCATAACTGGTGCCTCCGTATGTTTTTGTCCATAGCAAATTGGCATTTGAATCTATGCGGAGCAAATAAACATCTCCGGATTTAACGCCATAGCTTTCGGTAGTTCCTACAATAATAAAACCTCCGTCTGTAGTTTGTTGCACCTGATATCCTTCATCGGTATCGGTACCGCCATAGGTTTTAGTCCATTGTGTATTGCCGTTGATATCTGTTTTGATCAAATAAACATCGTTAAAAATAGTTCCGCTGAAACTATTTGTTGCTCCTGTAACCACAAAGCCTCCGTCAGATGTCTGGATGACGCAATTGGCAACATCGTATGCAGATCCTCCAAATGTTCTTGTCCAAAGCGTATCGCCATTGGAATTGGTTTTAGCCAGGTACATATCGTAGCTGCCTGCACCAAATCCGTTCGTTGTGCCGGTAAAAATATAACCTCCATCCGTGGTTTGCTGCACAGCATTCGCCCTTTCGGCACTGGTGCCTGCTCCGTGAAAAGAGCATTGAAAACTATTTATTTGAGCTTGCACACCTGCCATAGAATAACAAAAAAAAATTAATATCCAAACTCTCATCAGTAAATCGTATTTATTCTACTTTATTATCCTGACAAGCTCTATCCAAACTTCTTCATCCGGGAACCGGGTGTGACGGACCGGGATGAATTTATTACCTGACAATATTCACATGCCCTATATAATTATGTTTCTTTTTAAAAATATCTGTTAACTCAACTTTCCAGACATATACATCCTCTTGTGCGAACATGTTGCTGTTGCCATTCATATCCTGTCCTCCTCTAACAACCACTCCATCCCATTTACAGAATGAAGATAAGCCGTCCTGTCCCTGACCATCCCAATCTGTGTTCTTGCCTGAGTAATGACAATTCCACAATTCATTGCCCCACCGGTCGAAAACCCAGATCTCATATTCTTTTACTCCCCTGCATTTTCCAAAGAAGAATTCGTTTTTACCATCATGATTGGGCGTGAATGTATTAGGGATATAAAATTCAAATTCAGGTAAGAGATCTACTGTTTTACAGATCGTATCCCAGCATCCATGCTGGTTCATTACACGTATACATACATCATACGAGTAAAAATCATTGGCATTGGCGGTAGCAGAATAAGAGTGTGCGGGGTTTGTGCTGATCGAATCTAAGGGGCTGTTATCTCCAAAATCCCATGACCACTGCACAACATCCTGTGACCACTGGTCGCAGAAATTAAATACAGGTTCGGTAACCGGTGCTTGATGATCCGGCACAATACAAAAACCTGCATTGGGCCAGTCGTAAACATTAATGACAGGAGAAATAGAAACGGTATCTGTACATCCGTTACTGCTTGTTACAATTAAAGAGGCGTCATAGATGCCGGGTGTATCATAGCAAATTTTAGGAGGAACTTGCCCGGTAGCTGCAGAAGGAGTTCCACCGGGAAAGCTCCATGCCCAATTTGTTATTGTTCCATCGGTACAAGTGGACGAATCTGTAAAGTTAGTGACACAAAGCGGTGCACAACCAGCACCTGAACCTGAAAAATTTGCAACAGGAGGTGCGTGAACAATAGTTTGCTTAGTGGTGGTATCCTTACAACCCGCTTGGGAAGTTACGATCAACGTTGCCGTGTACGTTCCGGGGGCCGGATAAAGCGTGGATGGATTTTGATTGGTTGATGTTGCCGGAGTTCCGGAAGGTAATGACCAATTCCATCCGGAAATAGGATCTCCTGAAGCAGCGGTTGATGCATCGGTGTAATTTGTCATGGAATTGAGACAAACATTATTTGTATTGATCACTGCAACCGGAGGAGGAATAACATTGACAGGCAATGTAACTGTACTTTGACATCCACTGTCAGATGTTACAGTGAGCAAAACATTATAGGGTCCTAACCCGGTAAATACGTGGCATGGATTTGCAATGTTGGAAATATTTGATGTCCCCGAATTAGGATCATTGAAATTCCAGCTCCAGGCAATAACA
Source organism: Bacteroidota bacterium (assembly GCA_023251625.1). Classification (GTDB taxonomy): domain Bacteria; phylum Bacteroidota; class Bacteroidia; order Palsa-948; family Palsa-948; genus Palsa-948. Next base: position 2,435 of record JAHEYK010000030.1, read on the forward strand.
GCGCCTGTTGAGATAGTTGATTTATCGTTGAAACAGGTAGTATCGCCAAAACAAACCGTGGTTGAAAGAAAACTTGCAATTGGAAGTGGGTTCACAATCACCAAAGATTGACTGGTGTCTTTACAACCAAAATTATTTGTCAAAATAAGAGTGGCAGTATAGGTACCCGGGGCGGTGTATGTATGTGTAGGTGTTTGCGAACTTGAATGCGCGCTCAAGTCACCAAAGTTCCAGTCCCATATTGTAATGGTATTGTTACCGGTGGATTGATCATTAAATGTGGTAACATTATTGAAGCAAACAGGAGGTGCAGAGAAAAGTGGAACCGGTAGCGGATTCACAACAACCGGCTTTAAAACAGTATCGGCCGTACAGGGAGTATGAATGATGAGCGTTACCGTATACGTTCCGGCAGCCGAATAGGTATGAACGGGGTTTTGTATCGAATCGGCTGTGGTGCCATCCCCGAAATCCCATATCCAATCTACAATAGCTCCATAATAAGATTTGGAAGAATCGGTAAATATGGTAGTGTTTCCAACACACAAAGGTGGAGCATTAAATTGCGCAACCGGGGGAGGAGGAAGTTTTTCGCACAGAGGATATTCTCCCGGATTATAAGCATGCTGAATGAAAACGGGGGGAGTACGTGTAGGTAACGTAGTTAATGTAAATGGGAAAGGTGTTTTGACAGGAGTACCGCTCCCCACAATGGTAGGAGGAGTTGTTTCATTACAGCCGCTCACTCCCATACTATCTGTTTTGATCGCATAGGCATCAAATACATCGGTGGCAGGGTTGGGCGTAAAACTCATGGAGTATCCGTCAATATAATATCCATGATCAATAGGAGATTCCATGATGCTTTCGCCTTTTTCACGGGCAGTTCCCCCGTAAGTCTTTGACCATTGCAAATTTCCCTGCGAATCTGTTTTCAAAAGATATTCGTCCTGCTCTCCAAAACCAAAACTGGTGGTCCAGGCAATAATCGCAAAACCGTTATCGTGGGTAATATATAAACCCCGCGCTTCTTCATTCAGTACTCCACCATACGTTTTGTTCCATTGTACATTACCCGCGGCATTTAATTTTAGCAGCCATACATCGGCACTATCATTTACTCCAAAAGAACGTGTGGACGTAGCAATGGCATACCCACCATCAGAGGTTTGTTTACCCCGCGTGCCAAACAACGAAAGCCCATCACAGCGCGTATTGCCGTCTCGTTTGGTACCGCCATAAACGTTGGACCACTGTGCATTACCTGCCCCATCTGTTTTTATGGCTACCACATCGTCATCACCCGCGTGTACCGTACTCCAAGAATATCCGCACATAAAAAACCCACCGTCTGTAGTCTGTTCTACATAATTTGAAAACTCTTCACCGGGTGCAACAAAGACCTTAGACCATTGCGTGACTCCTGCTGCATCTGTTTTCAATAAAAACATATCCCAGGTATAGGGGTTGGGATTTACGGTAGATCCTGTTGCAATAAAACCACCATCTGATGTTTGCTGAATATACATGGGCCAGTCGGAAATACCATTTCCAAAATCTTTCAACCATTGCATATTACCACCTGCATCCAGTTTCATCATTACGTTTTCCTGAATAATAACAGTACTGGTTGGCGCGGCATGCGGTTGAGTAAGCCCCCATACTATAAACCCTCCATCCGCTGTTTGCATAATGGATTTTCCACCCTGGCTATTCGTATCTCCATACGTAAAGAAAAAATCTGTCCCTCCGCAGGCATTACGTTTATACACATAAAAATCACACATGCCTTCTCCTGAAGATCCGTGCTGGCCGGTTACCACATAACCGCTATCCGATGTAATAGAAAGTGCCAATCCTCCATTCATCCCCGGCGCCTGAAAAGTTCGTTGGAAAGTGAACTGCGCAGACAAAGGCCCTGAATAAAAAAAGAAGCAGGAGAAGAAAAAAAACAGGTATGTAAAAACCCTTCTGAACATATAGTTACAGCTTGTATTCTTAATTGATAAAAGGTTTAGGTGCCATTAAAACATTTACCGATTGTGGTGGAAAAGCGCACCCCAGGGCTACGTTCACAATTTGTTCTTTAGAAATTGCTCCCTCAGGAATATTGAAATACACGCTTTGACTAAAAGCATCCTCTCTATAATCCTGAATGCCTTTCACGGTCATAAGCTTTCGTTTTAGTTCTTTCGGCAACACGGGGCAATCCAGAATATGCATGCCTATTTCAATTTTCACATATTGCTTTTGTGCAGCCGGTGTAGAATCCTGCGAGGCAGTGCTCACAGACTGGCTGAAAACAGAAAGCGAAGACAAAAAACAAAAAGCAACGATCAAAATATTCTGTTTGCCTGACGGGAACACGCTGCAAAAGAAAAATGTTATCCTACTTCTCATGACATAAAAATTTAGTATGCAAGTTTAACAAAAAATATCCTGTTTTCATAGTCATTAAACATCCAAAATTATAATCCCAAAACCATTTTTCTACTGGTTTTATCGTACAATATTCACATGCCCTATGTATGTATGGGGCTTATTAAATATATCGGTCAACTCCACCTTCCATACGTACACATCTTCCTGGGCAAGCTGATTGGTATGACTGTTCATATCCATGCCTCCACCGGCCACCTTGCCATCCCATTTACAGAATGAAGAAAGTCCGTCTTTCCCGGGACTATCCCAATTTGTATTTTTATCCTGACGATGGCAATCCCATAGTTCATTTCCCCAACGGTCAAATACCCAGATGCTATAATCCTTTACCCCCCGGCATTTGCCAAAGAAAAATTCGTTCGTACCATCATTGTTCGGAGTAAATGTATTCGGTATGTAAAATTCGAACTCAGGGATTAACTCTACCATTTTGCATGTGGTATCCCAGCATCCGTGCTGATTCTGAACCTTGATACAAATATTGTATGTATAAAAATCATTTGAGATGGCGGTGGCTGAATACGAATGTGCCGGATCTGTATTCACCGAATCAAAACTACTATTATCTCCAAAGTTCCACGACCAGTTAACCACATCCTGCGACCATTGATCGCAGAAATTAAATACTGGATCCGTTGCAGGGGCTATGAGAGGAGTGACACAAAAATCCGCCTTGGGCCATGGATACACATTGATCATAGGAAGTTGTATTGAATCGACACATCCGAACGAAGTGGTAACCAGCAATGACACGTTATAACTTCCCGGTTTGTTGTAACAAATCTTCTTAGGGTTCTGAACTCCGGAAGTTGAAGTAGCCGCCCCCGGGAAAGACCAAGCCCAGCTGGCAATATTTCCATCTAATGAGGTAGAGAGATCCGTATAGTCGACACACAAAGGAGCGCAACCGCTGTCTGGTTTTGAAAAGTTGGCAACCGGAGGTTGATAGATAGTAACCGTATTGTTGACTGTATCCTTACATCCATCTACTGTTGTAACAATAAGCGTAAGAGTATATGTACCGGCAGTCACATAGGTATGCGTGGGATTTTGCTGATTCGAATTGGGAGTTCCGTCACCGAAATTCCAATCCCACACATTAATAGCATGCCCGGCAGGTGATGTTGAAGCATCCGTAAAATTTGTCGCGGCATTCAAACAAACATTTTTAGGAGTGATGGCAGCAACCGGAAGAGGGTTCAATGTAGCTTGAAGCGTTTTGGTACTCTGGCATCCACTGTCAGATGTCACAGTCAATATCACAGTATACGGACCGGTTCCGTTATATGTATGTGTAGGATTTTGCTGAGCAGATGTATTTGCAGGTCCTGAAGCTGGGTCACCAAAATTCCAACTCCAAGCGGTAATGGTTCCGGGCGTAACGGAAGATCCATCGGTAAAGCTGGTTGGATTTCCTATACATACCGGCACAGAATTAAAGTTTGCAACAGGAAGCGGATTTATAATTGATGTAAGAGAAAATGTGTCTTTGCACCCTGAATTATTCGTGACAATCAGTGTTACTGTGAATGTTCCCGGAGTACCATAAGTATGAGAAGGGCTTTGTAGTGCCGAAGTATTTCCATCACCAAAGTCCCATGCCCATGTGGAAACAGTATTATTACCAACAGACTGATCAGTAAATGCGGTTGGGTTATTAAAACAAACTATATTGGAAGTAAATAACGAAACCGGCGGAGGGTTTACAGTGACCGTTTTAACAATAGTGTCTTTACATCCTGATTGTGTGGTAACGATCTGAGTGACCGAATAGGTTCCAGCAGTAGCATACTGGTGAGAAGGGCTTTGAGCTGTAGCATGTGCAGTGGCATCGCCAAAATCCCAATCCCAGGTTGCTACAGGGTCATTGGTACCTCCTGTAGATGCATCTGTAAACTGCGTAAGAAGTCCTAAACAAACAGGCCCGGTGTTAAATGCCGCTAAAGGATTTCCGGTAGATACCGGAAGCTGGAAGGTATCTTTGCACCCTGACTGAGAGGTTACGATCAACGTGACCGTATAGGATCCGGGCGGATATTGAACAGTCGCGGTTGCCGTATTTGCGGTAGTAGGATTTCCTCCGGGGAAACTCCAATTCCAGGAAACGATGGGCCCTGCCGTTGTGGAGGTACTTGCATCCGTAAATTTAACTGTACCGCAGCTATTTGTCAATGTAAAGTTAGCATTGATCGATAATATCTGCGGAGCAAACGGCATCCAGAAATCGCAGCCGGATGTTTGGTGTACATGCACTGCAAATGTATCTCCCACTGCAGGTGTGGGTGTGATACTTTGTGATGTTGAACTTGGAGGACCGGTATATAGAATATGATTCTGATACCAGGTGTATGTGTAGGGGTTTGCAGGATCGGAAGCAGGAGCAACTACAGTTGTTTGCTGTCCTAAACAAAATGGAGCAACCGCACCCGACAAAGGAGGGCAGGCAAAATCCCAATAGGAATAACAATAGTGTCCGCCAAGAGCACAATCTGAATTCGTAAGATATACAGTAAGGTTTTGTCCTACATACTTAGCTAAATTCACTCCTACATATGTCCAGGGTTTGTAAGATACGATCATGCCATTGGGAGGATAGCCTACATTAACAGAACCGGCGCATGATGCCTGATAAAATCCAGGGCCTACACCTCCTGCCAGATCTGCTACATATTTTTGATGACTACAGGGAACGGTATCGCCGAGTTGATCAAGTATATATATCTCAGCAAATGGTGCTTCAGAAGCAGTGTGTCCGCTCGGAGGATTTTCAACAACAATTGCAAAAGCATAAATAAAATTTGTATCCTGAGCCAAAACTGTTAAAGGAAATTTTAATTTTTCAGAACAGCCATTGCCTGCTGCACCAATACCCGGAGGAGGATACAGTCCGGAACTTGTACATCCGCCATTCAGCCCGTTGACGTTAGTTTGGCCCAATTGAATGGATGCAGTTCCAAATCCAGGGCAAACAACAGGAACAGGTGGCCCTAAAGTACCAACAGTACATGGATCTACACCTGCGCCACTGGTAAGATTAAAGCGCGGGGTGGTGGGAGCGGCATAAGGAAAAAAAGTAGGAAGAGCGCTGCCACCGTATTGATGATATCCTTCTGCCCCCTGCCAGAGACTCCATCCGTTTTCTCCTCCCAAATCACCACAGGTTTGTGCCGATAGTGTGTTTACAAACAAAGACAAAACCATCCATGCAAAAAGTCGGGCACAAAAAATTCGGATGCGGGTTTTACTCATAAATGAAGATGTTATATGCTTTTTTCCGGTGTGTGTCAAAGATAAAATGTACAACAATAAATACAATGCATGTTGAAAAATCACCAATACAGTTCAAAAGTAAAACCAGAACAACTACCTTACAATATTCACATTTCCGATATAGGTATGTTCTCTTTTAAAAACATCGGTCAATATTACCTTCCATACATACACATCTTCCTGCGCCCGGATATTTTTCTGTCCTCCCATATCCCATCCTCCTCCTACCACTTTACCATCCCATTTACAGAAAGAAGACATACCATCCTGTCCATCCTTATCCCAATCTGTGTTCTTACCGCTGAAGCTGCAACTCCATATCTCGTTGCCCCACCTGTCAAACACCCAGATATTGTATTCTTTTACTCCTCTGCATTTTCCAAAGAACACTTCATTGTTCATGTCTGCATTGGGCGTAAATGTGTTGGGCATATAAAAGGTATAATCCGGAATAAGCTCTACGGGGTGGCAGATCGTGTCCCAACAGCCATATTTTGTTTGCACTTTTATACAAACATCATACGAATAAAAATCATTGCTTGTAACCGTAGATGAGTAAGAATGAACCGGATTATTATGCGTAGTGTCTATGGAAGAATTGTCGCCAAAGTTCCAGGACCAATGCATTACATCATCCGACCACTGATCGCAGAAATGAATAACAGGGTCGGAGATAGAAGCAGGGTTCGGTTCAATACAAAACTGAGCTTTAGGCCAGGGGTATACTTCTACAAGAGGTGTGATCGAGACCGTGTCTTTACATCCATAATTTGTGGTAACAACCAGCGAAGCTCCATAAGTTCCCGGCGAACGATAACATATCTGAGGCGGATTTTTTCCTGTGGCAGCAGGTGGTGATCCACCGGGAAAAGTCCATTGCCAGTTGGTAATTGTACCATCTACTGCAATAGAAGAATCCAAATAATTATTACAAACAGGAGCACATCCTTTTGCAGTACCTCCAAAATTCGCAATAGGAATATCATGGATCAAGATTGTTTTGTCGAGCGTGTCTTTACAGCCATAGTGCGAAACCACAATAAGCGTAATAGAATGTGTACCTGCAGTATTATAGACTACTAACGGATTCTGAGCCGTGGATGAAGAAGGGGTTCCGCCCGGAATATTCCAATGCCAGGAAGAGATCGTATCTCCCACAACTTCTATGGATCCGTCAACAAGCGATGTGATCACTCCAAGACAAGGAGTATTTGCCGTAAATACTGCAACCGGAGGAGGAGGATTGATAACTATTACCTTCTGGATCGTATCCGTACAGCCTGCTTTAGAAGTGGCTATGAGAGTAACTGTATATGTTCCGTTGGGATAAAATACAGTATCCGGATTTTGTACTGTTGAACTTGACGGTGTTCCTCCTGGAAACTGCCAGTTCCACGATACGATAGGATTGGATGGGGACACAGGGAACACACTACTGTTATCCGTAAAGATCATTTTTCCACAATGACCTGAATATGTAAAATCAGGATTGATCGATGAGGGTTGCGGGGCAAATGGTATATAATAATTACAGCCTGAGGTCATCTGAACATATACTGAAAACGTATCTCCTACTTGCGGGGTTGGAGTGATCGATTGAGAGCTGGCTGATGGGGGGCCTGTATACACCTGATGGTTTTGATACCAAGTATAGGTATACGGAACTCCCGGAATAGAAGAAGGTCCGACTATAGTTGTTTGCTGTCCCAAACAATAAGGAACCATACTTCCTGAAACTGGAGGGCATAAAAAATCCCAGTACGAATAACAAAAATGTCCACCCAACCCGCAATCGGAATTTGTAATGTAAACGGTTACTGTTTGTCCGATATAATTTATCAGATTTATTCCATAGATCGTCCAGGGCTGATATGTAACGTCATTCGCGCCGGTGGTTGGATTGGAACAGGCTGCCTGATAAAATCCGGGGCTTACACCACCGGTAGTATCTCCCATATATTTATGGTGGCTGCATTTTACTGTGTCTCCATTCTGATCGAGCATGTATATCTCACAAAAAGGTGAATTTGCAAGTGTGTGTCCGGCAGGATTCTCCAGAATAATGGCGTAGGCATACACGAAGTTCGTATCCGCTTTGGTAACTTTCAGAGAAAAAGACAATTGCTCTACACATCCGGATGAGCATCCACCGCTGGAGCCGTTAATATTTTCTTCCCCCATCTGAATGGAGCCTGCACCAAATCCAATCGGTCCAACATAACTTATAGAAGGTGCTCCGGGAGCTGTACCAGGTGTGCAAGGGTTCACGCCCGTATTTTTATTAATTAAAAAACGTGGAGAGGTAGGTGTTCCGGCTGCCCCCATGGTAATAGTGCCGGAATTATTATCTCCTACTTTGGCTTTCCATACACTCCATCCTGCCTCCGCACCCATATCAGTACATGTGCCGCTTGCATTTACAACAGGTGTATTTTTATGAAACTGGTTGAGCGGATTTGTGTTCTGCCCATTCGGATACAATAATTTATGCTGCAGTTTCCACTTTTCTATGACGGCATCCGTAACCCCGTCTTTTTTCATTAACTCGATCGCTTTCTTTTCATCAAAAGCGAGTGAATTATTTTGCGAGAACAAATGCAATGGCATCCATGCAATTAACGACATGAAAGCTGCAACGAAAAAACGAATACTCATTATCTTTTTAAAGCCGGCAAAAACCATGTAACTATTAATTTGAAATGAATAAACCCGAAAATCTCTTTCGGGTTTATTCATATTAACTATTACTTTCCTTCCTGTTTATTTTACAATGTTAACGTGTCCGATGTATGTGTGTTTTTTATCAAATATATCTGTCAGTTTTACTTTCCACACATATACATCTTCCTGCGCAAGTTGATTACTGTGGCTGTTCATATCCATTCCTCCGCCCACAACTTTGCCGTCCCATTTACAGTAAGAAGAAAGTCCTTCCTGTCTGGGGATAGAAGCATCGCTGTCCCAGTTCGTGTTTTTATCGGAATGATTACAAGCCCATATCTCATTTCCCCAGCGGTCAAATACCCAGATGTTGTACTCTTTTACACCACGGCATTTTCCGTAGAACATTTCGTTCATGAAATCCCCGTTAGGCGTAAATGTGTTAGGGATATAAAATTCGTACTCAGGTATCAACTCCACCACGTGGCAGGTGGTATCCCAGCAGCCATGTGAGTTCTGAACTTTTATACAAACATTATAGAAATAAAAATCATTATCCGTAGCTGAGGCAGAATACGAGTGTGCCGGGGTCATGCTAACAGAATCCGAATCATTATCCCCGAAGTTCCATTCCCACTTCACCACATCGGTGGACCACAGATTAACAAAATCAAATACCGGGTTGGTGGTGGGTTGAATGAGGGGAATAGAACCAAAAGCTGCGTTGGGCCATGCGAATACAGTTACCAAAGGGGTGATCGCAATTGTATCCTTACATCCATAACTTGTTGTCACGATGAGAGAAGCTCCGTACGTTCCTGGTTTGGTATAGCAAACAAGCGGAGGCACTTGCCCTGTTGCAGATGCGGGGCTTCCTCCGGGGAAACTCCAAACCCAATTTGTTAAAGTACCGTCAACAGGCACAGATGCATCTACATATTGGTTGCAAACCGGAGAACATCCGCTATCAGGGCCGGAAAAGTTTGCAATAGGAGGATTATACACCAACACTTGCTGAACAATCGTATCGGGACATCCTTGTTGGGAAGTAACAACCAGCGTGACGGAATGTGTACCGGCTGTATTATACAACGTAGAAGTGTTCTGAGTAGTAGCCGTAGAAGGAGTTCCTCCCGGCATGCTCCAGGAATAGGTTGCGATTGGATCGCCCTGCACTGCAAGCGATGCATCCGTAAGTGTGGTTGCTGTTCCTAAACAGGGTGTGGTAGGATTCCACGCAGCTGTAGGGAAGCCGCCTACTGTGATGTTTTTTATAATGTTGGCCGTACAGCCTGCAGAAGACGTGATCGTGAGCGTTATACTATGAGGCCCGGGCGGATATTGAACCGTTGCCGTTGCCGTATTGGCTGTAGCGGGTGTTCCTCCCGGAAAATTCCAGTTCCAGTTTGTGATACTGGAAGTTGCTGCAGGCGTAGCAAAACTGCTGTCCTTAAATACATACGCTCCGCATTTTCCGGTGTAGGTAAAATTCGGAGTAATAATGGCAGGTACATATGTCAAATAAAAATTACAGCCCGATTGCTGAGTCACGTGCACTGAGAACGTATCGCCAGCCGCAGGAGTTACAGTAATAGATTGTGATGTTTGTCCGGGCATTATATTATGAAGATGGTACCATTGATACGAGTAAGGATTGGCTACATCAGAAGCGGGGCCTACAATGGTCGATTGATTTCCCACACATCCGGCAGCAAGAGGCACAGGTCCGCATTGAAAATCCCAATACGAATGCGCATAGTGTCCGCACTGCGAACAATCCACATTTGTTATTTTAATAGTTAAAACCTGGTTAACATAATTGGAAAGATTAACCCCAACTGTTGTCCATGGTTTGTAGGACGTCATTGTTCCACCCACACAGGCTGCAGTTGCTGTATAGAAACCTGGCAGCGGACCCGCACCTCCCGGAGCAACGTAGTGGTGATACGAACAAGGAACTGTATCTCCGTTGGGAGCAAGAATCACAAAATCAACGAATGGACGCTCTGTGACTCCGTGTGAAGATCCCGGGTCATATAATATTACGGCATATGTATATACCAAATTGGTATCTTGAGCAGTGGGAGTAAACGAATAGGTGATCTGTTCTGCATAACATCCTGGAATACCGGGACAGCCGACCTGAATCGAAGTATTTCCGAAACCAGGGGCAACCACCTGAATGGGAGGGCCTGGAGCACCTGTTACAGGATCTGTACCTGGAGTACAAGGATCGATACCGGCACCTGAAGTAAGATTAAAACAAGTGTTTGCATTTGAAACCGGAGGATTAACTGCCACTGAAAGTGTTGGAATTCCCGTTACACCATTGGTAACACCCGGTGCACCATACCATTGTGCCCATCCGTTTTCACCGCCAAGATCAGAACAGCTGTTCGCCATCAGGTTACCGCCACGCAACTGGTTCATTGGAATTTCGTCTCCATGATGCGTGTTTCTCATGCGCATGAAAAAAAGTTTCCGCTCAGCTATCAATTTGTCGATGACCGGCTGTGTAAGACCATCCTTCGCCATCATGGCTCTTTCCTTCGCCTCGTTGAAGGTATTAGCTGCTACGATCTCCTTTCTGATCAGGCGCGGCTGATTTTGCTGCGCGTTCACATCAGAATAAAGAAATGTTGAAACTGAAAATGCTCCAATCAGAATTGAAGCATAAAACATTTTGTTTGTGGTCTTTTTCATAGGATAAGGATGATTGATTTCTGTTATAGTCTCGTATTATTTTTATTCTGTTATGGTAATAATGCCCTGGTCATTTGATATTTCTCCGTTCCTTTCTTTTATAACAACTTTCCAGATAAATGTATCTCCGGGCCTTGCACTGCGGCCATTGTATTGACCGTTCCAGGAATCGTTCTTGTCGGATGTCTGGAAAACCTGATTGCCGGTTTTATCGGTGATGGTTAGTGTGAAATTATATTCGCCATTTGCCAATACAGCAGGCATCCAGGTGTCATTCGTGCCGTTGCCATCCGGACTAAATGCATTTGGCGCAAGAAGATTGAGTTTCAAATTCACATCTTTGGCGGCCAAGGTTGAACATCCTGAAGAATTTCTTACTGCAACCTCTACTTTATAATTTCCTTTTCTTCCATAGATATGGGAAGGGTTTTGAACCGAAGCTGTTTTATTGTCTCCGAAATTCCATTTCCAGTCTGTTATTTTATCTCCATCGGCAGTAAAAGCAACAAGCAGATTGTTTTCTTCAGATACATCAGCCGTAACACGAACAACAGGGGCCGCCACCACACTTACTGAATTTTTTTGATCGGCCGATGTCCTGTACTTTGCAGAATTAATGTGAAGTCTCACGGAATAATTTCCGGGATCTGCAAAAACGTGTGTTGGATTTTGAAGTGTGGATGTTTCTCCGTCTCCAAACGTCCATTTGTATGTGCAGGATGCATCGCTGTAATCCGCAGTGAACTGAACGGGTGTACCTTCGCAAACTTTAGCCTCGCTACGGAAGGCTGCACTGAGAGCAACCGCGCTTGAAACCACCGGCTGAATTGCAGGAGTTTGTACAGGCTCCTGAACAGGAACCTTGTTTTCAGCTTTATTATTTACAGGTTGTGTTGTATTCTTATCAGCCGAAACCGATTTATTGTCGGTCGGATTATTAACAGCTACTACATTTTCCTTAGCAGACCTATTTAGATCTTCTGAATGATTGTTTGCAGCTGAAGAATTATTTGCCTCCTCCTTTTGAACTGTGTTTTCTTTTGCAGGAACATGAACGGATGTTTGAGGAACTACTGCTTTTTCTGATATCGTATTTTCTGAATTTGCATTGCTGAAATAATAAACAGCTCCTGCAACGGCAGCCACAGATGCTGCAATCATTAATCCCTTGCCGATATTAACCGATTTCCCGGCCTTCGCTTTGCTTAACCTGTTTTGCATATCATTCCAGTCAGCAGGATTATATTCCGCTTCAAAGCTCTGAAGTGATTGCTTGATATTTTGTTCGAATTGACTCATTTTATTCCTGATGTGCTTTTAATGCCGATGCAAATACTTTCTTCAAATGCGCCTTGGCTTTTGAAAGATTTGATTTTGATGTTCCTATATTTATTCCGAGCTCATTCGCAATTTCAGCATGAGAAAAACCATCCACAACAAACATGTTGAAGACGGTGCGGTACATAGCTGGTAATTTCTGAACTGCTTCCATTATTTCGTTTGTACTGATGCTTGCGTATTCGTTGGTTTCTTCTTCTTTTATTTCTTCTGCGTTCTCTTCTACATAATCAGAGTTCGCGTATTGGATCATTTGTTTATTCTTCCTTATATAATCAAGAGCTGTGTTTATGATCACCTTGCGTACCCAACCTTCAAAAGAACCTTTACTCTCATATAGTTTAATGTTCGTAAACACCTTCAGAAATCCATCTTGCAAAATATCCCTCGCTTCTTCCCTGTCTTTTGAGTATCTCATGCAAGCTCCGAGCATCTTACCGTAAAACTTCTGGTAAATGATCTGCTGACATTTATTATCGCCTTTAACACAGCCTTCAATTATTTCAAATAACGGGTCTTTGATCTCTTCCTTCATCGCATCGTGCTTATATGACGTAATATTTACAAAAGGTTGCCTAAGTTCTTAGGGTTTTTCACAAATACCTTTAAAAAACAATATTTTTTGATTAAAGCGGTATCAAAGGTCGTAAATCAACGATTAAAAGTCAATTTTAGGTTAATTTGTATTAAATTGATAATTAAATACTTACACTAAAATATGGGGTAAGTCCTAGTTTGGCTTCAAATAAAAGGAGAGAGGTAATAACGAAAATAAGGATTCAAGAAGAGGGTGTGCTACTCAGTTTTTACCACTTTGAGGGAAACAGAACCGGAATCAGAATAACATTTCATGAAATAGACTCCGTTTAGGTGGCCGGAAATATCAATAGTAATCGGTAAACGGTGATCAGTGACTGACAATCGAAAAATCTCTTCTCCCAGCATATTATTAACTGTTACATAATTAATGCGTGGCTCGTTGCCGCTAACTGATAATTGAAATTTACCATTTGACGGGTTCGGATAAATACTCAAGGAATTTTCGATTGAAGAAAGACCATTAACTTCTGTATTCCAGCAGTTACCGGGCATGTGCGTATCCATCCATTTCAAACGTGCGGTTATCCAATTCTTGAGCGAATCAGTTTCAACTTTCAAAGATGTATTGATGGTATACCGATTAAAATGCCTCACGCTTGCAGGGCCAATATAAGTGGAGATACTATCCATGATATGAAAAATATGTGCTGTATCCAGAACCGTAGCACGCAACTGCATCCACCTGCATTTCAGGTCGCGTACATAAATTGAATCCTGTAACAGTCTTCCCCACCAAAACGGAACATGAAAACTTGAATTCAGCCAGCAAGTCATCGGGTAAGCCCATCCTGTATCGGCATCAAAGCCGCAGGTATGTATATTCCATGCTGAGTTAAAATCCCATAGGGGAGATGCTTTTATTTTTCCTCCCTTGCTGTTCTTATCCTTGGTAAGATAGGCGCTTCGTTTATAGGAATCAATATTCTTACTCAGCTCCTGGATGAAAAAGAAATCCATAAAAGAAGTTTCATCTATATATTTCCGGAAGCCGGTTGTTGGATTTGAAAAACCCGGACTCTTTAACACAGTCTCAAAACTGTCGACATACGCTTTCAGATATGTTTTCTGCTGAGAGGTAATATTGTCACCTTTGGGATATTTATAGGTAAAAAATACTCCTGTATCTTTTTTGGAAACCCAGCCACTGTCGCTAGCCCATATATTTTTGTCAACAGCAAAAATATATCCGCCCGTGAGTGAATCGCCTGCATTATCATTATTATCGAGCGTAGAAATATTCACCCGGTGTTTATCTTTTTTGATTTTTTCCATCATCACATACAACCCACGGTAGTCTGCTGTCCAGGTCCAATCATACCACTGCACTTCACAGTATTTTGTGCGGGGTGTCCAGTACCCCATATCTCTGCCCAACTGATAGGTAAGTACATTCCGCATCAACGTATGGTCATCAAACGGTCCGTAAAGAACCCAGTCATGTTCTTTCGGCATCCCCAGCATAACAGAATCAATATTATTTCCAAGGGTATCACGAAGTTCAAAACCATAACTTTTCTGAGTATACCAAAATGCTTGTGAGATAGAGCCTCGTTTTTCGATCCCGATTTTTCCTGCATATACATTTTGGGGGTCTGTGACATGATTCATCACATTGTATCCTTTGTCCATCACTCCGAGATCAACCGTGATCTTAGGGGTATCCGGGATAGGGTCCCAGGGTGTCCAGCTGAAAGGAAGTTTCATCAAAACAAGAGGCAGCTTGGACGAATCGATCTTTGTTGCAAAAGGAACAGGTATTACCCCTCCTTTGCCCGACTGAGCAAAGAGTTGTATAAATCCCAGAAAAATGAACAATAAAAAAGTACTGTATTGTTTTTTCATTAATTCTTTATTGAGTTGAAGCGGGCTGCATGGAGTTATAACGCCAGAGCTCGCAGCAAAGTTACAGAATAATTAACTTTCAATTAAGTTTTTTTTAACTGACCAGTTTCTGGTACGACTGCCACCAACGGTCAGGCACTTCTTCGCGCGTAGCAGCTTCGTAATCTTTGTACGAGCAGGGAATAAGGCAGTGACGTTCAAACTTTAATTTTTTCTGGGCAGGATAAGGTACTTCCATCCACCATCTGTCTGAACGTTTGGATTTATAAAACACAATTTCATTCTTGTGGTCTTTGATCGAAACACGGTATTTGAGATAATCTGATTTTTTGCGAAATGGAAAATCCTGATAGCGCTTATAATATCCTTCAATAAAATACCAGATCATCTGTGCAACTAAATGAGCTGTCTGGCCACGTTTGTCTTTTGTGGGGTTGATCTCAAAAAATCCAATAGCGCTGAGTTTATCGCTGAGCCCTGCATAACGGGTGATCTGGCAGGCTTCTTCTCCGTAAAACCCGTTGGGCGTGGCATTGCCGTTTCCCGGGGCATCGCTCATTCGAATGGATGAAATGTCGAACGAGAGTAAGTCTGCATGGCGCACAATGGGTTCCACTTCTTCCATATTGCTCCTCACTTCTCCGAGGCGATAGGCATCAAAATAAAGTTTATGAAAAAGTTCTATTTCTTTTTGCGCGGTAAAATAGGTCTGGTAACCGATGTTACTGTAATTAAAAAGAATGTTGGGCTGATGAAGTATTATTTTTCCGAGATAGGCGGCAGAATTAAATTCTGAATCCGGCCCTCCAATGTCAAACTTGGCATCCACATCCACCAGATTGATGGTCGGCTCAAGCTTATCAAACGCTTTGTATATCGGGAATGTCAGGTCTTGCCCCCCTCCGATCACAATCGGGATTATTTTATTTTTTATGAGTTCGTGGCAAACAGAGGTAATTGCGAAATAAGAATCTTTAACTGCATGACCCTGCTTAATATTGCCGAGATCAACAATTCTTGCTTTGTATTTGCCTTTGAACAGGTTATATAGGTACGGACGTACTGCATTGGCCGCCTTACCGCTTCCTTCGTTATTGACTGCCCGTCTCTCCTCTTCTACTCCGATAATTGCCAGATGAACTCCTTTGAGTTCAGGAAATTGCTTGCCGGCAAGATATTTCCGGATCGTAGTTCCGAGTGTGTTCTCCGGAAAATGATTTTCTCCTTCTAATTCAATGGGAGTAAAAAATTGGGATATATCTTCCATAGGGTACAGATGACTGATTGTTTCAGAGTTGCAGATGGTTGCTCATCTGTAAATCTGTGTTGATCTGATATCTGCACAAAATTATGGTGAAAGTATTTGGAAAGAATGCGATGGAATCTCAGTTATCAACAGAGGGGTGTACAAATTATTACACTAATCGTATTGTTTTTGCCACTAAGGCACCAAGACACAAAGAAGCACAAAAAACAGCCTTGTATTCTTAGTGAACCTTTGTGCTTTAGTGTCTTCGTGGCAATGGCTGTACAGTTTTTTGTACACCCAAAAAGAGTTTTGAAACAAAATAGAGCAAGTAATTATTTATCTTTGTTGAAAATACAGGCGTGAAAAAAAATTTTATCCTCCTTTTATTATCTCTATCTGTCTTAAAACTCAGCGCCCAGGATTTTTATGACCCCAAACACGATTCTAAACCTGCCCCGCCTCCTCCAACTAATAATATCCCCAACCATAGGCCCGAGCCTAAACCTCATGTGCGCATAAAAAAACCATTAGTTGTACTACCCACTGATTCATTTCCAAAATTCTATATCGGTATTGGATCAGGTATTAATAGTTACACAGGTATAATCGGCATCGGAGCCGACGTGCGTATCTATAAATCTCTTTTGGTCAAGGGCGGAATAGGGATTGGAAGCTGGGGAGCCAAAACCACCATTGGACTTCGGTTCGAACGAAAGACCACAAAAGGCTGGGTATTGGGCCTTGCTTATGCGCATTGTACAGGACTTAAAGATTACAGCACTGTGCTACCGGTTGATTCAGCAGGTAAAACTGTAAATAAAGAAGTTCTGGTTGACCTGCTTCCAGCAAGTTCCATCAATGCATCAGCTTCTTACCAGTGGGTGTTGGGCAGACACGCAAAGGTGTTCATGGAATTTGGTTATGCTGCTGCCATTGAAAAAGATCCCTTTGTAGTTAAAGATGGATCTATTATTACAAATGACGCAAGTGCCACATTGAACGCATTAACTCCCGGAGGCCTTATCATAGCCAGCGGGTTCATGTTTGGATTTTAGTTGGAACTTTATTTTTTCTTCCCCGCAAACTTCCTTTTCGCCTTCACAATTTTAAGCTTCGGTGCTTTTACAACCGTCTTTTTAGAACTTGCCGCTTTTTTTACGGGAGCTGTTACAATAGCTTTAGGCTCGGTCGTTGCGACTTGGGACTTCTTACCTTTCTTCACCTTCTTAAATCCCGCTATCACCAAACATTCTTCCAATTCAAGTTCGATCGGTTCTTTTCCGGCAGGTATTTTGAAAAATTTCTTTCCAGACTGAATACAGGGTCCGTATCTTCCTATCACCACTTTCACGCGCCTGTCTTCGGGCCATGATTTGATGTGTTTCGCAATATCCTTTTCGATCTTGGTTTTCACGATAGGTATGGCTTCTTCAAGAGTGATCGTGAACGGATCATATTGTTTGGAGAGCGAAGCGTTGGTTGCTTCGTACTTTAAATAATTTCCAAAAAACCCTTTTGCTGCAATGACATCTTTTCCTTCATACTGCCCTATTACTCTTGGCAAACGTGGCCCATTCATGAATTCGATGATACGCTCCAGTGATACGGTATAAGGATCTTCTGTTTTAGGAAGCGAGGTAAACACGCCTTTATGTTTGATGTAAGGCCCGAAGCGTCCAATACTGATGATCATATCCTCTCCTTCATATTGTCCGATATTGCGCGGAAGTTTAAAAAGATCCAGCGCTTCTTCGAGCGTGATGGTATCGATACGCTGCCCGGGACGGAGCGAAGCATACAACTGTTTTTCTTTCTCGTCCTGCTTGCCGATCTGCGCCATGGGGCCAAACCTTCCTACGCGAACAAGCACATCTCTTCCTGATTTCGGATCCTTTCCTAATATTTTTTCGCCCGATGCTCTTTCAGAATCTTCGGTAGTGGATTCTACTGTTTTATGAAAAGGAACATAAAATTCTTTGAGCATGGCTTTCCATGACAATTTACCTTCTGCGATCTCATCAAATTCCTCTTCCACCTTTTTCGTGAATTGGTAATCCATGATCTGCGGGAAATATTTTTCCAGAAAATCATTGACCACAATGCCGATATCCGTAGGATATAATTTTCCTTTTTCTGCCCCTGTAATTTCAGTTTGCACTACGGATTTGATCTCTGTATCTTTTAAGCGGATCACGTTATATTTCCTTTCTTTCCCTTCGCGCACTTCTTTATCCACATACAACCTTTTGATAATCGTAGAAATGGTCGGAGCGTAAGTAGACGGGCGCCCGATGCCAAGCGACTCCAGTTTTTTAACCAGGCTCGCTTCGGTGTAACGGGCGGGGGGTAATGTGAAACGCTGAGTAGCAGAAATTTCTTGCATACCCACTTCCTGCCCTACAGTTACCGGCGGTAAAATTCCATCCTGGTCTTCTTCTTCCTCATCGGTTCCTTCCATATATACTTTGAGGAATCCATCAAACAAAATTATTTCTCCTAGAGCCAGAAAAGAATCATCCGATCTGTTCTGAGAGATCGTGATCGTGGTCTTTTCCAACTCAGCATCCGCCATTTGCGATGCAACCGTTCTTTTCCAGATCAGTTCATATAATTTACGTTCACGGTCATCTTCTGCTTCAATCGTTCTGTTGTTCAAAAAAGTCGGACGAATTGCTTCGTGAGCTTCCTGGGCATTGGCAGATTTCGTAGTGTATTGTCTTTTCTTCCAGTATCCCTCACCAAATAATCTTTGGATCTCATTTTTGGCAGCGGTAAGGGCAAATCCCGACAGGTTCACCGAATCGGTACGCATATAGGTTATCTTTCCTGCTTCGTATAAGCTTTGTGCAACCCGCATGGTGTTAGTAACCGAAAAACCTAATTTTCTGCTCGCTTCCTGTTGAAGTGTTGAAGTAGTGAACGGAGCGGCCGGCGTTCTTCTAGACGGTTTCTTTTCAATATTCTTTATAGAAAAATTTGCGCCATTCAGTTTATGAAGAAGGTCATTGGCTTCCTTTTCCGTTTTTAGCTTTTCGGAAAGGTCGGCTTTCATAGAGGTAGTCTTTCCCTGATCGTCTTTGACCGTAAAGATGCCTGATACCTTATAATAGGAGGTAACTTCAAAAGCATTGATCTCTCGTTCGCGCTCTACCAGTAATCTGACAGAAACCGACTGAACCCTGCCTGCAGAAAGAGATGGCTTTACCTTTTTCCAGAGAATGGGAGATAATTCATACCCTACAAGTCGATCGAGGATCCTGCGCGCCTGTTGGGCATCCACTAAATTTCGGTCGATAGTACGGGGACTGGCAAATGCTTCTTGTATCGCCGTTTTTGTGATCTCGTGATAAACAATACGTCTTGTTTTCTTTTCATTCAGTCCAAGCGCCTCCAACAAATGCCATGCAATGGCCTCTCCTTCACGGTCCTCGTCCGTTGCGAGCCATACGATCTGTGATTCTTTGGCAAGTCTTTTTAATTCAGCAACCACCTGTTTCTTTTCAGGCGATATCTCATAAACGGGTTCAAAGTTCTTTTTAACGTCCACACCCATGTTCTTTTTGGGAAGGTCGCGGATATGGCCTACGCTGGATTTTACAATATACTCATCCCCTAAAAACTTTCCGATCGTTTTGGCTTTGGCCGGAGACTCAACAATAACAAGATTTTTTGACATAAATTTTCAAAATTCGTTTCGCTATCTTCCAAACGGTAAGATGCATGAAAAGTGAATTTGGTTGCAAAGGAAAACAAATTTATTGTACGAAAAATATTTCATCTTTTTTTTAAATCATTTTCTCCTATGAAAAATGGCATGAAAAATAATTTCAAAGAAGCAACTCTAAAGCCTTGCGCCACAGATTCACAGATTTATTTTTGGAAGAATCAGAAAATGAGAAATAATTTCACTGATCATGGAATTTTTATTTCAGAAAGCCCGACCTGTCGGGCTTTTAATCTGTGAATCTGTGGCAATCTGATATTTATTTTCGAATCAGCTTTGCAACACTTTCTACGTGTGCCGTGTGCGGGAACATATCCACGGGCTGAACTTGCTCGGTAAAATATTTTTCGCTCATCAAAGAAATGTCACGCGCCTGGGTGGCAGGGTTGCAGCTTACGTAGATTATTTTTTCGGGATTCAGCTCCAGTATTTTGTTCACCACATCTTCATGCATACCTGCGCGCGGAGGATCGGTAATGATCACATCGGGTTTCCCATGGATTAGGACAAAGTCATTATCCAGCACATCCTTTATATCCCCTGCAAAGAATGCTGTATTGGAAATATTATTTATCCGGGAATTTACTTTTGCGTCTTCTATCGCTACCGGAATATATTCTATGCCCACCACTTTTTTTGCTTTGCTTGCCACAAAATTGGCGATCGTACCGGTTCCGGTGTAGAGGTCATAAACTACTTCATCTCCTTTCAGTCCGGCAAGATCGCGGGTTACCTTATACAGCTCATATGCCTGTAGGGAATTGGTCTGGAAAAAAGATTTCGCACTAATACGGAATTTCAATCCTTCCCCGCCCGAACGTCCGTCCGGTCCGGCGGGCATCTCTTCCTCTATAAAATCTTCCCCACTGAAGGTCTTTACCTCCTGGTCAAAAATGCTGTCATTCCTTTTGGAATTGATCACGTATTGCAAAGAGGTGATCTGCGGGAATTTTCCGGCAAGATGTTTCAGTAATTTCTCTCTCACTTCTTTGTCTTCGTAAAAAAATACCACTACCACCATCCATCCGCCGCCGGATGTACTACGGATCATAAGCGTGCGGAGGAATCCATGTTGTTTTCGGATATCAAAAAACGTAAGCTTGTTCTCAACGGCATATTTTCTCACTTCCAAGCGAATACTGTTTGATGGTTCTTCCTGCAAATGACATTCATCAATATCCAGCACTTTGTCAAACATGCCCGGAATATGAAACCCCAGCGCATAGGCAGCACTGCCCAGATCTTCACCTATGTTGAGCGTTTTGAAATCTTCTTTCGTCAGCCATTTCTTATTTGAAAAAGTAAACTCCAGCTTATTCCTGTAATGAAATTTATTTTTCGATGCGATGATTGGCAAAAAATCCGTGCGCGCCTCTCCCTCTTCCCCTTGGGGGGAGCCGGAGGGGGTGACCTTCCCTATTCTCGTCAGTGCATCTGTGACATATTTCTGCTTAAAAAATAACTGGGCATCATACTTCATATTCTGCCATTTGCATCCTCCGCAGGTTCCAAAATGTTTGCAAACAGGTTCCGTTCGTTTTTCAGAATATTTACGATATTGAATTACCTTCCCCTCGCGATAATTTCTTTTCTTCAATGTAATCTGAATATCAACGATATCTCCGGGAATGGCAAAATCTATAAAGCAAACAATTTTATTTTCTACCGGAGGTGAATCCTGGCTCATCTGAGAGATCCTGCCAATGCCTTTTCCCTCCGTACTTATATCGGTAATTTCAATGTTTTCGAATATTGGAGCTGCTTTCACACTGCAAATTTAAACTTAAAGAAATGTAATGTAATATTCCCTGTTGTGCAAAAATCCCGCATGCGGAACTGTTTGGTCTGGCAATACGGAAACTGCGGGAGTAGCAGGTAAAATTCATATCTTTGTAAAAGAATATTTTCAGATGGAAACAATGACAGAAAAGTCGATCTCGGAGAAAATCATGGAGTTAGAGAACCGCTACGGAGCTCATAATTACCATCCACTCCCTGTTGTTCTTGACCGAGGCGAAGGCGTTTTTGTTTGGGATATGGACGGAAAAAAATATTTTGATTTCCTTTCAGCCTATTCAGCCGTAAATCAAGGACATTGCCACCCAAAGATCATCCAGGCACTAACCGAACAAGCCAAAAAACTCACACTTACTTCCCGCGCATTTTATAATTCTTCGCTGGGCGAATACGAAAAATTCATCACTCAATATTTCGGTTACGACAAAGTATTGCCGATGAACACCGGTGCCGAAGGCGTTGAAACTGCTCTTAAGCTCTGCCGCAAATGGGCCTATGAGAAAAAAGGCATTGCAGCCAACGAGGCAAAAATAATTGTGTGTGAAGGAAATTTTCATGGAAGGACGATTTCTATTATCTCCGCATCTACTGATCCAGACTCAAAAAACAATTTCGGCCCTTATACTCCCGGATTTGTTGTGATACCTTATAATGATGTTCAAGCGCTCACAAACGCATTGAAAGACAAGAACGTTGCCGGATTTTTAATGGAGCCTGTTCAGGGAGAAAGAGGGGTGGTGATTCCCGATGAAGGATACCTGGCAACATGTTTTGAGCTCTGCAAAAAATCAAACGTATTATTCATTGCCGATGAAATTCAAACCGGGCTGGGCAGGACAGGCAAACGCTTATGCTGCGACCACGAAAATGTTCACGCTGATATTTTAATTTTAGGAAAAGCTCTTTCAGGCGGAACCATGCCCGTTGCTGCGATCCTTGCCAGTGACGAGATCATGCTCTGCATCAAGCCCGGAGAGCACGGCTCTACCTATGGCGGCAATCCGCTTGCCTGCAAAGTGGCCATTGCTTCGATCAAAGCCCTGGAAGAAGAGAATATGTATGAGAATTCCAACAGCCTGGGAAAACTATTACTGGCTGAACTGAAAAAAATTCAAAGTGAACGGTCAGATATTGTTGTAACCGTAAGAGCAAAAGGATTATTTGCAGCGATCGTTATCAAAGAAAGAAAAAATAAAACCGCCTGGGAACTGTGCCTTGAATTGAAAGAGAACGGGCTGCTCGCAAAGCCAACGCATGGAGATATTATTCGCCTGGCCCCCCCCCTGCTTATCACAGAGAAACAGCTGATGGATTGTATTGCTATCATCCGGAAAACTGTTCTCTCTTTTTAATTTCTTCGGAAGAATTTATTTTTTCTACATTCGCATCCTGTAACGGCAATAAAAAAAACTCAAAAAACATAAAACTAAAATGAAAAAACTATTTCTTCTTTCTATCTGCGCAGGATTGTTCATCTTGGCTTCCTGCTCGCACGGCCCTTCCGCTGAAACAAAAGCCAAAATAAATGCCTTTGACTCTGCCTGGAATGCGATGGGCGCTATGGCAAAAGCGGCTTCTGATTCCCTTACTGCTTGCGTTACTATGTGCGAAGGCTGCTGCAAAGCAGGCGATGCTATGGAATGCTGCGATCACATGAAAGGCGCAAAAGATTCTCTCATGATGCCCTGTAAAAAGGACATGGGAATGTTCCAGGAAATGAAAAAAAGCTGGGATGCTCAAATGCCGATGTGGGATTCGCTGATGAAAAAAGAAGTTGCTTTGAAAGAAAAAGCGGATAAAGGAGAAGGAACAGACAAAGAAATTAACGATGGCCTTGCCGAACTTCAGGCTGCTATGGACAATGGCAACAAAGGTTTGATGGAAGGCATGACCAAAATGAATGACATGAAAATGATGTGCATGAAGAACATGGACATGTGCAAAATAGGATGGGCCGGTG
>JAHEYK010000031.1 GCA_023251625.1 Bacteroidota bacterium
CTTTTACCACATCATCCATATCGCTTTTGGTCAATGGAGGATAATTGTAAGAAGTAACAATAAGTTCATTTTCATGCATCCTCTCAACAACTGGACATATCCCTTTAGTATACTTTTGCGAGCTGTCATCTTTACCTAAAGAATAAGGAAACCCATTTTTAAATCTATCCTTTTGCGAAAAAATCTGCTCTAAATAAAGTGGTCTTATATAACCTTCAGCAAATCTGTGTAAAGGAATGCCAAGATCTCTGATATTCTGAGCGTATTTCTCTCTTTTAATTCCCGTAACTGATTCATTGTATTTTATAGGATACAAATAATAGACATGATCAGAATTTTTTCTTACGGCAGGAGGAGTAAGAAATTCAACTTTCGACAACTTTTCTGTTAAATAATCTGCCAGATCGATCCGTTGCTTTAATAATTGAGGAAGTTTTTTCAACTGCTCTATCCCTATTGCTGCTTCTACCTCAGGCATCCTGTAATTACCACCAAGCATATTTGATATATTCTTGTATCCCATTTCCTCCACTACTGCTTCGGCATGATTTCTTATAAGTTGCAGCCTTAACGCAAGTTCATCGTCATTAGTTACGGCAATTCCTCCTTCCCCGCAATGAATGATCTTGTGCTGATTAAGGCTATACACCCCAATGTCTGAGAATGTTCCTGCAAAACCATTTTCATATTTACATCCTGGAACATGGGATGCATCACACAAAACCTTTAAATTATATTTTTTCGCGATGGCATTGATAGCTATCATGTCTGAAGACTGACCACAAAGATCTACAGGTAAAATTGCTTTAGTCTTTGGAGTTATTTTTGCCTCAATTTTTCGTGGATTCATACAAAAATAATCCTCATCTATATCTACAAAAACAGGAATCCCATCATAAAAAAGAGGAACCGTTGCAGAAATACACATACTGTAGGGCATCACAATTACCTCGTCACCAGGCAATATATTTAAAGCACCCATGCCGGCAATCATTGCAGATGTTGCTGAATTAAACGTCACTGCATGTTTCACGCCATGATAGTCTGCCCATCTTTTCTCAAGTTCAAGTACATTTTTCCCACCGCCAAATTTATCACAATGCCTTCCAATATAATCTGAAAGCATGCCGGTTTTTACCACTGCTGCTGCTGCTTGAACTTCTTCGTCACCGATAGGGTTATAAAGAGGAAAGGGTTTTGTTCTTATTTTTTCCATATTACATGTTTTAGATCAATCCGCTGTTGCTTATTGAATGAATTTTTAATTCCTTCAATTATTAATTTATTATTATAAGATGCTTCTGGAGTATTGATGACATGTTCTGATCCTTTAGAGGTAATGGCATGTAAGTATTCTACAGCATTTAAAAGACATGACTTATACTCAGTATCGGTTTTTTGGGGTGATCTGTCATTCAGAACCCTTACTCCGGAATAAGAATAATCGATGATCTCTTTCAATTCAATTTGTTGAGAATTAAAGTTAATAGTCTTCCTTCCATTACAAAACAAAAGATCGATCTCAAAAATATGATAATTGTATTTATGTGCAGGGGAATCAATGGTCTTTACAGTGATATTAAAGTCAGGATAGAACAAAATAAATTCGTACGAATCATCATTTATTTCCTGATTATGAATTTTATTATAAGACAACACTCCGTCAGGATATTCGCACAAGCAAGTGATGGCATCTATCATAGTGATACCGTTATGCTCAAGGCCTTTCATGTAATATCCATTAAGAGCTAATACATTGCCTGGACTTCTTTTTATATCCTGTTGAATCATTAAGAAGTTTTTATCAAATCTTCTCTGAAAATCAACAACCACATTAATATTGTTTTGTCTAGACAATTGTATTACCTCTGCGATCTGCTCTGCATTCAAAGCGAGAGGCTTTTCAGCAAAAATAGTTTTACAACATTTATTTGTCAAAAGCGATCTAATAATTTCATAATGACTGAAATCAGGTGTACAGACACTTACAACATCAAATTTTGAATTATATACTTCAACAATATCTTTTGCAACTTTCTTAACATCCCAGTTTTTTTGAAATTCAAGAGCTTTTTGCAGGTCAAGGTCAAACGCCATATCCAAAGAGAACTTACCACTCCTCTTATAAGCTCCAGCATGCGAAAAAATACCCTCTTCTCCCTGAAACTTATCGGAATCATAGCCTCCGGCAATTCTGCCGGCACCAATGATGGCTACTGATAATTCAGACTTTGTCATTTTACTTCTTTAAAAAAGGTGCAGAGTGCTGTATAAGATCTTTCATTTCCTTAAAAATTCCAGGTTCTTTTGAATGTAGCTTTATAATATCACTTGTTGTGAAACTACCTTTGAAATGAGAATACAAAGTTTGCGCCAATCGAAAATCTTCCGGATAGTCGACCGTGAGTCTCAGAGTAGGCTGAAAAAACTCTTCTGTTGCTTTCAAGTTGAATATTCGGTACATTTCAGGATGTTCAAAAATATACCGAACTACATCTTCGCGATCATGCTTTGAAATATCAGTTCTTTTGTTAAGCTCAATCAGTTTTTTTGCAGATACTATATGTGCGTAAATTCCAAGTGGATATGTCAATTCCATGTCGTTACAAACGTAATCGTAATTACCCTGCAAATAAATACCGACCAACTGGTCGACCAACTGATAGTCCAAGTAAGGAGAATCCGCACCCATTTGTACAACAACATCGGCATGAACAGCAACCAGTGCAGAGGCTACCCTATCGAGCACGTCTTCTTCGGACCCCCGCGAATAATTTATATTCTTGGCGATACATAATTCAACTATAGGATCATCCTTTTTCTCTGTGGTTGTAACTACCATAACATCATTTACAGACCTTGCCATCTTAAACCTGCTCACCACACACTCCAACAAGGTAATGTTGTTATATACCGTTTTTAATGTTTTACCCGGAAGCCTGGAAGAACCCATTCTCGCTTCAATAGTGCCTACTATTATCATACTTTTCTCAAAATTTTTCTTGACTCTTCTATACCACAATTAAAAAAAAGATCAATTGAGCTAAGATAAGGAATAAAATCCCCATGGAGCTGAGGATATACCGGATGAATAAAATCCTGATAAACCACATCTATCCCTTCTGCCCTAAACAATTCATCGTTCATATAATTTTTTGCTCCCACCCCTGAAAAATAGATTTCTGCTTTGGCTTTTTTCAATATATCGATCAAAAGTTCACTCTTGGCACCTTGCGGATTAAGGTCGCTTGCAAATATCTTTTCGATCCTGATATCAAAAAGATCTGTCAGCATATCAATAGATGCCAGATTAAAATCCATCATCCTTTCAGATGTATTTGAATATAGCTTTTCAACAAAAGGGAATATCTCCTTAAAATAAGGAGCTTTAGAATAATTTTGTTTGATAAGATTCAAATTATTCTCTTTCCAGTTAACAGCATTCGAAAGAAGCACCTTATTGATTGGAGTATTTATCTCTGTCTTCTGCACAGATATGGACAGCCAAACAGCGCCCTTAGGAGTTTTGATCCGGTCTCTATAATGCCAACTGCCACCCTTATTCACAAACTGAACCTGATCCAGGACCACCCAAAGGTCAGACTTTAAAAATCTGTGAAAGAAACCTATATAAGGTAAAAAATCAGGTTGGTGAATGACTACAGTTTTACTCATAAAGCTTTTATGGCATTATAAATGTTATCCGAACCATTTGAAGGAATATGATCCATTCCAGCACGGCTCATCTTCTCAACATCTAACCTATCTAAAGGAAATGATAAAGTTTCAATCTGATCATAATAGCCTAAAAAGACTGAAGATCCCAACTCCTGAAGATATTTTCCATTATCTACCTCATGAGACTCACTGGCAATGACAAAACAAGGAAGACCGGATGCATTGGCTTCAAAGGGAGTTATGCCACCTCCTGTAATGGCAATGTCATAATTATACATTTCCTCAACTAGGGATGGAACACTTTCTTTCACATTAAATTGCCCGGCTGTTATATTCCACAACTCCTCTTTATGTTTAAATGAAGGGCCTATGATGATTGTTGCCGACAATCCGGTTTTTTTTAACGCCTTAACCACATTCAGCGTTACCCCATAAGTATCGCTGCCACCAAGCGTAACAATTATATTTTCTTTATTATTTCTTACTCTTTTATACCTATTCACATCTCCGTTCAGAATAAAAAAATCAATTCCACTTTTGACACTTTTTCCTTTCAGATCTTTATTGTAATTGCAGGGCATTGATCCAAAATTGATGTCTGCCATCTCAGCACCGCTTCCGTTGTCATCAATGGTAAAAAGTTTGATGTTATTTTTTTTAACGTTTTGAGCATGCGCCTTGTCTGTATCCAATCGATCGTTCACCCAGGTATTAACACCATGTTTCTTGATCAATATTGTTTCCCAATCTTTCGCGTGATCATTTATATCTGCTGTTTCAAAATTTATTTTAGCTCTTTTTAAAATTACTGATGCCTCATCACTATCATTAACAATAATAATATATTTTTCATTTTTGTTTTCAAGGCAACTCACAAAATTCAAAGCCCTGAACAAATGCCCCATACCCTTTTGATGCGATGACTCTATGCAAACTGCGAACATAATTGGATGGCTTCTTGGGTTGTTATATATTCATTTTTTGCATTCTCAACAATAAAACAAGCTCTTTCATAATCCTCCTGAGTATCTATCGTAAGACGGACACCCGGTTGGTGTTTTTCTACAGACACAGTTAAATGTAATGTTTTAAATATTTGTGGGTTCTCTATCATATATTCATTCACATGTTCGAGGTGATGGGATTCTCTTCCATGCAGATAACTTTTCTCCAATGATTGAAACGTAAATATCTCAGCTCCAACTCCTATAGGCAAGGCACTGAATGAATGTGCAAAGTCGGCCTTATTTTCTGTAAATATTTTAATAAGATTATCAATTTCCTCTATATCCGGAAAAGGATTATCACCGGTGAGCCTGACTATTGCATCCATTGAATATTGCCTTGCACACATGTAATATCTCTCCAAAACATTGTTTTCGCTACCCCTAAAACAGGCTATATTTTTTTTTCTACAATACTCCTCCACCACATCGTCTGCTACATTGTCAGAAGTAGCTAAAACAATTTTTACGGGGTGTTTCAAACGCGACAGCCTGAAAAAAATGTGATCAAGAATATTTTTCTTGCCGATGGGTTTCAGTATCTTGCCCGGTAAACGGGTTGATGACATTCTTGCCTGAAGTATAATGCCCGTCATTTCTATTGAAAATCCTCCCATTTAAGGATCTCATCGGATTTTATTTTCCTTTTGGCGATCTTTCCCTGTACTTGAGAAAAATATTTAGGTTCTATGCCAGAACCAGGCCTTTTAACATCGATATTCTCAAGGGAAAGTTTTTCGTCCTTTTCTATGTCTTTTATCGCAAGTATGGATTTCCTGTTATTTACCCTGTTCTTAATCTCGGGGCCAAAAGGTCTTTTCTCTCCTGAGCCCATCATAACTTCCATGGAGCGTATGCTCTCAACAAGGTATTTCATTTCGTCAGGGGTAGATGAAAGCATATGATCAGGGCCATCTGCATTCTTGTCTAACGTAAAATGCCGCTCGATCACTTTTGCCCCCATGGCAGCAGCTGCAATACTTGCAAGGGGTGATTGAGTATGATCTGAAAAACCTATTACAAAATCAGGGAATTTGCCCATCAATGTTCTCAGAACATTCAAATTAACATCCTGAGGATGTGTTGGGTAACCGGATACTGTATGAAATATCACTATCTGCCTGTTACCCTCTTCTATAATTGCCTGAACAGATTCTTTCACTTCCTCCAAGGTGCACATACCGGTAGATAAAAAAACAGGCTTGCCGAGTTTTGCCACGTATTTCAGCAAGGGAATATTAACTGCATCATCACCTCCAATCTTATAAGCCTGAGAGCCTAAGGATGCCAGCATATCCACATCGGTTCTATGAGAAGGGGTTGAAAACCAATCTAAGCCTTTCGACTCCGCATACTTAAAAATATCACGGTGCATTTTTTCAGATAATTCATACTTTTTGAAATACTCAAACTGAGAAATCTGTTTTGTATTTTCCATGTCAAACATGGCGCTTTTAGCCACAATGGTCTCCGCACGATATGTCTGAAGTTTTACACAGTCTACCCCTGAATATTTAGCTGCATCAATAAGTTTAACTGCTTCTTCGTAAGTAGTGAAGTTGCCACCGATTTCGGCTATGATATAACACCTGGAAAAATTAATCTCCTTCATATTTACTTTCGATAATTTACAACTTTTGCTGGCACACCCACAGCAATTCCATAGGGGGGTATATTGTCGACAACCACTGCATTAGCTCCAATCACTGCTCCATCTCCAATCGTAACTCCTTTTAAAATTTTGGCTCCAGTGCCTATCCAAACATCCTTCCCAATTATAACATCTTTAATTACTGCCTTTTGGTTCATTATCAGTTCGTCCTTTGCCATTCCGTGGTCACAATCAATTATCTGAACATAGCCACCCAATCTGGTATAATCACCTACTTGAATAAGTGATTTAGCTGTTATCATATTCCAACGCCCTATTACAACTTCCTTTCCTAAAATAATTTTAGGATGAGGTTTTGTCAATTGGAAAAACGCATATTCCTGAATAACACAATTATCACCAATTTCCAAAATCGCATTGTCAGTTAGCCAAAAATCCGCACTTGATTTGATTACAATTCCCTTGCCTGCTTTAATATTATATCTAAATATCTTATACCAGGTTATAAAACGCTGGATCAAGCCCCGCTTATTCCTATAAGATGCTTTATCAAAATCCTTATTCCCCGACATTCTGTTTTCTATTTATATAGTTCTGTATCACCAGTGTTTGTCCATTAACTGTCACCTTCTCATTCTCATCTGTTTTCCTAGGGAGATAACACTTACGACAAACAGCACTTTCCATAAATCCTTTTGATTTTTTCTGAAGTTCTCGTTCTCTGGTCATTATCTCACCGTGCCATACTTCATACACCGTTTGTTTATTAATATCACCAATCACTTCATCATTCTCTTCGTCATTAGAGCATTTCATCACTCTTCCATCGGCCCCAATAACGAGGCGCTGGTATTGTTGAGGGCAGGTAAACTCATCGAGATAAACAATGTCATGGTCTTTTGCGAGATAATCTATTAATGGATTATAAGCCACTTGTTCTGTTATAGACGCGAAGATGTCGTAATATTTTTGAGGATTCTCGCGAATGGCAGGCCAGATGCCCTGCACCTTTACAACGGGTTTAGTTAGATTGTGTTTCGCCTTGTATTCTTGTATAAATTTCACACGCTCAAGTATCTGGTCAAAGGTGATGGGCTTGCGTATCTTGTTATATGTTTCGCCTGTGCCGTCAATTGAAATAGTGATCCAATCAATACCTGCCTCAATCGCTTTGGCGGTAAACTCAGGGTTAAGCTTGCTGCCCGATGTTAAGCTCGATACTTCTTTTATGCCTTTGCTCTTTGCATACTGGATACACTCTATAAACTTCTTATGTAGGAATGATTCTCCGCGCAAACTGAGGCGGATGGCCTGAACTTTACCTGATATCTCATCAATGATCTTCGTAAATAATTCCCAGTCCATGAGCTTCGCATTCACCTTTTGCTTGAATTGAGGTGTGATGGTGTAACACATAGGGCATTTGAGATTGCACAGAGATGCAAGTTCTATATCTACGAGCAATGGGTAATCTGAAACATGCAAATTCCTAGGGTAGTCAATCCAGTTTTTCCTGTACTCAGCATATTCCTTTTCCCAGCCACCGGCCTTTAATTCATCAATTCTGATATCCCGTTCGGGAGTATCCATCGAATAGTTTCCTTTGTTGATCGGTATCTTTTCTTCTTTTTTCATTTTCACAATTAATTAATTATTCGGGAAATGCCTTCGGCAAATGATATTTTAGGCATCCAGTTAAGTTCCTTCTTAGCTTTTGCAATATCGGCAACCACATCCGGTATCTCATTTTTACGAACTTGACCATCTGAAGTTACAGGTTTATTGACGTGCAATGCGCTTTGAATCACATCAACGATCTCTTTAACACTTACAGAGTAACCGGAACCAACATTGTATACAGCAAATTGCGTTTTAGATGCAACGGATGAAATAAGCGCATCGACAACATCATCAATATAAATATAATCTCTTCGTGGAAGTAAGTCCATTAAATGAATCCCCTTATTATTTTTTGCTTGATCGATGATAGTAGGTATCAGAAAAATATCGCGCTGGCCTGCTCCAAAAATATTAAACGGCCTTATGACGGTAACCTTCAGGCCAAACTCTCTGCTGTAGAATTCGCAGATCTGTTCCGCCAAATATTTGGTATGTGCATAAGGATTATTGGGATTGATACGGTCATTTTCTGAGATGGGAAGTTTTTCAGGAATCCCATACATGTAGGCGCTCACATAGGTCATATTGACCCTCTTTCTTCTACAAAAATCCAAAACATTTTGTGTCCCGACAACATTGGTATGATAAAATAAAGAAGTCTGCCTCCAGCTGTCAGGCACATAACTTTTTGAAGCTAAATGAAAAACATGATCAATTTTTTCCGATTCAAATTTCAAAAACAACTTCTCATCTGTTATATCTCCGTTTCGGGAATCAATTCCGATCACATCATATCCTGATCGGGAAAGCTTGCTAACGAGCGCCTTGCCAATGAACCCTCCTGCCCCAGTGACCAAGATCTTATTCATTTAAGAATATTTTTTTTGATTTCTCAAACTCCCCTATCGCCTTGTCATAATCATCCGGCCGGCCGATATCCAGCCAATAACCGCTGTGTTTTTTTACTACTACATTTTCGTTTTTCTCGAGAAGAGCAAGCATGAGGTGGTCAAAACCAAATGGCTGGTTGAGAGGAATAATATCAAGTACCTTTTTACTGACAGCATAGATCCCCATACTAACATCGTATTTAACAACAGGTTTCTCTTTAAAGCCTTTCAGTATATTGCTTTTATCCAACTCTAACACTCCGTAGTCAGAAATTTGTTCCCGCTGATAAGATGAAATAGTAAAGATATGTTTGCTCTTTACATGATCGTCCAGGAAAACAGAGTAATTAAGATCCGTTAATATATCCCCGTTCATCACCAGGAAATTTTCAGGCAAGTCTTGTATCAGCTTTAACGGTCCCATCGTACTGAGCGGAATGCTTTCAACAGAATAATCGATCTTGATTTTCCATTTTTCTCCATTTCCAAAAAATGCTTTAATAATATCTGCCTGGTGGTTTACCGCAAGCGTAATGTGATCGAATTTATGCTGTATCAACTGACGTATGACCACTTCCAGGATAGGATATTCACCAATGGGCATCAGAGGTTTAGGAAGAACAACAGTATAAGGCCTCAAGCGAGTCCCTTTTCCTCCTGCAAGAATAACTGCTCTTTTAGACATTGTAGATACCGGGTTTATACTTTTTAAAATTTTCAGGATTCATAAACCATTCAATTGTTTTTCTCAGGCCATCCTCCAAAGAATATTTCGGCATAAAGCCTGTAAGCTTTTTGATCTTTGTATTGTCACACCAAAGCCGGAACACTTCTGACTGTTCGGGGCGAATACGTTCTTTATCTTTCACTAACTCCACTTTACTCTTCATGAGTTTTTTAATAATGTTAAAAGTTTCCTCAACGGACACTTCAAAATTTGAACCGATGTTCACTATTTCACCAATTGTTTTCGAAGATTCTGCTAATGCAATGAATCCCCTGCACGTATCTTCTACGTAGCTGAAATCACGGGTTGGCGTTACATCTCCGATCTTAATGTTTTTTGCTCCGCTTGCAATCTGAGAAATAATAGTTGGGATAACTGCCCTCGCAGATTGACGAGGTCCATACGTATTAAACGGTCTGACAATGGTCAAAGGGAGTTTGAAAGAATTGTAAAAGCTCATCGCTATCGCATCGGCTCCTATCTTACTTGCGCTATAAGGTGACTGGGGCTGCAAAGGATGTTTTTCATCGATAGGAACGTACTGAGCGGTTCCGTACACTTCACTAGTAGATGTAACGATCACTCTTTCGCATTTATTTTCCAATGCGGCCTGGCAAATATTCAAAGTGCCTTTCACATTGGTATCTATGTAGCTATCGGGGGCCACATACGAATACGGAATTGCGATGAGCGCAGCCAGGTGATAGATAACATCTACCTCTTTTGTTATTGTCTTACAAAAGTGTGGATCTCTCACATCTCCTGAAATAATTTCTAGGTTTTTTGTTTTCTCAACATCTTCGAGCCATCCCCATGAATTGAATGAGTTATAATAAGAAAGTGCTTTCACTTTATATCCTTGGGAGAGCAGCATTTCAGTCAGGTGTGAACCGATAAAACCATCTGCGCCTGTAACTAATATTTTTTTACTCATTGCACTAAACTACTTGTTATTGTATTCCATTGGAGTTGCATTGATAATACTGAATTCTTTTTTGCATAGCCAAGGGCCTGAAAAATACCTACGCTGTCATAAACATCAAAATAAATATCATCTACAGCATCATAAATATTATTGTGGGAAGTCAGGCCCGTACGCAGCCGGTAGCTGCCCACGTTTAATATTTTCTCAGGCACCTGGATTATATTTTTATAGTAGCCTGCTGCGCGAGCCTTGAGTTTTTCAGGGTTTAATTCTGCTTCGTTGGATGCGATCAAGTAGACGCTTTCTGTTGCCTGGGATATTGAAAGCCCTGCGCTAAGTCCAGATATAGGCTCACGTATGAGATACTCGATCATCAACGAAAAAGGTTTATTCAGGTCAACAGAGGTTGCGGGGATGCCCTTATCATCCACCACAGAAACTTTTATTATCTGAGCTTCCTTTCGTTTATCCTCTTCAAAAACATGCTCAACTTGGTTCTTCCTCTCAGATTCACCAATATAATAATCCATCACTTCTGTAATGGGTCCGCTTTTAATCATCTGCCCCTTTTTCAACAATATGCCCCTTGAACAAAGTGTCTTCATGGCCGTTGTATTATGGCTCACAAACAAAACCGTCCTCCCCTGCCCCGATACATCTTTCATTTTACCAAGGCATTTTTTCTGAAACTCAGCATCACCCACAGACAATACTTCATCCACAATTAAGATATCAGGCTCCAGATGTGCCGCTACAGCAAAGGCAAGCCGCACGTACATACCCGAAGAATATCTTTTAACAGGGGTATCAATAAATTTTTCGACTCCTGAAAAATCTACGATCTCATCAAATTTATTTTTAATTTCTTGCTTGGACATACCCAAAATTGCACCGTTCAAAAAAATATTTTCCCTCCCGGTGAGTTCTGCATGAAATCCTGTGCCTACTTCAAGCAAACTCGCCATTTTCCCTTTAACCCTGATCTCACCAGACGTAGGTTGAGTGATCTGTGAAAGTATCTTAAGCAACGTTGATTTACCAGCACCATTCTTTCCGATTACTCCGAGAACTTCGCCTTGATGCACATTAAATGAAACATCTTTAACCGCCCATAGAATTTCTTGTTCATTTTCAGAGAGATTGGAATAAGCTGATTTGTTTCCACGAACACGGCTCAGCAGGCCGCTCATTTCTCTTGCAAATGTTCCGGAGCCGATCTTTCCCAAGCGATATTGCTTGCTCACCTTATCAACTTCTATAATAACATCTTTACTCATTACTATACCGTATCAATAAAATTTTTCTCTGCTTTATTAAATATTAATATACCCAATAAAAATAAAATACAAGAAACACAAAAACTGTACAAAAGATGCATTCCGTTAAAACCACTTATTCCCAAAAAACCATATCTGAACGTGTCTACTATGGGGGAGAGAGGATTCACATAGGTTATCCACTGAACTTTTTCAGGCCAAATGGATACAGGTAAAATAACCGGAGACATATACATTAAGAATTGAACGCCAAATCCAAGCAGATTTGTTAGGTCGCGATACCTGATCGTTAAGGAAGAAATGATAAGACCTATGCCAAGACCTAATAAAGCCATAATAAAAAGCATGATGGGCAGTAATAAAATATACAGATTAGGATGAAGAACATTGTCGGGTCTGAAAAAAAAGATCATCCAAATTGTTAAAAAAAGAAACATTTGAATACCAAATTTAATGAGATTCGAAATAACAACTGCCAAAGGCGCTGCAAGCCTTGGAAAATATACTTTTCCAAAAAGGTTAGCATTAGAAGTAAATATTGAAGAGGTGCGGGTTGTACAGTCTGAAAAATAGGAGAAAGGCACAATGCCTGATAAATAAAATAAAACCGAGGGAATCTCCCCGTGCGGAATTCGACCTATGTAAGAAAATACAAATGAAAATACCAGTGAACTTACCAGCGGCTGTAACAAATGCCAAAAGGGGCCAAGGATAGTTTGCTTATACGCAGTAGAAAAATCACGCTTGACAAATATCGAAATAAGGTCACGGTACTCCCATAATTGCCCCAACTTAAGATCGAACCATCCTGTGCGAGCCCGTATGATAAATGTCCAATGCTCCTTATTCACGATGATTTATTAAAAGAAAAGGTGGTTAACTTTCCTGAATATAACTGCTGCTTCCATATCCATAATTGTATTTATACCCCTTGTAATAGTACCTCGAATATTTTGGCTTCACGCTGTTCAGAATAAAACCAAAACTTCCGGATATTTTATTAGTATCAATCATACTATGGGCAAAATTCAACCCCTCCATGGAACCGTGCCTTGTATTCAATACAAATAAATTAATGTGAGCATGTTTCATTAATACCTGGGCATCTGAAATAATTCCCATTGGAGGCGTATCTATAATTACATAATCATATTCCTTTTTTGTATAGTCAATCAACCCTTTCAAATGATCGCTTAATATAAGTTCTGATGCATTGGGTGGTGTAGGCCCGGACAGCATTACATCCAAATTATCTATTTGTGACTTAACAATTGCTTCTGCCGGAGAACACTTACCTATAAGCACTGTGCTTATCCCTACTTCACTCTTTAATTGCAATGCAGTCTGTATTCTGGGCTTATGAAGATCGAGTTCAAGAAGCAATACTTTCTTCCCTCCTTTTGCAAGTATAACGCCCAGATTAACAGAACAAAATGTTTTTCCTGCTGAGGGTCTGTTAGAGGTGATCAGAATCACTTTACATTTCATATCAGGCGCTAGATATTCCAGGTTGGTTCTAAGCGCGCGAAATGATTCAGAAATAAAGGAACGGGGTTGAGCATCCACAACAAGATACGATGCTTTAGCTTCCTTGGTATGAAATACTTCGCCTACAACCGGAAGATTGGTCAACTCGCGCAAGTCTTCCATCGAATCGATCGTTCCAAAAAGAGTTGCCCGTAAAAATGCAATGATCAAAGAGATCAATAAACCGACAGCAATAAATGTATAGTATATTTTTTTGAGGTCCGGCTCTACAATCCCAATTGAATGCGCAGATTCAATAACAGAAATATCGGATACGATCCCGGCTCTTGCAATGACAGTTTCAGCTCTTTTTTCGAGAAGGTATACATACATTTTTGCGTTCACTTCAAGCCTACGATTAATATTGAGCATCTGTCGTTGATTCGGAGGAACCCCTTTCAACTTTCCAGTATAAAAAATTATCTCATCATCCATCGATGCGATCTTTTCGTTGATCGCTTTTTCAGAGTTGGCCAGGTATTTTAAAATATCATTCCTCAAAAGTTCTATTTTATAATCCATTTCTTTTATTGAAGTGCTTTTCTCAGTGGAAGAAAACAGCATGCTATTGATTTGAACCTGATAATTGTACAACTGAGTAATGCTGCTTGTCAGATAAACATCTCCGTTGTCTATATATGAAAAAGGAGGTAACAACTCTTTATTCAAATTTGAAACAATATAATTTTTGAGGTAAGCATTCCCTTTCAATTGCAATTCAAAACCTCTTTTCTTAGCCTCGAAATCTGTAAGTTTGACATAATATGTTTCTTCTTCTTTGGTAAGATTAAGAATATCTTTTTGGTCTTTAAAATTATCAAGTGCTGTTTCAAGTGAATCAAGAATATATATGATCTCTCCCAGTTGTTTGTCGATATATACTACGGTGTTATCATTGATTTTGAATTTTGTTTTAAGAGAATTATTGATATAGACTTTTGACAGAGTATCAAGGAATGTAATGGCCCTTTCAGGGTTTTCATCTTTAAGTGCTACTTCAAGTATCCCGGTATACTCGAGATTTTCTACACTCAATCCACCTTTATATTTATAGATGAGGTTGTCACGGTCATGCGCGACAAACTGATAAGTAATATTCTTAAACGAAGCGATGGTTGTATTGTTTATGCCATTCGATTTATTAATTAAAAAATAAAAACTGTTGTTAATGGAAGGCTCGCCAAACTTATGGTGCATCACTACTTGTTGGCCATTTTCCTCATACGATATCTCGTAATTATCAACGTCAATAATTTTAAATGTGAACGGAAATTCATAAAAATCACTTGAATATATTTGAGCAACTACCTGGAAAGGGGTGCCTGAAAAAACCTCTTTTGTCTGGATCCTTCCAACTATAAAGTATGAAATGTCAGATTTAAGGCGGGCAACAGTTTGTGATATTACATCTGTAGAGGTAATGACACGCTCTTCATTTGCCATTTTTTCGTAAGCATTGGATAGCCCCAGCCCCTGAAATAGTCCTTCCTGATAAGAATATGTTTTAGTAGACTCTAGAAGCATCTGCGTTTTAGCAGCATAAATTCTCGGAAGCTTGTAAGAATAGAAATAAGCAACAAAAGCAGAAACAGCAACACTAAGAAGGATTATAAACCAATTATTGACAAAAGCCTTACCGACCTTTCTAATATCCTTGATATCAATAATCGAGTTGCTTTTAGGGGTCACTTTCGGATGTATATTGTTAATTTCCACAAATATAAGATTAATATTAATGCAATTTTAGTCTGTCAAATGACCACATTTTATGGGCTAATTCAACGAATTTCAAGCATTTATGATGAAAATCATATACGGACATCAAACAGTCAATATGACCCTAAAACGAACAGATGTTAAAGGGTTTTATATTTTTACCAACCCATGCTATTCACAAAAGGTCAGAAAATATTCGCGCTTGTATTTATAATCACTTTTATTGTGATGCTGATCTATGCATACAGAGCAGATGCAAAAATTTACAAAGCATATTACAAAAATGTATGGGTAGTGCTGATCAGCATGATACTGATCCTGGCTGCACTTGTTGTACTGATAAAAGTACTGCGATAAGATCATTCTCCCTTAAAGACAGGTTTTCGCTTTTCCAAAAATGCTTTCACCCCTTCTCTGTGGTCGTATGAATTCCCTGCCTCTTCCTGCAATTTCCCCTCCGCAAAAAGCTGTTTTTCCAAATCACTTGACAAACTTTGATTGAGCAATCTCTTAGTAAGCCCAAGTCCTTTGGTAGGCATAGCTGCAAGTTTTCTGGCAATGCCGAATGCTTCTTCCTGAAGTTTATCGTCAGCAACTGCCTTCCAAATAAGCCCGAATTCCATTGCCTGCTGAGCTTTTATTTTTTCAGCCAGCAT
Source organism: Bacteroidota bacterium (assembly GCA_023251625.1). GTDB lineage: Bacteria > Bacteroidota > Bacteroidia > Palsa-948 > Palsa-948 > Palsa-948. The sequence continues at coordinate 15,633 of JAHEYK010000031.1, forward strand.
AGCCATGGCAGCAGCGCGCTGCAATCCTGCCAGTCGGGGAAGAAAAAAAGTTCCTGCGCTGTCAGGTATCAGTCCGATATTGATAAACGATTGAATAAACGAAGCGTTTTCTCCTGCAAAAGTAATATCGCAGGCAAAAGCAATATTTGCACCGGCTCCTGCAGCAACTCCATTCACAGCACAAATAACAGGTTTTTCAATATTCCGGATCTTTTGAATGATGGGGTTATAGGTAGCATGAACGATATCTTTAATTTTGGTTCCCGGAGCCACCGCTTCCTGCAGATCTTGTCCGGCACAAAAGGCACGCCCCTCACCTGTAATATATATTGCACGTATGTTTTTATCTGAAGCACAAACATCAAGGGCATCCTGAACTTCCTTACCCATGGCACGGTTAAAGCTATTCAATGTTTCAGGACGATTGAGAACGATCCGGCCTACTCCATCTTCGACCGAGAATTTTATAAATTGATTTGCCATAGTTAAAATATTTATGCAAAGATGCTTATTTTTGTTTGCAATATGTCAGCAAATTATTTACCGGCAGGAATCCTATTCTTTATTTTCGCTTTTTCTATTTATCACATGGGGAATAAAACCGCTCTTGACGATAATAAAATGATCCGCTACGTAGCTCTCGGAGATTCTTATACCATTTGCGAAGGTGCTACCTGGGACGAATCCTGGCCTGTGATACTTACAGAGAGACTCAGTAATGCAGGAATAAATATTCATCTCGTTGCAAACCCATCCCGTACAGGATGGACCACGCAAGATCTCATAGACAAAGAGCTATCGGTATTCGATTCCTCTTCTCCTGTTTTTTCCACACTTCTTATTGGCGTAAATGACTGGGTACAAGGAGTGAGCGCAGAAGTATTTCATAAAAACCTGAACTTTATCATTAACCATGTTCAGAAAAAAGTCGGGGATAAATTACTACTCATCACCATTCCTGATTTCAGCATTACTCCTGAAGGGCCAAAATATTCCAAAGGAAGAGATATCGCAAAAGGGCTACAAGAGTTCAATCAGATCATAAAAGAGGAAGCAAAAAAAAGAAATCTGGAATGCGTAGATATCTTCCCTATATCCCTTGAAATGAAAGGGAAAGCCGAACTGGTAGCTGCTGACGGGCTGCACCCCTCTGCCAAGGAATATGCACTATGGGAAAAACTGATCTATCCTAAAGTTCTGGCACTTCTCAAATGACAATTCGTCAATATTCATTGATAATTTCTCCTCTCAATCATTCCCTTTCCTCATCAAAATTCATACTTTTATCCCTCATTAATTTCACTCTTACATGAAACTACTTTACTCCTTTACGCCTGCTCTGATCCTATCAGCCGCCATTACATTATTTCTTGCAAACACATCTTCCTCTCCTTACAAACCCAATAATTCACCTTCAGGGGAAATAGAAAGTATCTCTGAATTTTCTCAATACGAATTTCAGCGCCTCCGTGATCCTGAAACCGGAAAGATCCCCGCCAATATTCACAAGCTGGAATTAGAATACGCGTCTACTCTTCCCGGCTATATTGCCCCAACAGAAAAAGGAATCCAGGATCTTACAACACTCAACTGGAAATCTCGCGGGCCCTGGAATGTAGGGGGAAGAACACGCGCCTTTGCAATTGATGTTGCGAACGCAAATAAATTCCTTGCAGGGTCAACTTCAGGAGGTATGTGGACATCCACAACAGGTGGAAGCTCGTGGAACCAGACCTGGGGGGTTGCGCATCAAAGCGTATCTTGTATAGCACAAGATACAAGAACAGGTAAAACAAATACATGGTACATTGGAACCGGAGAAGGATATGGCCAATCTGCAACAGGAGGCGGAGCCTATTACCTCGGCAATGGAATGTACAAATCAACTGATGGCGGCCAAACATGGAATTCATTAGCAGCAACCACTTCCGGAACGCCTCAAACCTTTGATAATGTTTGGGATATCATATGGAATACCGCAACAAATCCGGCAGATGCAGTGAACGATGTTGTGTATGCTGCCACCTATGGTGCCATTATGAAAAGCACGAATGGGGGCACTTCCTGGGCGGTGGCAAAAGGCAGTAATTCTACAGCGCCATTTTCATATTTCACCGATGTAGCAGTTACCTCTACAGGCATAATTTATGCCACCCTAAGCAGCGATGGGTCTTCAAAGGGGATTTATCGTTCGCCTGACGGAAATACCTGGACCAACATAACTCCCGCAGGTTTTCCAACCACCTATGGAAGAATTCGGATCGGCATTTCTCCCAGGGATGAAAACCAGGTATACTTTCTTTCTACTGTAACTACTGGATTTGGGAAAGCAGATACCAATATCATCAACCAAGTAGAATGGAACAGCTTGTGGAAATATTATGCAGGGGGAAATACATGGATGAACCTTTCAGCCAACATCCCTACGAGCGGAACTACGTTCGATTCTTTCACGGTGCAAGGCGGATACGATGCCATTATTCGCATACATCCGAATGACACTTCGATCGTTTACATCGGAGCCACCAACTTATACAGATCCACGAGTGGTTTTTTAAATGCAACCCAAACCACACACATTGGCGGATATAAGTTGGGCAACAACAACATCACTTGGGCACCCACGGTTTACAGATATCCAAACCACCACTCCGATCAGCATGAGATCGCTTTCATGCCTTCAAAAGCCGACACCATGATCTCGATAAATGATGGTGGTATCTTTATGACAAATAATGATACCGCTGCACTTGTTACCTGGACCCCGCTTAATAATGGCTATCTCACTTCTATGTTTTACACAACCGCTATTGATCATGCAGCCTCAAACGATAGCACCATCATTGGCGGAACACAAGACAACGGCACGTGGTTCATCAATTCAAATGACCCTGCTTCATTATGGAAACAACCTCATGGAGGAGATGGTTCTTACTGTGCAATTACAAACAACAAATCCAGTTATTATTTCTCTGTTCAGAATGCCGAGAATATCATCAAAGCAAATGTAGATGCCGCCGGCAACGTCACCAACTGGGCCAGCATTGATCCTATTGGTGGAAAAGGATATCAGTTCATTAATCCATTTGTTCTGGACCCTAACAATAATAACATCATGTACCTGGCGGGAGGGAAAAATCTATGGAGGAATGATGCTCTGAATACCATTCCAATGAGTGGAAACTGGGACAGCATCAGCACCGGATGGACAAAATTTCCGGATACCGTTCCAACTGCAAATGCAAAAATAACTGCGGTGGCGGTTGCCAAAAACCCTGCTAACATTGTGTATTATGGAACAAGTAACAAGCGCGTTTACCGGATCGATAATGCAAACTCAGGAACACCAACAGCGGTGGATGTAACTGATGCAGCGTTTCCCGCTGGAAACGTATCCTGTATCTCCATTGACCCTGCAAATGCAGGAAACGTGATGGTTGCCTTTTCAAATTACAGCGTTTACAGCATTTTTTATTCTACCAATGCAAATACAGGTACTCCAACCTGGACTAAAGTGGCCGGAAATCTTGAACAGAATTCAAATTCTACAGGAACAGGAACAGGGCCTTCTGTCAGATGGGTAAGTATCATGCCACTAACAGACGGAACCGCCTTCCTGGCTGCTACCAGTACAGGTTTATATACCACCGATACACTCATGGGGACCGGCACGCTGTGGACCCAGCAAGGAGCAGCAACGATTGGCAACTCTATCTGCGATATGATCGATTTCAGAACAACCGATGGATTAGTGTCAGTTGCCACACATTCACGAGGGATTTTCACAAGCAATATTACGAGCAGGAACGATGTTGTGGGTGTACATAATAAGGAAAATAAACATTTTAATTTAAGCAATTATCCCAATCCTTTCAATCATACCACTACGATCGCTTTCACGCTTACAAAAAATTCAAAAGCACAGTTACACCTTTATGATATTAGCGGAAGGCTTGTAAAAGTAATTGCTGACCAGGAATTTACAGCTGGAGAACAACGGATCCAGTTATCGGCAGATAATTTAACCAATGGAGTATATTACTGCACACTAAAATCCGGAGAAGCGCTTGAAACAAAAAAAATAATGGTTCTAAAATAATTTTGTGAGCACCACTTTTGATTACTACAATTGGCTTGTTCTGCCTCTTATCATTTTTGTTTCGCGGATAGGCGATGTTACACTGGGAACTATGCGCCATGTACTTACCTCCCGTGGGCATAAGAACATATCACCCCTGCTTGGATTTTTTGAAGTGCTGATCTGGATCGTGGTTGTAAGCCAAGTGATGAAACAGGCAAACAATTTTGCCTGTTATATAGGCTGGGCCGGTGGATTTGCGATGGGTAACTATATAGGCCTGATCATCGAGGAAAAAATAGCCCTTGGGTTACAGATCATTCGAATTATATCCCATCAGGATTGCACAGAAATGATCGCTCAGCTTCAAAAAGAAAATCATGGCATAACCGTATTGGATGCTCATGGAGCAAAAGGGCCGGTAAAAGTAATTTTAACAGTTGCTAAGAGAAAAAATATTGAATCCATCGTTCACGTTATTCAAAAATACAATCCATCCGCTTTCTATTCCATCGAGGACATCCGTGATGTAAACAAAGGGGTTTTTACAAAAAGCAACCGTTCGTTGACCAAGCAAATGTTTTCCTCACAAAAAAATTAAATCATGGAACAATCTAAAGTCATCTTTTCAGAAAAAGCCCCGAAACCTATCGGCCCATATAGCCAGGCCATATTGCACGGCGATATGCTGTTCGTATCAGGACAAGTTGCGTATAAACCATTCACAGATGAAATAGACCTTTCCAGCATTGAAAATGAAACGAAACAGGTGATGGAGAACATAAAAACAATAGTAGAAGCTGCCGGAATGAAAATGAACAATATTGTAAAGTCAAGCATCTTCCTGATAGACATGAATAATTTTGGAAAAGTTAATGAAGTTTATGGAAAATATTTTCCAATAAACCCACCTGCCCGCGAAACAGTTCAGGTATCAGCCCTTCCTAAAAAAGTGAATGTAGAAATTTCGGTGATCGCGATGAAGTAACCAGAAAAGCTACTTCTGAATAATTATCTTTTGCGAAGAATAGCCGTTATCCATTCTCATCTTTAAAAAGTAAACCCCATCCGGCTGAGATGCAATATTAATTACCGGCTGTGAAGAATTGAATGCTGATTGAAAAATATTTTTCCCGAACATGTCATATATTTCAGCATATCTGACATTTGATCTTTGGGCTTTGATCTCGATTCTTCCATTCGAAGGATTCGGATATAGGATCACACTATTTTGCTCCGCTACCTCATTGATCCCATCCACCTTCACCACGGCAGGTAAATGCGTATATGCATCATGTTCGACAAATCGATTCATATAAGAGTTGGTACTGTCAAAAAATGTATGCATTGAAAACACAGGTTGATCTGTAGAAATATCGTACCATGTATAAAATGTGTCAATAACGATAGATATGATAGCAGGCCCAATACAAAATGCAGAGTCGAGTGTATGATCTATGATCTTAATACGAGCTACCGATACGGAGGAATGCGGCAAAAGCAGTGTTCCATAGGCATCATAAGATGCAGTACGGTTTGTATAGGAATGATGGTAAGGACACTGACCAAAGTTAAACCTGGCAAATTTATCTGTAAAAGTATTTCCAAAATTTAAAGGGCAATTATTCTGCACAAGCGGGTCCCATGCGTAGTGATAACTGACAGAATCGTGAAAATCACCCATAAAGATCGTACTGTCGGCAGAATAATTCAAATATGTATAAACTCCGTTCGGTGTAAGATCAGCAAGATTTGATTTGGGGAACATGACTATTTCGGGCGTGGAAGCAGGGTCAAAATAGTGATGAATAATATTACCGGAACTATTTAAAACTACATTACTGAAATCCCATGTTACATTTGCCCCGGCAGGTCCTGATAAAACTCCGGTGGTATCAAATTGTTCAAAACTTCCTATGAGGCTGTCTCCATAAGCCGGACGCATATCGCATGAATTAAAAACATATTGCGCATGAATGGTGGTGGCAAAAACAGTACATATAACAATGGGGAATACCCTTCTCATAACGTAAAGGTAGGATATTTTTCCCTTGTAAGCAAAAGGTTGGGTTAAACAGACAATATTTCACCCAATTTCAAGCTAATTTCAGCCTATTTAGCTATTATGACCTCCCTGATAGAGGCTATACCCTGAACATATAACCGGATAAAGTAAATACCCTCGGGACACCAGGAAATATCAATATTGGCTTTACGATCAATACCTGAAATTGAATAAACCTTTTCCCCTATTGAGTTATAGATTTCCATTTCAGCATTTATCCATGCAGATGAATTCGTCTCCAGAATAAATTTTCCTGTACTTGGATTAGGATATAAATTGAATACAGCATCTTCCATTTCATTGACAGCGGTATTAAGATAGCAGGTGCTGTCAAGAGGCAAATAATGAACATGCCCGAAACTGGGGTCATCATATCCATCAAATATTTTTGCATCAACAGAAGCAATGAGAGACGTACACCAGTAATTATGGGTCATCATATAGCTTTTGGTGGAAGGATATAACACGTTCACATTATATTGCGAACTGCCGCATATCTTATTACAACTTACGTACGCGTCCACAATACCCATTTCTATTCCTGTCATATTATTCTCAATATAATTTTTCGAGACAATGATCCCTGTTCCGTTGGCAATATTTAAGCCTACATTATTATTTCTGATATTACATTTATAAATAGAAGAGGTAAGATTAATTTCAACTCCCTTAATAGTATTAGAATCAATGGTGCAATTCCGTATAGAATCCCACATAGGAGGACATGTATTGAACTGTGTTATCAATCCAGTTCCATTGGAAGATATATTGCAATTATCAACCACTGTATTATAACCCAGATCAATCCCTAATTGATTATAGATAACCGAAGTGTTAACTATTTTCCCTGCAGTTCCGGTTATACCTGTTTGACCTGAGCTGATGATACAATTATTCACAAAAGAATTCTGTCCGCTCTCAGCTATTCCAATTTGATTTTGAAAAAAAACAGAGTTCTGTGTAGTACCCCCACCGATCAACGCTGTTCCGTTGGAGCTGAATATACAGGAATCAACACCTACAAATGAAAACGGACAAGAGAGACCATTGTTATTCAATTCAAAAACCGAATTCTTAGCTGTCAAAGTATCATTCACATGATCATTTTGAATTGCAAAGTCTGCATACTTAAAATTGCAGTAATTAAATTGTGAAAGCTGACTTGAGACGCTCAAATAAATACCCGGGTAAATCCCCTTAACAGGAGAGGAGGAATTGCTGGTGAACGTTATTGAATCCATCCTGGTACCCATAGCGATCAGGGCACCGTCTTGTATCTGCAAACTTTGGCCATCTGCAAATTTCACAGTAACTCCCGGCTCAATGGTCAATGTTGTATTCGGCAGTACAAAAACAGTACTGTCAACTATATAAGGACTGTTAATTTTTGTCCAGGCAGTGTTTGAAGAAATAAGGCCTTTTACACTGGTTTGCGCGAGTGAAGAGAAAGCAAATACTGAGAAAATAAAAATCGCTAAGAGCCTGAGCTTCATCTTGTAAAGGTAAGTCTTTTACGGGAGCCGTCAAAACACTCCTATGCTTGACTATGAATAACAAGTTAACAACTAAAAAACATTTTATTGTATATTCGGCAGTGGCATAATAATTGTATTAAACCATTTAACAACCTATAAAACAACAATCCAAATGAAAAAAATCATCCTGTCAGCATCTGCATTGGTGATCAGCGCAGCCATGTATGCACAAACACCTGAAACAAGAACCAAAACAAACGAGCCCGGTAAAGCTCCTGTAGTTGCCCCATCTCCGGAAAAAACTGCTCCTGCTCCTGCCCCAAAAGCAGAGCCACGCACCGCACCTCAGCCGATCGGAACGGCTCCTGCCCGCCCCGTTGACCCGATGCGTGCTACTCCAAAACCAACACCTAACGAAAAGCCAAAGGGCAAAACTGAATAAGTAATCTGGAGCATTTTCTCTCCAAAGCGGGTTTGATCAAAAATTAAACCCGCTTTTTATTTTACATCATGAACCACACAGAGGTACTTTCTTATTTGAAGATAAGCGCATTGAATACAATGCAGGAAGCCGCCATCGATGCTATTACTAAGCCGGAAGATGTTATCCTTATCTCTCCCACAGGCTCTGGAAAAACGCTGGCGTTCCTGCTTCCATTATTAAACTTATTGCGCCAAGATGTAAAAGAAGTACAGGTATTGATATTGGTCCCTTCGCGTGAGTTAGCCTTGCAGATCGAGCAGGTATTTAAACTTATGGGGACTGAATTTAAGATCAGCTGCTGCTACGGAGGGCATTCTGTCTCTGTCGAAAAAAATAATCTTCTGCAGGCGCCTGCAGTTCTTGTAGGAACACCGGGCAGGATTGCACATCATATGGACCACAAGCATGTATCGACCGATAAAATATCCGTTTTAATATTGGATGAGTTTGATAAATCTCTTGACGCAGGATTTGAGCAAGAAATGTCTTTCATTATCTCACAACTAAAAAATGTACAGAAAAGAGTTCTGACCTCTGCTACTTCTTTAAAAGAAATTCCCGCCTTTGTGGGATTAAAAAAAACAAACAGGCTTGACTTCACAGGTACGCATCAACAAGGTAAAACAGGATTGACCATAAAATCCGTCACAGCAACCGGCATTGACAAGATGGATGCACTCCTGCTGCTGATCGGAAAATTAGGATCGAAGTCGAAAATTATTTTTTGCAATCACCGCGATGCCGTAGAGAGAATAAGCGAACAATTGAAGAAATTAAAAATTGCACACGGCATTTATCACGGAGGGCTGGATCAGATAGACCGAGAAAAAGTACTGATCAAGTTAAAGAATGGAAGTATAAACCTACTGGTATCAACCGATCTTGCCTCGCGCGGCCTTGACATTCCGGAAATAGAAGCGATCATTCATTACCAGTTGCCCACCACGGAAGAGGTAATGATCCACCGCAATGGAAGAACAGCACGAATGAATGCCAGCGGCACTGCTTATTTTTTATTAAAAGAAACGGATCACCTGCCGCCTTTTCTAAAGGTCATACCGGAGATCGAATTGCTTCCGGAAAAATTATCTATCCCGCAAGCAAGCGAATGGCAAACATTATATATAGCAGCCGGCAAAAAAGACAAGGTCAACAAGATGGATATTGTAGGCATGCTCCTGAAGAAAGGCGGACTTCAAAAAGAAGAATTAGGGAAAATAGAAGTACTGGATTATTCCGCCTATGCAGCTATAAAAAGCGACAAGATCAGGAGAACATTGCAATTAATCCAAAATGAAAGGATCAAGAATAAAAAAGTGAAGTTTGAGATATCTACTTAAAAACAGTGTTTAAATAAGAATTTAATGAGGTTTTAATCTACCTTTGTATTGTATTATCGGAATCATTCATTTCAGGATAAAAACCTGACGAATACCATGATAAAGACCTTACACCTCCGCGTCTCCCCTATTACCGCATATGGAGATAATTCCCTTACAGATTATATTACAGCGGAATTAAACATTCCCAGGCATGAAATTACAGGCATAAAACGTATTCGTCAATCTATTGACGCCAGAGGAAGGCAAATATTCGTACAAGTACAAGTGGAGGTATTCATCAACGAGCCATTCATAAAGTCAGTAGTAAAGGAATTCACCCTAAAAAATGTTTCAAATGCCCACTCTGTTATTATTGTGGGTGGAGGACCTGCCGGAATATTTGCAGCCATAAAACTAATTGAGCTAGGGCTCAAGCCCATCATTGTAGAAAGAGGGAAGGAAGTGTCAGCACGCAGAAGAGATCTGGCCTCCTTAATGAAGCACCGTATTGTAAATCCGGAAAGTAATTATTGTTTTGGCGAAGGTGGTGCAGGGACTTATTCAGATGGAAAACTATACACACGATCAAGCAAGAGAGGCAATATCGACCGCATCCTGAATTTATTCGTGTCACACGGGGCAGATGAGCGGATATTATACGAAGCACATCCACATATCGGAACAAATAAATTACCCCAGATAATTACTGCAATGAGAAAGACGATCACCGGCCATGGAGGTGAATTTTATTTCAAAAGCAAGGTTTCCGAATTAATAATTGAAAATAATTCCTGCAAAGGGGTAAAGCTCGCAAGCGG